>JAAXGM010000166.1:3272-3539 GCA_012267435.1 Gemmatimonadota bacterium
CAGCTCCGGATCGTACAGGTCCGCCACGAACTCCCCGTACCCGTTGAAGAGCTGCGTCGGCTGGGGTGTGTTGCTGGGCAGATGCCTTTCGGTCGCCTGCGACCACGGGGTTCCGACGTCCGGATTGACGTTGGAGTAGAAGCCGTACTGGTTCGGCGAGTAGTCCGACCAGAACGTGCCGGGCTGGGTGTCCGTGAACTCCACCTCCAGGAAGGCTTTCGCGCTCTTGTAGCCGTACTTCCAGGGAAGCGCGAGCCTGAGCGGGGC
>JAAXGM010000166.1:3608-4831 GCA_012267435.1 Gemmatimonadota bacterium
TGCGAACCGCTTTCCTGTCCGACCGCCTCTTCGGGCCGGTGGAAGCTGCGGAAGGCGACATGGGTGGCCGATGAGCTGGGCTCGGCGAGTTCGATCAGCTTGCGAAGGGGATAGCCGCTCCATGGGACGGCGATCGACCAGGTCTCGACGCAGCGCAGGCGGTAGAGCCGCTCCTCGATGCCGAACATGCGCTCGAGCGCGTCGATGTCCCAGGTGGCGGGAGCGTTGCACAGCCCGGAGAAGGTCACGGTCCAGGGGCGGACCCGGAACGGGCCGGTCAGCCTCCACATGTTTCCGGCCCTCTGCAGGAACTCGTAGTAGTTGTTGTACGTGGACGCGACGCCCCGGTCGGTGATCGCGCGCGAGCCCAGCGTATAGGTGATGTTCCGCTCCGCCGGATACAGGTCGGCGTTGGGAGAGGCGCAGATGGTGTGGAGCGGGTCTCTGGGTGGATCGTCGTCGCAGGTGGGCAGGTCGGCATCCGGCGGGGTTACGGGCTGGTTGGGATCCGTCGGATCGGCGGGCGGATCCGGCTCCACGGGATCTTCTTCGTTCGCGATGAACTTGGAGCCGCACGCCGCCGATCCCAGCGCGGCCACCCCGAGACCCAGTGCGCGCACGAATTCGCGACGCCGCAGATACACNNCCCCCGTCACCATTCTACGGCTCCGCGGGATCGCAGGGTCCCGGTTTGGGGAGGTCCAAACCCGCATCGACCGTGAAGCGCTGACGCACGACCGACCCGAAGACACCCGTGCCGTCCCCGTGGAGGCTGGGAACGCGAACGATGCCCGACGGATTGAAGGTGCCGCGCCGTACCCAGTTGACGTAGTTGCGGTCGGCGGCGGCGATCACTACTTCCGCCTGCGTTCCGAAAGGTAGTCCCTCCTGCAGGACCAATGCCAGATCGCGCCCCAGGTCGGCACGATCGAACAGGCCGAACTCCGAAGGGAATACGATCGTGGTGTCCGCTTCGGAAACCGACAGTCCCACCAGGAGCAACGGGTCTTCCTCCACTTCGATGTTCGAGTCCTCGAGCGCCGCGGTGAGGTTGATGATCTGCGTCTCGGAAATGTAGGCCCACGCGCCCTCGGCCCGGGTCCATTGCACGGTGAGGCGCCGGGCCGGTTCCAGCGAGCATTTCCGGCGGCGATTGATGCGCGGGGTCCGGAGTTCGTAGGGGCCCGGAACCCGCGTCTGCCCCGTGATGCGACCTCCGTCGG
>JAAXGM010000167.1 GCA_012267435.1 Gemmatimonadota bacterium
ACGACCCCGCCCTGGATGTCCAGGTTCTCCGCCTCCTCCTGGAGCATGACCGCCGCCGCGCGCAGGATCTGCTGCCGCAGCGCGCGGCCCGCCTGGGCCACCGCCTCTCCGCCGATGCCGGCCGCGCGCGAGGCCCATGTGCCGCCGCCATAGGGCGTGTGCTCCGTGTCGCCGGTGACGATCTTGAGCCGGTCGGGAGGGACGCCGACCGCCGTCGCCGCGACCTGCGAGATCACCGCCTCCATGCCCTGGCCCTGCTCGGTGGCGCCGGTGGCGACGAACACGTTGCCGCGCGCGTCGAGGCGCATCGTCGCGCCGTCCTGGGCGGATATGCGCGCGCCGCCCACGCCGTAGAACATCGCAGACGGGTTCGTGACCTCGATGAAGCTTGCAAGGCCGATGCCGCGATAGACCCCTTCGGCGCGAAGGGCGTCGCGCTCCGCCTTCAGGGCGTCGTAGTCCATCGCGGCCAGGAGTTTCGCGAGGCTTTCCTGGTGCGAGAGATTCTCGAACGGAAGCCCCTGTGCCGACTTGCAGGGATAGGAATCGTCCGCGCGCAGGTTCCGCCGGCGAATCTCGGCCGGATCGAGGCCGGTCGCACGCGCCGCCGCATCCACGAGCCCCTCGGTCACCGCGCATTTGACCGGATGTCCGACCGCGCGGTACTGGCACATCATGTTCTTGTTCTGGAAGACGACGGTCGCCTGCGCCCGGTAGTGGTCGAACGCGTAAGGGCCGCCCGTCAGGTTCACGATCTGGTTCGCCTCGATGCCGCTCGTGCGCGGATACATGGAATAGGGGCCGATCCCGCTGAGCGCGTCGATCTCGAACGCGAGAATGGTGCCGTCGTCCTTGACGGCGACCTTCCCCACGACCCGCTGGTCGCGCGCATGGATGTCGGAGAGGAAGCTCTCCAGCCTGTCCGCCACGAACTTGACCGGCCGCTTGAGCAGGAGCGAGAGCCCGACGGTCGCGATCTCGTCCGCATAGGTGTGGACCTTGATCCCGAACGATCCGCCGACATCGCGCGCGATGACGCGGACCCGGTGTTCGTCCAGGCGGAAATGGGTCGCGAGGATGTTCTGGACCATGTGCGGGCACTGGTTGTTGTGCCACACGGTGAGCTGCCCTTCTCCCGGGTTCCAGTCCGCGAGGATGGCGCGCGGTTCGACGCACACCCCGGTGTGCCGGGCAAAGACATAGGTTTCCTCGACGATATGGTCGGCCTCCGCATAGGCCGCCTCGATATCGCCGAAATCCGCATTGCGCCGCCAGGCGAGGTTGTCGCCGAGGCTCTCGTGGATGACGGTCGTGGCGGGGTCGAGCGCGGTCTCGGCGTCGGTGACGGCCGGCAGCACCTCCCAGTCGATCTTCACGAGCTCCGCCGCATCCTCGGCC
>JAAXGM010000168.1:0-1492 GCA_012267435.1 Gemmatimonadota bacterium
GTCGCCCGCGCGGGATGCGCCCGGTTGCCCCCTCGCGCCGGGGAGTCCGCGCCGCGCCTTCCGCCACCGCGCCAGCCGCTTCCGACACCGGGCCGAGCACGTCTTCGCATTGACGTATCCGGTCAGCTTCCGGGAGCACCGGGGGGCCGCGCAACGCCGCAAAGGTGTGACGGATTGTGTCACGCCTTCGCCTCCCCGCCGCGCCCGGAATCCGTCGCCCGGACGGCCTCGACGGTCGCCAGCACGTCTAGCGCCCGATGCATGGGCCACCCGCCCCGCTGAAGCGCCTCCAAGTGCTTCCGCGCCCTCCGGACGTGCTCCAGGTCCGGATGTTCGGGCCGGTCAGCTCTTGTCCGCATCCGCCGCGCGCCGTGCGGCCAGCGCCTCGGAAAGGAGAACCTCAAGTTGCCCGGTCGCGCTTCGGCGGTCCTTCACCGCGAGCGCCTTCACCGCTTCCCATTGCGGCCTCGTTACGAAGACCTTCACCTTGTCCCTCATTGCCCCCCCTATGCAACGCGCCCCGATCCATCGCCGGGGCCGCCACAGACAATATAGCGGGTGTGTCAAGGGGGGGTGAAAAGTGCTACCTAGGGTTGCCCTTGGATGCGCTACAGGTGCGCTACCGTGGGTTGCCTGCAACCGGCGGTAGCCAGACTGACAAGAACGCCCGACAATCGGGGCGAATCAGGTGGACATAATGTCCATTACGCGACCTAGCGGAATGACAACCCCCGGTTGCTCGCCGTTGCGCCGCAACTGCTTACGCTAGTTTGGCCGCCACGCCATGGGCTCGCGCCGCTCCTTCGCCCGCGCCAGCCGCCGAATCTTCACCACCAGCCGCGCCCAATCGCGGGCCGAAGCCTCCCACCCCCACGAAACAGCCTCGCGGTAACCGTCAAGCGCCCTCGCCTCGATCCGCCGCGCCTCGGGATCGCGCAACGGGCCGCTATCCATCCGCCGCCGCTGCCTCGCGCCGGTCAGGATCGGCGTCCGTGTAGTTCAAGCCCAGCGCCTCGATCAACGCGCCTTCCTCGAGTCCGCCGGAATGGGCCACCTCGACCGACTGCCGGGGCTTGCCCACCGCATAGGCCAGAATCAGCGCACAGCCCTTCACCGTCACGCTCGGAGGGGTCGCCGGGTCTTGGATCACCTCCCACAGCCGCCGAACCGCGCCGCTCGCCTTGCGCTCGCAGGCTTTCCGTACCCGCTCAATCGCCGGTTTCGGGCGGTTCCGCGATCCCGGTTTCCGCCCGCCGCGATGCAGCGCCCCGCCGTGGGGCTGTCGCTCAAGAGTCACCGGCAGAACCCCCCACAAGCGCCGTAAAGCCGTTCTACGGGCATTGGGGCCGCCAGGGGGCTCTACCCCCACCGGGGCCGGGAAACGCGCTCACGGGCCGGGAAACGCGCCCCGGCGGGGAGTCTGGAGGTCTACGGCCAGCGCTGGCCGCGCCCACGGCCTCGCGACCGGGGGAGACTCCACACACCGGGGGCG
>JAAXGM010000168.1:1558-2010 GCA_012267435.1 Gemmatimonadota bacterium
AGACTCCACACACCGGGGGCGCTACCATCCGGGAAGCCACGTCGATTGACACGGGGCGCACATCCGGCCACCGGGAGTCGGCTTCCGCTTGCTACACGGGCAAGGGCTCAAGGCGTCCGGATGCTCCCGGTTCTCTTGCGCCGTCGCCGGGGGTTGGTCCGGCGGTGTCGGAACCGTCTTCGGGCCGCTCATTCGGACACGTCCGAATCGCCGTCCAGTTCGGCCAGCGCCAGCAAGAGAAACGCACGGCGGGTCTTCGCCGCCGTGTTCAAAGGCCAAGCAATCCGGCCCACCGTGGGGGCCGTGCGCCGGTTGTCCACGTGCAGCACGGGGGGAAGGTCGCCCACAGTCGCCAAGTGCCCCCGCAGCTTGGCCAAGTCGGGGCCGCTCACTTGGCCGCCGCCAGCGTCACCGATCCATCCGCAATGCCGTCTAGGTCGTCGAAGACGGAA
>JAAXGM010000169.1 GCA_012267435.1 Gemmatimonadota bacterium
CGACGGCGCCATGACCGGCTTCGCTTACCCAAAGCTGCTCGTCGAGGTCCTTTCGCGCTGGGACGCGGGGGATCAGGACGGCGCTGCGGAAGTCTTCTATCGCTACGCCCCCGTCATGCGGTTCGAGTTCCAGGAGGGCATCGGGATGGCGATCCGCAAGGAAATGCTCCGCCGCCGGGGCGCCATCGCCCACGCCTCGGTGCGCGCTCCGGCCGCCGTCCTCGACGATCCCACCGAGGCGGCTCTTTCCCGCATCCTGGCGCACTTCGACCTCTGAAGGCGTTCCGCTCCTCGGCACCACGGGAGACCGCGCCGTGAGCCTCGTGAACCGCGCGCTCGCCGGGGCGCTGCCGCTCCTGCCGAAAGCCGTCATCCGCCCCTTCGCAGCTCCCTACATCGCCGGCGAGACCGTGGCGCAGCTGGTGGCCGTCGCCGAGGAGCTGAACCGCGCCGGTTACCAGGTCGCCGTGAGCCAGCTGGGGGAATTCGTCGAGGATCGGGACGAAGCGGAAGCGGCCACCCGCGTCTACCACGAGGTCCTCGACGAGATCGAACGCCGCTCCCTGGACTGCTACGTCCACGTGAAGCTGACCCAGCTGGGGCTCCTCATCGACCGCAGCTTCTGCCGGGACCAGGTGCGCTCGATCCTCGAGCGCGCCGCGGAACGGGGCGGGACGTTCGTGCGGATGGACATGGAGGACAGTCCGCAGATCGACGCGACCCTCGGCCTCTACGACGAGCTCCGGCCCCGGTTCGACCGGTTCGGCGTGGTGATCCAGGCGCGCATGCGGCGGAGCCTCGAAGACGTTCGCCAACTGGTCCAGGTCCGGGCCAACGTCCGTCTTTGCAAGGGCGTCTACCTCGAGCCGCACGCAATTGCCTGGACCGAGCCGCAGATCATCCGGGACCACTACGTGCTGCTCCTCGATGAGCTCCTCGGCGGCGGCTGCCATGTCGGCATCGCCACCCACGACGAATGGCTCATCTTCCAGGCCTCGCGGCTCATCGAGAGGTACGGGCTCGGCCCCGACGACTACGAGTTTCAGATGCTTCACGGGGTGCGGCCGCGGCTTCGGGAGATCGTGAAGAACGCCGGGCACCGGGTCCGGGTCGGGGTGCCGTTCGGTCCCGAATGGCTCCCCTACTCGCTCCGGCGGCTGCGCAAGAACCCGGAAATCGCCCGTCACGTGCTGCGGGCGGCGTTCTCCCGGACCTGACCCGAATCCCCCGGAAAGGCCTTCCGGTCGGGGAATTCCGGAGCGATCCGGGTAGCATTCCGGCCCGTGGCGCTCATCCTCACCGAACGCGACGTGGCCCGGGTCCTCTCGATGGAGGACACCGTAGACCTCCTCGAAGAGGCCTTCCGGCTTCACGCCCGGGGAAGGACGCAGCTTGCGCCCCGGCTCGTCATGCCGCTCTCCGGCGTCGCCGGGGCGTTCCGCATCATGGCCGCCGTGATCCCGGACATGGGCGGTTTCGGGCTGAAGACGCTCAGCGGAACGCCCGGGAAGCGCGCGCCGGAGGACACGTATTTCGCGCTCCTCTACTTCGACGCGACGACCGGGGCGCTCCGGGCCATCATGCCCGGCAACCACATCACCGGGACCCGGACCGGCGCCGCGAGCGGCGTCGCCACCCGGGCGCTCGCCCGCGAGGACGCCTCCTCGCTCGGGCTCATCGGGGCGGGGTTTCAGGGGAAGAACCAGGTCGCCGCCGTCCGGGCGGTCCGCCCCATCCGCCGGGTGCGGATCCACGATGCGTTTCCCGAGGTCGCGGCCGCGCTCGCCGACTCCCTGACCTCGGAAGGTCTCGACGCGGAGCCAGTGGAGAGCGCCGAGGCCGCGGCCGACGGCGCGGACATCCTCTGCTCGGCCACGACGGCCAAGGAGCCGGTGATCGGGAATGACATCCTGCGCCCGGGCATGCACGTGAACTCGGTCGGCGCCAACGCTCCGGTGAAACGGGAAGTCGCGTCGGAGGTGTTCCCCCGCTGCCGGGTCGTCGTCGACTTCCACGAGCAGGTGCTCGGAGAGGCGGGCGACCTGATGGCCGCCATCCGGGACGGCCACTACGCCGAGGCCGCGATTCACGGCGAGCTCGGCGCCGTGGTGGCGGGGGACATTCCCGGCCGGTCCAGCGACGACGAGATCACCCTCTTCAAGTCGGTGGGAGTGGCGATCGAGGATGTCGCCTGCGCCTCCTTCATCTACGAGGAGGCAATCAGGCGCGGACTCGGTCAGCGGCTGGTCCTGCAGGACGCGGGCTGAGCCCGGCCGAAGGCCCGCAAGACGACGAGGTCCCCGTGAAACGCACAACGGAACGGTTCACCTCCTCCTGGGGGGTCCTCCTGGCCACGATCGGGATGGCCGTCGGGACGGGCAACATCTGGCGGTTCCCCCGGATCGCCGCCCAGAACGGCGGCGGCGAGTTCCTGATTCCGTGGCTGCTGTTCCTCTTCCTCTGGGGCATTCCGCTGCTTCTCGCGGAGTTCGCCCTGGGCAAGAGTTCCCGGCGGGGGCCGGGGGCGGCGATCGGGGTGGCGACCGGCGCGCGGCACAACTGGATGGGGCTCTTCATCGGCCTCGTCACCACCGCGATCACCTTCTACTACTCGGTGGTCACCGGCTGGTGCCTCAAGTACCTGCTGAGTTCCAGCAGCGGCGCCCTCCGGGGAGTGGATTCCCAAGCGTTCTGGGACAACTTCACCCAGAACTCCTCCCAGCCCATGCTATTTCACGGGCTCGCCCTGGCCATCGGCTGCGCCATCATCTTCCGGGGCGTCCGGGCCGGGATCGAGCGGGTGAACCGCTTTCTGATTCCCACCCTGTTCGTCCTGCTGCTGGTGGCGGCCGCCCGGGCGGTCACGCTGCCGGGCGCGGCCGAGGGGCTCCGCTTCCTGTTCGTTCCGGACCTGGCCGCCCTCGCCAACGTCGAGATCTGGCTGGCGGCGCTGACCCAGACAGCCTGGAGCACGGGAGCCGGCTGGGGGCTGGTCACCGTCCTCGGGGCCTACGTGGCCCGCGGCCAGGGCTTCGTGAAGACGGGGATCACCGCGGCCCTCGCCAACAACTTCGCCTCGCTGATCGCCGGAACCGCCGTGATCTGCACCGTCTTCGCGCTCAGCACTTCGGCGGAGAGCACGAACCAGGCGCTCAGCGCAAGCAACGAGGGGCTCACCTTCCTCTGGCTTCCGCCGCTCTTCGAGGCGATGCCCGGCGGGGCGGTCCTCATGCCGCTCTTCTTCCTGACCCTGTGCTGCGCCGCCATTTCGTCGCTCATCACCCAGCTGGAGCTCGTGAACCGGATGGTCATGGACATGGGCGTCCCCCGGAAGCGCTCCGTGCCGATCGTCGGCGCGGTGTGCTTCGTGATGGGGCTCCCCTCCGCATACTCGCTGGGCTTCTTCCGGAACCAGGACTGGGTGTGGGGCGTGGCGCTCCTGGTCTCCGGCCTCTTCGTCGCGATCACCGTGATCCGCTACGGGGCCGAGCGCTTCCGGACCGGGCAACTCATGGGAGCGGCCGAGTCGTGGCGCGTCGGCCCCTGGTTCGAACGCATCATCACCTGGATCATCCCGATCGAGTTCATCGCCCTGATCTCGTGGTGGATGTGGCAGGCGGCGACCGCATCCGGAACGGACTGGTGGAACCCCTTCGGCGAATTCTCGGTCGGGGCGGTGATCTTCCAGGTCGGCCTGCTCATCCTGGTGTGCCTGGCGATCCACCGCGCGGTCTGGAAGCGCGCCGGAACCTCGGCCGACTCCGGCTGAGTTCTTGACCGCGCCGGCTCCCCAACCCCGGCCCGACGGCGCCGCGGGAAGCGGCGGCGCCCTCCGGTTGACCGACTTCGACCAGGCCCTCCTCGCCGGCGAGGAAGGCCCGGCCGCGCGGCTCGCGATGCGGATCCTCACCCGG
>JAAXGM010000170.1 GCA_012267435.1 Gemmatimonadota bacterium
ACGGCGTTGGACAGCCGCTGGGCGTCGCCGTCTCCGGTGCATCCCGGGCTGGCGCACACCCGCCCGGCGAAGTCGGCGACCGGCAGGATGCGGTTGGTCGGGACCGAGATCCCGGTCAGGTCCGACTGGAAGGTGAAGCGCGGCGCGCCCACGTTCCCCCGCTTGGTGAAGATCTGGATCACGCCGTTCGAGGCCTCGGTCCCGTACAGGGTCGCGGCCGCGGCGCCCTTCAGGATCTCGACGCGCTCGATGGACTCGGGAGGAATGTCGTCCAGGCGGGAGGGGTTGCCCTGGCCGTTGAAATTCTGCACGGCGGAGCGGTCCACGCGGATCCCGTCAACGTAGACGATGGGCTCGTTGAGCTGCGAGAGCGACGCCGACCCGCGGATGCGGATGCGGGCGCCTTCGCCCGTGTAGCCCGAGGAGGGCAGCGCCACCACTCCGGGCTCGCGGCCCGCGATGAGCTGGCTGAAGTCGGCGATGGGCGCGTTCTCGAGTTCGGCGGCATCGAGCGTGGCGATGGTGTGGCCGAGCTTGCGCTTCTCGGTGGCCACGCCTGTTCCGGTCACCACGATCTCGTCGAGGGCGAGCGCGGTCACGGCGATGGCGAAGTCGACGCTGGCGGTCTCGCCCGCCGCCACCGTCACCGTCTGCGAGGCGGAACGATAGCCGACCAGCTCGACGGTGACCGCGTGTTCGCCGACCGGGGCGTTGAGCAGCAGAAACTGCCCGTTGGAGTTGGTGAGGGTCCCGATGCCGGAGGCCTCGACGTACACCTGGGCGGAGGCAAGGGCGCGACCGGAGCCTTCCTCCGTGACGCGGCCCGTGATGACACCCTGCTGGGCGCTCAGGCCGGGCGCGACGGCCAGGCTGACGGCCAGCAGGGAGAGCACCAAGGCGCCCCGCCTGCTTGTTGGACATTGTTTGTGTTTCATGCGCTGCTCCTGTTGGGAAGTGTAATGTTGCCCCGGCACCCGACATCCACCCCTGCCCGCGCGCGCAATGCGCGGGTAGCTATTCTGCAAGGATTCGGTCCGAATTACCAGCCCGGCCCCTCGCCGCCCGCCCTTGGCGCGCGCGGCCGGAGAGGGGCGGGCGGGCCAACCCTTCCGGGTCCGGCTCGGGCCGGCGCGCGGCACTCATGCGTTCGGCTTCCGCTTCCCGCCAGGATTCGATGCGCGCGTGATCGCCGCTTCTGAGTATTTCGGGCACCTCGTGCCCCCGATACTCGGCCGGCCGGGTATATGAGGGCGCGCTCAGCCCGCGGCCGTCGTAGAACGAGTCGGAGGCCGCCGAATCGTGGTCTCCCAGCACTCCCGGCAGCAGCCGGACGATGGCATCCGCCACCACCACCGCGGCGACCTCGCCCCCGGAGAGCACGAAGTCGCCGATGGAGATCTCCTCGTCGGCGAGGTGGTCGGCGACGCGCTGGTCGACGTCCTTGTAGTGCCCGCAGAGCAGGGTCAGGGCCGGCTCCAGCGAGAGCCGCACGGCGTCGGCGTGGGTGAAGAGCCGGCCGCGGGGGGAAAGCAGGATCACCCGGCCGGCCGGGTCGATGGACTCCACCGCCTCGAAGAACGGCTCCGGCTTCATCACCATCCCGCCGCCTCCGCCGTAGGGCGCGTCGTCCACGGTGCGATGGCGGTCGCGGGTGAAATCGCGCAGGTCGACGACCCGGTACCGCACCGCACCCGCAAGGGCGGCGCGCCCGGGGATGCTGGTGGCCAGCGGAACCTCGAAGAACTCCGGGAAGATGGTCACGAAACCGAGCCGCATGGGCGTGTCGGTCCGCCCGGGGACGCCCGCATCCGATGTCACCGCCCGCTCCTCCTCTAAAGATCCAGCAAGCCG
The DNA here is from genome assembly GCA_012267435.1 of Gemmatimonadota bacterium. Classification (GTDB taxonomy): domain Bacteria; phylum Gemmatimonadota; class Gemmatimonadetes; order Longimicrobiales; family Gaopeijiaceae; genus BD2-11. The sequence goes on from JAAXGM010000170.1 coordinate 1,852, forward strand.
TCCGGCAGGTCCATGACCAGCCGCTTCCCTTCGCGGTCCACCCGGCGCACCATGTCGCGCGCGAAGGGAATCAGCACGGTGCCGGATTCGCGCGCCACCTGGAGAAGATGCACCGGGCTGAGCTCGTAGACCTCGACGACCTCTCCGACCGCCTCCCCGTCCCCGGATTCCACGCGCGTGCCCAGGAGGTCGTGATAGAAGACCTCCCCATCATCGAGCGGGCGCACGTCGGCAAGCGGCCGGAGCACGTAGCGTCCCGCGAGCCACTCGGCCTGGTCCCGGGAATCGATGCCCTCCAGCCTGATCAGAAACCCTCGCTTGAAGGGGCGGACCCCCCGCACGCGGACTTCGGCGAACGCGGGATCCGGCTTCTCCCCGGCTTCGTCCGCCAGACGCAGCTCCACTCCGGCGGCAAACGCTTCATCCGGATCGGTCGTCAGCGGCCAGAGGAAAAGCTCGCCCCTGGTGCCGTGGGCCTTGTTGAGGTGCCCGACGACGAGGTGCGAGGGACGGGCGGAGTCCATTCGGGACCCCGGGGACTATCCGGATTCGCCGCTTTCGTCGTCAGCCTGGGCGGCCGCTCGAGCCGCGGCCCGCGCCGCCGCCTCGGCTTTCGCCTCCGCCTCCAGCTTCGCCTGAGCGGCCGCCTCCGCCTGGCGTCGCGTGGCCAGTTGCTCGGAGCGCCGGGCCTTCTCGGCGGCCGCATCCGCCTCGCCCACGGCCACGCGGGCATCCCCGCCCTTGCGCGCCTTGTTCAGCAGCGATCTCACGGTGGCCGAGGGCTGCGCGCCCTGGCCCAGCCAGTAGTCGGCGCGCTCCAGGTCGACGACCACGCGAGCGGGCGTGGAAAGTGGCTTGTAGTAGCCGATGGTCTCGACGAAGCGCCCGTCCCGCGGCGAGTCGCCGTCCGCCACCACCACGCGGTAGTGGGGAGCCTTCCTTCGGCCCATTCTGCGAAGTCGAATTCGTACCGACATGTGTCTCCTCGGGTTCGTGCCCGCCCGCCGCCTCTCCCGGGCGGTCAGCGCATCTGGTTCAGCGGGGGCGTCATCCCCCGCATGTGCTTCATCAATTTCTGCATTTCCTTGAACTGCTTCAACAGGCGGTTGACCTCCGACACCGGCCGGCCGCTCCCCCGGGCGATGCGGATCCGGCGCGAGCGGTCGAGGAGGCGCGGCTCGCGCCGCTCCGCGGGGGTCATCGAGAGGATGATGGCCTCCACATGCCTGATCTTCTTCGGGTCGACGTTGCCCAGCGGCAGCTTGCGCCTCATCCCGGGGATCATCCTCATGATTTGCTCCAGCGGGCCCATCGCCTGGACCTGGCGGAGCGCCGCCAGGAAGTCCTCGAGGGTGAAGCGTCCCTTGCGCAGTACGTTTTCCTCGATCCGCGCCTGGGCCTCGGCGTCGATGGAGCGCTGGGCCCGCTCCACCAACCCCACCACGTCGCCCATCCGGAGGATGCGGCCGGCCAGCCGGCGGGGGTCGACCCGCTCCAGGTCGTCCAAGCCCTCGCCCACCCCCACGAACTTGATGGGCCTGCCCGTGACCCCGCGGATCGAAAGCGCCGCACCCCCGCGGGCGTCGCCGTCGAGCTTGGTGAGGACCACCCCGGTGAGGCCCAGCGCCCGGTCGAAGCCCCGGGCGATGTTCACCGCCTCCTGCCCGGTCATCGCGTCGGCCACCAGCAGCACCTCGGTGGGCTCCAACCTCTTCCGCAGGAGCGCGAGTTCGGCCATCATGGGCTCGTCGATCTGGAGACGGCCAGCGGTGTCGACTATGACCGTATCGCGCCTGCGCGCGCGCGCATCGCCGAGCGCGGCCCGCGCCACGTCCACGGGATCGTCGCCGCGCTCGCCAGCCAGCACCGGCAAGTCCGCGCGCTCGCACAGGGTGCGGAGCTGCTCCGCCGCCGCCGGTCGGTACACGTCGCAGCCGGCGAGCAGGGGACGGCGCCCCTCGCGCGCGACCAGGTGCGCCAGCTTCACGGCGGTGGTGGTCTTTCCGGAGCCCTGCAGACCGGCCATGAGGATCACGGTGGGCGGCTTGCGCGCCCAGGTCAGCTCGGCCACGCCCTCTCCCAGCAGCCCCGCCAGCTCGTCGCGCACGATCTTGACGACCTGCTGTCCCGGCGAGATCGAGCGGATAACGCCTTCGCCCACCGCCCGCTTCTCCACCCGCCTCAGGAAGTCCCGCGTCACCTTGAAGTTGACGTCCGCCTCGAGCAGGGCGCGACGCACCTCGCGCAGCCCCTTGCGAATCATGGGCTCGGTGAGGATGCCCCGCTGGCGAAAGCGCCCCAGGGCCTTGTCGAGCCTTTTGCCCAAGCGGTCGAACATCGATCAGATGTGAATGATCTGCTCGCGCCGGGATCCGACCGAGACGATCTCGATGGGGACTTCGGTCAGCTCCTGCAGGCGGTCGAGGTAGCCGCGCGCTTCAGCCGGGAGATCGGCGATGCGGCGGGCCTCCGTGGTGGGCGTCCGCCACCCCGGGTGCCGCTCCAGCACGGGCTCCACCCGCGAAAGCGACCATGTGTCCGCGGGAAACTCGGTGGAGAGGTCGCCGCCGACGCGGTAGCCGGTGGCGACCTGGATCTCGTCCAGGGAGTCGAGCACGTCCAGCTTGGTCACCGCCAGGCCGGTGAGGCCGTTCACGCGCGCGGCGTGGCGCGCCTGCACCGCGTCGAACCAGCCGCAGCGCCGCGGCCGGCCGGTGGTCGCGCCGAACTCGCCGCCCAGCTCCCGCACTCGCGCGCCCATCTCCTCGCCGAACTCCGTCGGCAGGGGGCCGTTGCCCACCCGCGTCGTGTAGGCCTTGACCACGCCCAGCACCGCG
>JAAXGM010000171.1 GCA_012267435.1 Gemmatimonadota bacterium
CACCGCAAGCGGCGGCGCGACGCCGCTGCACTTGGCGGCGGCCGCGGGTGATGCGGAAGCGGTCGCCGCGCTCATCGAGCACGGCGCCGAAGTGGATGCCCGCGAGGAGAGAGCCCGGCAGACGCCGCTCATCTTCGCCGCGGCGCAGAACCGGGTGGAGGCGATCCGGGCGCTGCTCGCGGGCGGGGCCAACCCGTCGCTCACCACCACGGTGGTGGACATGGTCGAGCTGGAGGAGTCGTTGCGCGGCGGCGCGAACGACGCCGTGCGCCAGCAGATCGCCGCCCAGCTCGCCGCCAGGGACGCGCAGAAGGAGAAGGAAGAGAGCGAAGAGGAGGAGAAGCCGGCCGAGGCCCTCAAACCCCTCTCCATGGGGCAGCAGGTCGGGCGCATGGGCGGCATGACCGCGCTACTGCACGCGGCGCGCCAAGGTCACGCCGGGGCCGTCGAGGCGCTTCTCGACGCCGGCGGCGACATCGATCAGGTCAGCGCGGACGGGACCACGCCGATCTTCATCGCCGCCCTGAACGGCCACTTCGACCTGGTCCTCGCGCTGCTGGAGCGCGGCGCCGACCCGAACCTGGCCAACCACGCGGGCGGCACACCCCTCTTCGCCACCATCAACCAGCAGTGGATCCCCAAGACCGGATACGCCCAGCCCAACGTCCACCTCCAGCAGAACGCCACCCACATGGAGGTCATGGAGGCGCTCCTTCGGGCGGGAGCCGACCCAAACGCGCGCCTCTCCAAGCGGCTCTGGTTCACCCAGTACGGCGGGAGCATCCTGAGCGTCAACATGATCGGGGCGACGCCCTTCTGGCGCGCCTCCTACGCGGCCGACGTCGAGGCGATGCGGCTGCTGGTGGCGTACGGAGCCGATCACCGCGTTCCGACGCAGCGGCCGCCCCCGCGCCGCCGCATCGCCTGGGACGAGGATCCGGGCGCGGACAAGTCGGGCATTCCCGCAGTACCCGTCGGCGGCCCGGGCATCCATCCCATTCACGCGGCCTCCGGTGTCGGCTACGGGCAGGGGTTCGCGGCCAACGCCCACCGCCACGCGCCCGACGGGTGGATGCCGGCGATGCGCTACTTGGTGGATGAACTGGGAGCGGACGTCAACGTGCGCGACCACGACGCCTACAACGCGCTGCATCACGCCGCCTCCCGCGGAGACACCGAGATGATCCGCTTCCTGGTGGAGCGCGGCGCGGACGTGATGGCGATCAGCCGCATCGGCCAGACGACCGCCGACATGGCGAACGGGCCCTATCAGCGCACCACGCCCTACCCGGATGCGATCGCGTTGCTGGAGTCGTTCGGTTCCCTGAACAACAACAACTGCCAGTCCTGCTAGAGCGGCGGGCGGATTCATCCACGGACCGCTGAAGACGCGGCGGCATCCAACGGGCGGAGCACGGTGAAGAACCTCGCGACTGTCGGACTGCTGGGCCTGATATCGGTTGTACTGGGAACCTTCGGGGATCTCGTCACGGTCATCGGGGTCGGTCCGGCCTCGGGCAGCGCCGTGGTGGACGGAACTGCTCACCCGCCGACTTCGGAGTTGGCCGCGGCGCGGATTTCGGGCTTCGCCGCCTTGGTCCCGGGCCTCGGAGACGCGCCGGGCAGGGGTACCCCCCACGTCTCTATCGCGCCAGCCACCCTCACCGACGTGGTGCGGCGCTACTGTCAGGTGTGCCACAACGACGCGCTCCTGACCGGCAACCTCTCGCTCGCCGGGTTCGACGTGGAGCGGGCGTCGTCGCGGCCCGAAACCGCGGAAAAGATGATCCTCAAGCTCCGCGCCGGGATGATGCCGCCTCCCGGGATGCCGCGGCCCGCGGGCGACACCCTGGTAGCTCTGGTGGAGGAGCTGGAGGCGAGGATGGACGCCGCCGCCCGCGAGGCGCCCAACCCCGGCGGGCGCACCTTCCAGCGGCTCAACCAAGCCGAGTACGCGAGGTCGATCGAGGACCTCCTGAACCTGCGCATCGACGCCGGCGACTACCTGCCGCCCGACACCAAGAGCGCGAACTTCGACAACATCTCCGAGGCGCAGCTGCTCTCGCCCACGCTCCTCGACGCGTACATGAACGCGGCCAACCAGATCAGCCGCCTGGCCATCGGCAACCCCGGCGCCCAGCCCGCCGAGCGGACCTACACGGTTTCCGGCTACGTCTCCCAGAGGGAGCGGGTCGATGGGGCGCCCTACGGCACGCGTGGCGGCGTGAGCGTGGTTCACCATTTCCCCGCGGACGGCACCTACGAGTTCCGCATCGTTTTCGAGCACACCACCACGGGCGAGGGCTTCTTCGGCCAGATCGCCCGCTTCGAGCAGCTCGAGGTCTCGATCAATGGTGAGCGCGTCGCCCTCCTGGACGTGGACCAGTGGATGCACATTTCCGATCCGGAAGGCATCTCCATGCGCACGGATCCGGTCTTCGTGCGCGCCGGGCCGCAGCGGGTCACCGCGGCGTTCGTCAAGCGCACCGAGGGACCGGTGGAAGACCTCATGTCGCCCCACGAATGGTCGCTCGCGGATCGGCACACCGGCATCAGCGGTTACGGGCTGACGCTGCTACCACACCTTCGGGACCTGGTGATCGGCGGGCCATACGAGGCGTCCGGCGTCTCGGAGACCCCCAGCCGGCAGCGGATCTTCACCTGCCG
>JAAXGM010000172.1 GCA_012267435.1 Gemmatimonadota bacterium
TGGTGAGCCCGAGCGTGGTGAGCAAAACCCGGTTCGCTCGTGCCGGGAGCTTCGCCGCCGAGGCGAAGAGGGCCAGCCCGAAGAGCAGGCCGAAGCCGAAGCCGAAGCCGTTGCGCACGTACAGCAGGGTGAGCACGACCACCAGGGCGCCCACCGCGCCGACGATCCACCGTGAAGGCCGGGCGCCGGCGCGCGCCCCCATGAGCAGCAGTGCGCCCCAGCCCAGACTGCCCAGGTATCCCGCCGACAGCGTCAGGAACGCGTTCCCGCCGGGACAGTAGCACACGCCACCCTGGGCCGGGTCGAGTTCGATGCCCTGGATGGTGCCCCCGGTGGCGAGCGCCGCGATGCCGTGGCTGATCTCGTGGAGCAGCACCACGAAGATCTTCAGCGGATAGACGATGGGCGTGTCCCACGCGAACCAGATCGCTCCGAAATAGAGGGCGAAGCCGGCGAGAAAGACGAGGCGTCGTTTGGTTTGTGGGCTCATGCGGTGTAGTTACGTGCGAAGGGGGCGAAGGGTTCCGAGGCCGAGAGCGCCGGTTCGGAGAAGCCTCAGGGACTCCGGCCCTCGAGGATGGCCGCAAGCACGCGCGCGTCGATGTTCCCGCCCGAAACCACCGCGACCACCGGCCCGTTCCCGGTATCCGGAAGGCTGTCGAGAGCCGCCGCCACCGCCGCCCCGCCCGCCCCCTCCGCGACCACGTGGGCGCGCTCGGCGAGCAGGCGGATCGCCCCGCGGACGTCCTCGAGCGAAACCACCCGCGACCCGGCCAGCAGCGCGCGGGCCAGCGGCCACATTTCGGGCAGCAGGCCGGCGGCCCCGATCCCGTCCACGAACGACGGCGTGTACGGGACTTCCACCGGCCGGCCCGCCCCGAACGACGCCGCCAGCGGGGCCGCCGTCTCCACCTCGGCCGCGAAGACCCGCGCCCGGGGCCGCAGCGCCCGCAAGGCCGTGGCGATCCCGCACGAGAGCCCTCCCCCGCCGAAGGGAACCACCAGCGCGCGCACCTCCGGCAGATCCTCCACGACCTCGAGCCCGATGGTGCCGTTGCCGGCGATCACGGCCGGGTCGCTGACCGGGTGGACGAAGAAGCCGTCCTCGCCGGGATGGCCGTGGTCGCGCAGGACCGCCCACCACTCGGCGAACGGCACCGGGACGGCGGTCGCTCCCAGCCGGGCGATGGCGTCCAGCTTGGCCGCGGGCGCGGTGTCCGGGACGATCACCCGGCAGGGGATCCCGCGCCGGCGGGCCTCGTACGCAACCCCCTGGGCCATGTTGCCGGCGCTTCCGGTGTAGACCCCGCGCGCCAGCCGGGCGGGATCGGCGAGCGCCATGGCGTTGGCGGCCCCCCGGATCTTGAACGACCCGATGGGCTGCAGGCACTCGAGCTTGAGCCACACCTCGGCCGACGCCCCCGACATCTCCAAACGCACCAGCGGCGTGCGGATGGCGGCTCCGGCGATGCGCTCGCGCGCGGCCCGGATGTCGGCCAGGTCGACGGGCTCGACGGGCTTCACGCCGCGCGCCACGGCCGCTACCCTCGCCGAGCCAGCGCCGCCGCGACGCCGTCGGCCGCGCGGGCGACGCACTGTTCCCCGATCTCGTGGCTCATCCCTCGGGGATCCCCGAGCACGCCGTTGGGTGTGACCGCGCGCAGCCCCTCCTCGAAGATCCGCTCCACCAGCGCCGCGTCGAAGCCGCCGACGTACCCCGCCTCGGCCAGCTCCTCCCGCACCAGATCGGGCCGGATGCACAGCATCTCCGAGCTCTCCGCGATGTCGGCGTGGCCCCCTACGCGGTGGGTCAGGCTTGGAACCACTTCCCGCACCGCAGCCTGCCACAGCCCCACGAACTCCAGCAGGTCGGTATATGCATGCACCGCGCAATCGGGGGCGCCGGCGGCTCGGAGTTCGTCCAGCATCGCCGCGAGGGGCGCGAAGTTGCCTCCGTGGGACGGCACCAGGTACACGGTGCGGAAACCGTGGCGCGCGAGGCTGCCCACATAGTCCAGGCAGATGGCCTTGAGGGTGTCCTCC
>JAAXGM010000173.1 GCA_012267435.1 Gemmatimonadota bacterium
CAACTTGGTAAACATGGGCTAGTGGAGGATCTCGACGCCGCCGCGGCCGAAGCTACGCCAGCACGGCGTGCGCTTTGCGCAGGATCCGGTGGTGTCCGAGCACGCCAGCACGGCGGCCCGGTAAGCGTACATTGCCGGCCTGACAACGTGCGCATCTGAGGTGGTCGAAACTCGGCTTCGCCGGCATGGAGGCCGACTCGACGCCCGTCACCCTGGACCGGCAATCGTACGAGGCACCGCTGACTTTCTAGTGTGAGCCCCACCTGCAGGGCGTGTGAGACAGGAACTCGTCGCGTCGCACGGCATCCCGCCGGAAGCGCCCGGAGGGCGTGGAAGGCGGGAGAGTTGACGGGTCGAGGAAGCCGTGGCGCGGCGACGCCGCGGTCGCCAAGCGGACCGCTACGGCGCGGCCTTGTCCTCGACCTCCGTCGCGCGGGCGCCGCTCAGGATGAGCGGCATGCTGTAGTTCCCTTCGTGGCAGGCGAATTCGTAGAGCGGTCCGCGCGCCCTAGTGATCGGAAACTGCACGGTCCATGGCGCGGCGAACGAATCGGCGTCGTGGACGGTGAATTCGTACTCCAGGGTATCGGGATCCGAAAATGCCAGACGCTCCACGAGCCGCACGTTGGGCCCGGCGCCGTGGAGCGTCCACTTGCCGTTGAAGTGCGTCGTCTCCCAGACCAGCGTGTCGCCCTCCCAACGGCCGCGGGCCTCGCCACGCCACTGGCGGACCCCGTCGGGGAGCGCCGGCAGCGCGGTCAGGGGGATGATGCGGAGTTCGAAATTCTGCTGGGCGAGAAAAATCACGTAATCCGGGGACTGAAAGACCTGGGCCAGCCGCGGCGCGGGTCCGGCCTCCATCGGTATCGAACGCCCCATGATGCACCGCTCGTACCGCTCGCGGTCTTCCGGCCCGTCCGCCTTGCGCTCCCGGACCGGAGGGGCGAGCGCTTTCAGCCGCGCCGCACCGGCCGGGGTCCGTTGCGGAATCCGGCCGTCCGGCGGATCCACGATCAGCGCCGTGCGTCCGTTCGTGAGACCGCCCGGCACCCACCAGTCGGCGTTGAGGCAGAGATCGCGCAGGCGGCGGATGCTGGCGTAGCGGCCCACGAGGTACGCTTGCGCCTCCTCAGGCGTCAGTACGAGCTTACCGGCGAGCTCCGGTGGCCGCTGGAGGGGGGTCGATGTGCCGTAGGTCCAATAGCCGCTGAAGTCCGGCGTGCCCCACGGCGTGCGCGGCACGCCGCCGGCTTCCTGACCTAGCTGGCCCGCCGCCGCGTGCGGCATCAGGAGCATGCCACCCAACGCCAACCGCACGACAAGGTGCTTCACGATTCGTCCTCCACATTGTTCAACGCGTGGTACGCAATCTAAATCCCATTATAGCACTGCGTCGTCAACCGGGCCGCGGCAGCCGAGAAGCGCGGCGCTCGGGAGGTGCCGCTCCGATGCTAATGCACCGTGCTTCCCCACGGGAAGAATGACAACGGAGTGACCCCGGAGGCCCGGCGGTGGGTGTGACTACACACGCCGTCCGGGGCCGCAAATCGCCAGCTTTGCGGGGGGTCACTCCCGTCTTTTCCCTGACCCTGTACCCGACCCCGTGTATGGATCGTACATGTGTGGTTTGGTCAATTAAATCAAGGGTTTAGCCGGGAAAAGCTGTGACGGGGGGTGTGACGGTGGGTGTGACGCGCCCTGTGATCCGTCACGCTTGTCCCTGTCACACCCTGACGTGGCTCCATCGCCCTCCGGTCAGATGTGATCGGACTGGTGCTCCCGGTGTCATCAGATGCCGGGACCGATCACACCTCCTCGGTCGCAACGTCTCCTCGATCTGCCCATCCGTGTCTTCATCGCTCCCGTACTCGACCGTCCGTTCGTTCAGCTCGCTGTCCGTCTCCCCCGAGCGCCGTGACTCCGAATCGGTCGTCCTGGTTCCGATGGCCTGATTCTTGTCCTCGATTCTCCCACGCTTGGCCTTCCCACGTGCAGCCTGCCGTGGTGGTCCGAGGAGCAGGCTCAGGCCACGTCGACCGAAGGGTTCCCGACGGCAAGCATGATCGCGGCCGGGGCGGATCCGGTTGGTGGTCGCTCTCGGTCCTCGCGAGGACCGGAAGCTGTGCTTCCGGCCACAACTAGCGATCCCATCCCGGCGGGTGGCGGGTCACCCTCTCAGGGCCGGAACGCACATCGGGATAGGGGGGAGCCTCGCGGCTCCGCCCCTCCCCCACCACCGTGCGTACGGGTCCGTACACGGCGGTTCGACGGAGTTAAGCGGCATGGCCTGCGGCGACGGATGCGAGGCCGATCCGGGCGAAGAAGGCGTTGGGCAGCGCGATGCTGAGTGCCGGGCTGTGGCTGATCCGCCAGGGGCCGTGGGCGCTGCTGGCGGTCTGAGCCGCCAGCCGCTGGCCGACGCCGCGTCGGCGCAGCGCCGCGAAGCGAGTACGCCCATGCTTCCAGTGCGTCCAGGCGACGGCGCGAAGGCGCCGCCGTGTCACTGGTCGAGGCGGAGGTGGTGCACCTCGAGTCGGGTTGCATGCCGTCGTTCGCGTCGTCCGACGCACGCCTGTACTGGGCGGCGGCCGACAGCCACGAGCGGAGCAACGGCCGCCTGTTCCGCTCGCTGACGGCGGCGGTGCCCAACTCGCTGGGCACTGCTGATCGGCTCGATCTGGCGCGGAGCCTCGCGGCGCACGTGACGGCCGGCGAGTTGCCGTACACGCTGGCGGTGCACGCCGGCCACTCGAAGAAGGCGGGGGTGGCGGACAACCCGCACCTCCACCTAGTGTTCTCGGAGCGGGTGAACGAC
>JAAXGM010000174.1 GCA_012267435.1 Gemmatimonadota bacterium
GTGTTGCCGAAGAGGGCGCCGTTGATGTCGTAGAGATAGCTGTGGGAGGAGATGAGCCGCGGTTCGGTCGGCGTCCCGCCCCAGCGCCCGTCGCCGACGTCGAGCATGACCAGGCCGTCGTTCCAGTACGACAGGTAGGCGATGCCGTCGACCACGCTCACGTCGTGCAGGTACTTGCTCGGCTTGTCGAGCCCCCAGCGCCCGGCCTCGAAGGGGTTGGCGGGATCGGAGATGTCGATGATGTGGACGTCGAGGGTGCCGTCGTTGATGGCGTAGACCAGGTCGCCCACGAACCAGACGTTGTGGATGCCGCCCGTCAGGCCCTCGGTGTAGTGGGTGATGGTCTCCGGGTCCGCGGGGTTGGTGATGTCGATGAGGGTGATGCCGTTGCGGCGGTTGGAGGCGTTCTCGCTGGTGACGATGGCGATGGTGCGGTCGTCGTTGATCTTGACGTCGTTGACGCGGCGGCCGTCCACCCTGACGGAGTCGACGATGACGGGCGCGGCGGGGTCGGTGACGTCCCAGGCGTACATGGTGGCCGCGGACATGGTGCCCGTGTAGGCATAGTCGCGCCCGTCGAGCCCCTCGAAGACCCAGAGATCCGAGCTCGAGGTGCCGAGCGGGCCCTGTCCCACCAGGGTGACTTCTCTGGTTGCCTCCCTCGGGAAGACCTCGATGTCGACCGCTTCGGCGGCGGTGCCCGCGTCCACGCGGACGCGATACCGGCCAGGCTCCTCGGCCACGAAGGCGCCGTCCATGTAGGTAGTGGCGGTGGCGGTGGGTGTTCCGTCCGCGCCTTCGACCCGGTAGGCCAGCGCGATGTCGTCCACGCCGGCCCCGGACGCGTCGGTGGCGGCCACCGCCATCCGGACGACGTCGCCGGTACGGACGCGCGACTCGGGGGAGGACACAGTCACGCGCTCCACCGGGTTGGCGACCACGTCCAGGGTGAGTTCACCCCGTACCCCGCCCGCCTCCCCGACGATGCGCGCCGCGCCCGGCCGAACCAGCTCCAGCCGCCCGCCGGCCGTCACGGTGGCCACCGCCTCGTCCGCCGAGGACCACTCCACCACCACCTCGGCGTGCTCCTCCCCCGCCGTGGTGATGGCCCGCCCCGTCAGCGTGAAGGATGTCCCCGCGTAGCTGGCCCAGGCGGGCGCGTCGATGTCGATACGCGCCACCGGGTAGTCGTTCACCTTCACGGGTATTTCGCCGGCCGGCGTCCAGTTGGGTTGGTCCTCGGACGGCCCGGCCAGGCCGAGGAACACGCCAATCACCGCCTCCCCGTATTGAGTGCCCCGCAGGACGTAGGTCTCGGGAATCTCGTCCTTGATGGAGCGCAACTCGAAGGGGCCGACCGTGCTCACCCCCCACAGGGCTCCCTCGACCACGTTCCCGGCCTCGTCGCGCAGGATGCCGCGGAAGGTGATGGAGTCACCCCGCTGGACCTCGATGATGGCCGGCACGATCTCGATGGTCGCCACCCGGGCGGCCAGACCGGACGGGCTCGGGTCGGGGGTGGCAGCCTCCTGGTCGGGAGACGTGGCCTCCCGGTCCGGGGTCGCGGCATCCCCCGCGTCGGCGGCGGGGGCGGGTGGGGCGGGTTCCGCGTACCCCCCGCAACCGGCGGCGAGTGCGAGGACGATCGGGAGTGCGAGGGCGGAACGCGTCATGAGTCCAACTCCAGGTTGATGGATCCGGCCCGGGACCGGAGAATCGCCAATGCTGCTCGTACACCCGAACAAGATACGGGAGCCGACTCGCCGGGCGACGTTCAAGGGACGGCAAGATGACGTTTTCGCGTTGACCCTGGCGAGGATCGGGTGATGCGCCGGGGCGTCGGAGGATCGGCGATACGGGGGCGCGGGAGTTTTCAATCGCCGCGCGGTTTTCTAGCTTGACCTTCCGCCTGCAATCGCAATCATCACCCCGGAGCCCCCCGAATGCCGACTGCCCGCGACACGCTGGCGATCCTTCGCGAAATCCGGGACCAGAGCGACACGCGCGCCTCCCCCGGTCTTCCGGATGCCGTGATCGAGCGCTTTGCTGCCGGGGACGCCCTTCTTCGCCAAGCCGTCGCCGAGGCCGCGGAAAGCCATCGCAGATTCCGGCGCGAGTTGCCCCGGCTTGCCGGCCTCGACGAGGCGGAGCAGGTGAGGGAGATGCAGCGCGGTTACCTCAACTTCTACCCCGACGACCTCGTCAACCCCTATGTCGCCCTCGCCGCGCGCGGGCCCTGGATCGTCACCTCCGCGGGCGCTGTGATTCACGATTCGGGCGGCTACGGCATGCTCGGCCTCGGGCACTCGCCGCAGGCGGTCCTCGAGGCAATGAGCGAGCCCCGTGTCATGGCCAACGTCATGACCGCGAGCCCCAGCCAGCCCCGCCTGATCCGGGCGCTTGAGGCCGAGATCGGCCATCGACGGGCGGGCGCATGTCCCTTTGAGCGCTTCGTATGCCTGAACAGCGGTTCCGAGGCGATGACCTTCGCCTCCCGTCTCGCGGACATCCACGCCCGCGACATGACGGACCCCGGTGGCCCGCGCGAGGGCGCCGTGGTGCGGGCGCTTGCGCTGGAGGGCGGCTTTCACGGGCGCACCAGCCGGCCCGCGAAGGTCTCGGACTCCACGCGCCGCTACTACGAGCAGCATCTCGCCAGCTTCCGCGGTCACGACGCGCTGGTCACGGTGCCGCCCAACGACATCGCCGAATTGCGCCGGCTGTACGCCTTCGCCGAAACCGAAGGCTGGTTCATCGAGGCCTATTACATGGAGCCGGTGATGGGCGAGGGGAATCCCGGCAAGGCTGTTACCCGCGAGTTCTACGACGCGGCGCGCGCATTGTCCCGCGCTCACGGGGGACTGCTGGTGGTCGACTCCATCCAGGCCGGGCTGCGGGCGCACGGCTGCCTCTCCATCATCGACTATCCCGGCTTCGAGGACGCCGATCCTCCCGATATCGAGACGTATTCCAAGGCGCTCAATGCGGGTCAATACCCGCTCTCGGTCGTAGGGATGACACGGCGGGCCGCCGACATGTACCGGCGGGGCGTCTACGGAAATACCATGACCACCAACCCGCGCGCCCTCGAGGTTGCGGTGGCGGTGCTGTCGTCCCTCACCGATGAGTTGCGCGAGAACATCAGGGCGCGCGGCGCCGAGCTCGTGGCGAAGCTGCAGCGCGTGGCCGCCGATCTCGACGGACCGATTACCGCGGTCCAGGGCACTGGTCTGCTGGTCAGCTGCGCCTTCGAGCCCGGCATCCGGAGCCACGGGTCAGGGAGCGTCGAGGAGGAGATGCGCAGGCACGGCGTGGGCGTGATTCACGGAGGCGCCAACTCCGTCCGCTACACGCCCCACTTTGCGGTCACTTCCGCCGAGATCGACCTGATCGTCGCGGCGACTCGCGCGGCGGTTCTCTCCCGCCTGGCGCCGGCGGGCGTGGCAGCCCGTTGAACGACACGGCGGAGGACGCGTACGTGGGCGCCGGGGTGGCGCTCCGGGTGCGTTAGCGCCACATCGCGGCGCGTGCGTGGCGTATGCGCGCCTTCACTGCCGCCGTGTCGGTCCTGGTGGCCCGGTCGAACAGGCGCTCGACTTCGGCTCGCAACGAGGGATCGTGTACGGCCAGAATGCCCAGGCCGTTGTAGGCCCACGCGCGGATGAACGTGCGCCTCGATCCGATCAGCGCCAGTAGCGCACTCCGCAAGGCTTCGTGCTGCGCGGAGTCGATTTCCATGTACGGGATCGTCTGGAGCAGGTGCAGGACGGCGTCGGGCGCGAGGGGCCGGTCCAGGAGGCGCAGGAGTGCCGCCGCATTCCGCCCGCGCGGCACCCGGCCCTGCTCGGCAAGGTGCTTGAGCACCCACGTGGCGCCCACCTGCAGCTCCATCTCGTCCGAGCCGACGAGGTCGATAAGCTCATCGACGGCACTCTCCGGCCCAACCCGCACGGCTTCCGCCACCGCGCGGAACGGCGCGATTCGCTTCCCGTCGTAGCGGCGCAAGGTGGCGACCATGTCCATTGTGGATAGTTACCCTGGCGGGATGAAGCACGGCAAGACTCTGGGCGCGTCAGCGCTCGTCGCGTTGGCGGGGTGGCCCGCCGAAGGGAGCCGCCGGCCGGCAGGCTCGATCTGGAAACGAATAACTTGACCAACTTCCCTGCTGGCCGGACTCTTTACGGAAAGCGAGCCCCCTGTTGCGACGACGGGGGCTCGGATGACCTCCCGGCTCTTCCCGCAACCGAGACGATCCCATGAATGCGAAGCCCATCCGCGATCGCGCAGCCGCCATCCCCACCCGCCCGACGATCGGTCAACGGCGTGTCCGCCATGGAGCCGCCGCGCTGGTCGCCACCACGGCCCTCCTCCTCGCCGCCATCGCCACTTCCGCGCCGGCGGCCGCCCAGCAGGCACCCTCCCCCGAAGCCTACGCCGACCTCGAGTGGCGCTACATTGGGCCCGAGGGCAACCGTTTTTCCGCCGCCGCCGGCCTCTCGAGCGACCCCTACACCTACTACGTCGGCGCCGCCTCCGGTGGCATCTACAAGACCACCGACGGCGGGGTGAACTGGGACGCCATCTTCGACGACCAGCCGGTGCAGTCGATCGGCTCGCTCGGGGTCTCCCTGACCGATCCCAACATCGTCTGGGCCGGCACCGGCGAGGGGAAGATCCGCAGCCACATCTCCATCGGGCAGGGGGTCTACAAGTCCACGGACGCGGGGGCGACCTGGACGCTCATGGGGCTCGAGCGGACCGGGCGCATTCCCCGGCTCGCCATCCATCCGACCGATCCCGACATCGTCTACGTCTGCGCGCTGGGCCATTCCTACGGGCCGCAGCAGGAGCGGGGCGTCTACCGCACCATGGACGGCGGCGAGAGCTGGGAGCACATCCTCTTCGTGGACGAGAACACGGGATGCTCCGACATCGCCCTCGACCCGGTCAACCCGCGCAACCTGTTCGCCGGCACCTGGCAGCTCGAGATCCACACCTACGGCCGCACCAGCGGCGGGTCCGGCGGCGGCCTGCACGTCTCCCGCGACGGCGGCGACACCTGGGAGAAGCTCAATGGTCCCGACAACGGCATCGGGCTTCCCAACCTGCCCGTCGGGAAGGTCGCGGTGGCGATCGCGCCCTCCAACACGCAGCGCGTCTACGCCATGCTCGAGACCGGCGACGGGATCCCGTGGGACGGGCGCGAGACCGAGGACGGCCAGGTCTGGGGCTCCACCGACGGCGGCCGCACCTGGGGGCGCATCACCCGCAACCGCAACGCCATGGGCCGCCCGCACTACTACTCGCGGGTCGTGGTCTCTCCCGACGACGAGGACGAGGCGTACTTCCTCACCGCCTCCTTCTCGGTGTCGACCGACGGCGGCCGCGCAATCAACGTGATCCCGCGCGAGGACGCGCCGGGCGGCGACCACCACGACATGTGGATCGACCCGGGCAACGGCGACCGCATGATCGTCGCCCACGACCAGGGCCTCTCCATCTCCATCAACCGGGGCAGGACCTGGTTCCGCCAGCGCCTCACCAACGCGCAGATGTACCACGTGACCGTGGACAACGAGATCCCCTACAACGTCCTCGGCAACAAGCAGGACGAGCCCACCTACCGCGGTCCCAGCAACAGCCGCATCCAGGGCCAGCGGCGCATCGCCGGGATTCCACGCGGCATGTGGCACCACGTGGGCGGCGGCGAGAGCGGGTTCGCCACCCCCGATCCGGTCGACCCCAACATCGTCTGGTCCTCGGCCTCGGGGTCGGGCATGGTCGGCGGCATCGTGGTGCGCTACGAGGAGGACCGGCGCCAGTGGCGGGGCGTCGAGGTGTGGCCGGAACAGAGCCGGGGCGCTGCGGAGGGCGTCCGCTACCGCTTCGTCTGGGATGCCCCGGTGCACATCTCCCCGCACGACAACGAGACGGTCTACGTAGGGAGCCAGCACGTGCACCGCACTCGCAACCGCGGCCAGAGCTGGGAGGTCATCAGCCCGGACCTCTCCCTCAACGACCGCAGCCGCATGGGCTTCTCGGGCGGCCTCACCGGCGACAACATCGGCGTGGAATACGCGGGCACGGTGTTCGGCATCGCCGAGTCGCCCATCGAGCAGGGGCTGATCTGGGCGGGCACCAACGACGGCCTCCTGCACGTCACCCGCGACAACGGCGCCACCTGGACCAACGTGACCGAAAACATGCCCGATCTGCCCGAGTGGCTTGCCGTGCGCAGCATCGCCCCGTCCCGCTTCGAGGCGGGCACGGCGTACGTCGCCATCGACGGGCACCAGATGAACGTGCGCGATCCGTACGTCTACCGGACGCGCGACTACGGCGAGTCGTTCGAGAAGATCACCGACGGCATTCCGCCCAGCATGCTGAGCTACACGAAGATCATCATCGAGGACACGAAGCGGCCGGGCCTGCTCTACGTCGGCACCGAGAACGCCATCTACGCGTCGTTCGACGACGGCGACAACTGGCAGCCGCTCCAGAACAACCTGCCCGCCGCCCCGGTTTCGGGGATCGTCATCCAGGAGCACTTCAACGACTTGGTGGTGGGCACCTACGGGCGCGGCTTCTGGATCTTCGACGATCTCGCGCCGCTGCAGCAGTTGACCCCGGAGGTGATGGCGTCCGCTTCGCACCTGTTCGCGCCCCGCGATGCCTATCGCTTCAGGCCCGTCACGCCGCCCTCGGTGCCCTACGACGATCCCACCGTCGGGGTGGATCCCGAGTACGGGGCCTACCTCAACTACTGGCTGGCGGCTCCGGCCGATGAAACGCCCACCGTCGAGATCGTGGACGGCACGGGCGCCGTGGTGCGCACCCTGGAGGGGAGCAACAACGCGGGCGTTAACCGCACCTACTGGGATCTGCGGGACGAGCCCAACGACCCCATCATGCTCTACACCAGCCCGATGTACGCGGAGCACATCGTGGTGGGCGAGGAGGGACGGCCGGCTGGAGGTGCCCAGATTTCCATCCTGATGCCCCCCGGACGGTACACCGTGCGCCTGAACGTGGACGGCGCGACGCATGAGCAGCCGCTCACCGTCATCAAAGACCCGCATTCGGCCGGGACCGAGGCCGACATCGCCGAGCAGGTCGCCTTCCTGCGCGACGTGCGCGGGGACATCGTCGCCGCCGGCGAGGCTGTGCACCGGGTCGAGGCGCTCCGGGTTCAGCTCGAGACCATGGCCCGCTTCGCGGAGGACGAAGCCCTGTCCGACGCCATCGCCGAGCTGGAGGACGAACTCGAGGAGTTGCAGGGAACCCTGGTGGACCTGCGCCTCACCGGCCAAGGGCAGGACGCGGTCCGTTTCGCGGCCCGCCTGCTGTCGAAGCTCGGCTACCTGACCAACGCGCTCTCAAACGCCGACTTCCCGCCCACCAACCAGGAGATGGAGGTGAAGGTCATCCTGCACGAGGAGTTGCAGGCCCACCTCGCCGCCGTGGAGACTGTGATCGCGGAGGACGTGGCCGCGCTGAACGAGATGCTGCGGACCCGGGGGTTGTTGCTGATTACGGATGGGTAAGAGGGACGGAGAGAGCGGAGGAAGCCTCACGCCGGCGGTTCCGGTATTTGTTCAGTAAACAACAGTAGACATCAGTAGACACCAGTAGGGGAAGAATCACGGGAGCGTAACCTTCTTCCAGGTAATCGCGGTTCGCCCGCGCGATGTCGGGCGCGTCCAAGGCGTCGAAGCTACATCCAGCCCTCCCGCTCCATCAGCCGCTCGATGTGCGCCAAGTGGTGCCGTCCGTGCCAGGCGTAGAGGCCGACGTTCCTTGAAAGCGGGATCGCGCCAGCCACGGGATGCACGAACTCGAGCTGGAACTGCGACCAGCTCAGGCGGCGCAGCAGCTCCTCCCAGCGGGCGTGGAGGGCCTCCAGAGCGTCGAGCGACGGGCCGACGGGGCCTCGGGCGTCCGGAAGTTCCGCCCAGGCCTTCTCGTCGTAGGCCTTGATGGCCGGCCGGTCCTCGGTCAGGGTCCACTTGAAGCGGAGGTAGCTGTTCAGGTGGCTGTCGAACAGGTGGTGCACGACTTGGCGCACGGTCCAGCCGTCCGGGCGGTACGGGGTGTCCAGTTGTTCGTCCGTGAGAGGCGCGACCGTCGCCCGCAGATCCGCCGGCAGTGCCGCGATCTCGTCGATCCAGGCCTCGACCCGCTGCTGCGTGATCTCGGCCGGAGGAGCGTACCGGCCGATGGGATAGCGAAGGTTGGGCGTGCCGGACGTCGTTGGAGTCATCGGATTCACTCCTCGGTGCGAAGTGGGCGAACAGGCGGGTACTGTCGGCGGCCCGCAGCCGATGGCGGCGTTACCGCGTACCCAGCACGCAGTATTGATAGACGCTCAGCCCCTCGTCCGTCGCCATGTTCTCCGCGATGTCGTCGGTGCCGTACGCTTCGCCCAAGTCTCCGATGGGCCCGGACTCCAGCACCTTCAGCGGCGTCTCCGCCTCGAACACCGCCAAGTCTTCGAAACCGGTCGGGAACGACGCCCCCATGGCGCGCTCCACCGCCTCAATGCGTTCGAGGTCTTCCTTCCTCTCGAAAACCCGTTCCCGCAGGTCCGCGGCGAAGTAGTCGAACGCGATCCAGAACGACGAAATCCCTCCGCAAAGGCTGTTCAGGAAGGGGAAGATGGTCTCGGTGGGCAGATACATGGTGTTGCCTTCCCACACGATCACCGTCGGGGCGTCCAGATCGAATCCAGCTTCCGCCAGCTTCTCCGGGAGGTCGACCTCCAGGTAGTTGAAGGGGAGCGCGGGGCAGGGTGCAACGCCGTGTTCGCGCAGGACGTCGTGCTTGTAGCGGACCACCGCGCCTTGGTCCACCTCGTAGTGGGTCACCCCCGGCGCCGCGAAGATCTGGGCGCGCATGTCCAGCCCGGCCCCCAGCGAAACGACCTGGCACGCTCCCCCGGCGATCCCCCGCTCCACGAAGCGGTTGAAGAAGCGCGTGCGGAACCGGAGCATGTGGGTGGACTCGGGCACCGCCCCGGCCAGCTGGCGGGCCATTCCCATCGCCTGGTCCGTGACGAACCACTCGGCGTACGGATCCTCGAAAAGGGGCTGCGTCCTCTCCTTCTCCATCGCGCGGAAGCAGGCGATGACGAACGCGGTGGTGCCGACTTCGTTGATGTCGACAGTCATGGTCTTATCTCTTCCCCTCTTCTTCGCTCGGATCGCGCGCGCCGCCGTATCGTCAGACGCGGCAAATTCTAGCCCTGCGGGTGTCCCCGTGGCAACGACCCTGACGACGCGACGGTGCCCGGGGACAGGGCTGGGCGGTCGTTCGTCGCACGGCGGTCGACCGGGCGGGCCGACCCTGAAGGACAGTTTCCCGATGCAGCGGGTGCCAACATGATTGGTTTGCATTGACGCGGGCGGCGACGCAATGAGACAATGGCACGCATGTCGCACTCCGTTCGCCGTCACCTGCGCGTCGAAGTCGATGCGTACGACGAGATCATCCGCCGCTTCGTCCCCGGCTACGAGACGCTGCTGGATGCCGCCGCGCGCGCGGTCGCGTCCGGTCGACCCGGGCTGGTCCTCGACCTCGGGGCCGGCACCGGAGCCCTCTCCGAGGCGATGTTTCGGCAAGATGCCATCGGCATCGTCGAGCTTGTCGACGTGGACCCGGAGATGCTCGACCAGGCGCGGGTCCGGCTGGAGCGCTTCGGGAGCCGCGCACGCTTTCGCGAGCAGTCCTTCCTCGAGCCATTGCCGGCGTGCGACGCGGTGGCCGCGTCGCTTGCCCTCCATCACATTCCCGAGATGCGGGACAAGCGTGCGCTTTACCGGCGGATCCACGCATCTCTGCGCCCCGGCGGCGTCTTCGTCAACGCGGACGCGGTAATGCCGGCGGACCCTGAGGGGCGTGAGGCGGGGTACGCATTCTGGGCCGAGCACATGGTCTCACGGGGCATCCCCGAGGAACGGGCCTGGCAGCACTTCGCGGAGTGGGCCGAGGAGGACACCTACCAGCCGATCGAGCAGGAGCTCGCGGCGATGGCGGCCGCGGACTTCACGACCGGGATCGCCTGGCACGAGGGGCCGATGGCTGTTCTTATGGGACGTAAGGGCACAGGACACAATCCGTAGTCGTTGACGATGATCCGCGCGCGCAGGCATTCGACGGGATTCAGGTTCGCAGGCACCCTGGTGTTGCTTGCGCTGGTGCCGTCGTTCGCGCCGGACACCTGGGGCCTGTCCTGCCTCCATCACGCGTCCCACGACGCAAGCGGCGAACACGAGTCGCCCGAGCCGGGCCCACATCATCCGGCCGCGCTGGAGCATGACCGCGGACACTTCGCGGCCGCGGAAACGGATGCCCGGCGCAGTGACCAACGCGCCGGGACCGTCCCCGCACATCCCGCCGAAGCCTTCGATCACGGCTCCGGCCACCACGATCCCGAGGCTCCCCCGTGCACTTGCGCCGGAGAGTGCTCGACGTCGACCGGCCCGACGGCGCCGGTCCAGGCCCGGGTCTTCGGGCTGGTTCCCATCTGGCCCGAACCGCTTCGGTGGTCGCGGGCCGTCCGTGCTCCGGCAACGAACCGCACCCCCTACCTCCTCCCCTTCGCCAACGCGCCCCCTCTTTCCTGATCCCATCCGCACATCCCGCGGCCCGTCGCCGCGCGATCAAGACCGGTCGTCCGTGCGCCGCCGACCGAGAGCGTGCGGCGCCCGGAAGGGTCGACTGCCGGTTGGCGCCTCCCCGGCGCAAGCGGAGCGGGCGCAGCTGCCTGCCCGCCCGGCGTTCGCCGGGGCCCAACCGGATCAGGCATCGGATTTCAACGAAAGAGGAGAAGTCATGCATATCAGAAGCTGTTTCTGTGCCCTGGCGGCGGGCTCGGGTACTTGGGATGTCATGCCGGGCATCACGGTCCTGGGCATGAGCGAGGGTTGGTCGTGGGGCCTGCAGGGGGCGGGTCGCCTGCGCTTGGGGGAGAACAATCGGGGCTACCGGCCGGGCCAAAGCGCCATGGGGACCGCGTGGTTCGCGCTCAGACCGTCGGACATGCTCAGCCTGTCGGTGCGCGCGGAGTGGCGGCTTTGGGGGGACTACGCGGGCCACGACGCCGCCTACATGAACCCGATGATGGCGCCGACCGTCCGGGAAGAACTTCGTGGAGGAAGCCGCGTGGATGTACCGCTCGGCCTGAACATGTACTTTCCCGACGGCGCCCTGGCGGGGCATCGGTTGGCGGTCGAGTGGCACGTGCCCGTCCGCCAGTCGCTGCACGGTCCGCAGCTGGAGTCGGACTGGATGCTCACGGTGGGATGGCAGAAGTCGTTCGATCCCCACTGATGCGGTATTTTCTTCGACGATGAAGTCGATGCGACGGAGACCCTGCCGACACGGCGCGCGGATTCCCTTGCGGAGTGCGCTCACCACCCCGGCCGTGGCACTGGCGTGCGCCGCGGCCGCCTCCTCAAGCGCCGGGTTCTCCGCCGACAGCCCCTCGGGGCTCCCGAAGCGCACGCCCCCGTTCGTGCGGGCCGTGAAAAGGACG
The DNA here is from genome assembly GCA_012267435.1 of Gemmatimonadota bacterium. Lineage (GTDB taxonomy): Bacteria > Gemmatimonadota > Gemmatimonadetes > Longimicrobiales > Gaopeijiaceae > BD2-11. Next base: position 11,534 of record JAAXGM010000174.1, read on the forward strand.
AGACCGTGCCAGTCTCCCCGGAAGCTGGACCACCACCTCAGGCCGGTGTGGCCACGGTCCCACATCGACGCCGCGATCGCCTGGGTCCGCCGACGATCGCGTGAGGCAACCCTGTCCGCGCTCAATCCAAAGCGGTCGAGCACGTCCGGTTGACGGAGGTGGCCAGCGCCGACGCCGTCTCGGGCGCCATCCGCACCCGAACCAGCGCCAGGGGACGTCCGGCCCGCACCAGGTGGAGCTGGCGCAGTGGGCGGTTGCGCCAAGGCTGGATGGCCTCCGCAATCGAGTGTTCAGGCGATTCGGCCACATAGAGCACGGGCATGCGCACCGGATAACGGTGCAATCTCTATTGCGACAACTGGACCGCCCGCGCCCGACCCGCCACGCGGAGCCCTTCGATGCGGGCCCACACGGGAGCTTGGGCGCCGCCGCCTCCGGGTCTGCCGCAGGCGTCTCCTCCCATGCCGCGGCCGCTGACGAACGCCGGTAGCTGGCGGCCAATGCGCAATCCGCGCCAGGGACACGCATCGACGAACTCTTCGATGGCGCCAAGCGCGAACAGCGGCCCCCAGCTCTGGAAGCGGTGGCCCCGTCCCCGGCCGCTGCGCGCGTCGAAGTTCTCGCGGCAGAACCCCGTGCGCCGGCGGTCGGCCAGGAACATGAGCGCGCCCCTCCACGCCAGTTCGCTGGCGAGTTCGTCGAACCCGTAGCGGCGCAGTCCCTGCAGCACGAGGTAGTTCATGGGCGGCCAGATGGAGCCGCGCCAGTACTGCTGGTGGTCGAACGCGGGGTCGTCGCGCGAGATCGTCGGAAGGACCCATTCTCCCCAGAAGCGCGCCGGATCGCGCAGCACGCCGACCATGCGCCGCGCCTGGCGCACCGTCGGCACTCCGGCGATCAGGGGAAGGAAGTTCGACGCCGCCACGCGCGCGGAGCGACCCGTTGGCAGCTCGTCCAGAAAGAGCCCGGCGGCGTCCGACCACAGCACTTCGTTCATCGTCGCGACGAGGCGGTG
>JAAXGM010000175.1 GCA_012267435.1 Gemmatimonadota bacterium
CTTGGAAGCCGATCCCGCGAAGGTCGGTGTCCGCGCGCAGGTGCACGACCGCGAGCGGGTTGTAACGGAGGCCGGCGATGCGGACGGATGCATCCGGTGCGGTCTCGCGGAGCAGCCCGGCCGCCACCGGAGCCGGAACCGCGAGCACCACCTGCTCCGCCGGCAGCGTCTCGTCGTCCAGCACGACCGACCACCCGGCCGGCCGTGGTTCGATCGCGCGCACCGGGGCGTTCGGGCGCACCCGCTCGCCGAGGGCGCGGGCAAGGGCGCGGGGCAGGCTCTCCATCCCGTCCCGGAAGGAGCAGACCGGGGGCGGACGCACGCCCCGGCGGCGCAGGCGGGCGAGCACGAGACTCCGGCCGATTCCCATATCGCGCAACAGACTGCCCAGCGACAGTCCCACAACCATGTCCCCGGGGTCGGTCCCGTAGAGCCCTCCGTAGAGGGGACCCACCATGTGCTCGTACAGCTCGCGCCCCAGCTTGCGGGAGAAGAACGCGGCCACCCGCTCGTCATCGCGGGGTCCGGGCGTCAGGGGCTCAAGCATGGCTCTGAGCTTCCCCCGCCAGCTTACGACATCCGATGTCAGGAGACCGGACACGGACTGGGGTACGCGGCGAAGCTTCCCGTCACGGTAAACGAAGAAATCGAGGTCTTCGGGCGCGAGAATGAGCGATTCGCCCAGGCTCAGCTCGTCCACCAGGGCGGCGAACGGCGCGGTGAGGCGGGTCCGCTGGGGACCGTGCTCGAGAAGAAGCCTGTCCACGCGCTCGCTCCTCACGATCCCGCCGGGGCGATCTTCCGCCTCCAGCACGACGCATTCGCGCCCCCTCCGGACCAGTTCGCGGCCCAGGGCGAGGCCGCTCATTCCGCCGCCGACGATCCCGATCAAGGAGGGTGATTGGCGGGGCGCGCGCGGCCGGAGCCAGGACCGCGCTGGGAGCCTGGTTCGGCCCCGTGGTCCGGCTTGATGTACGGGCTCGGAGCGAGGTCGCGCGCGCCGTTCGTGCACCAGGTGCCCGGTACCGGCCGGCAGCGGCAGGGAGCCAGCGCCGGATCCGCCGCCGAGGACTGGCCCAGCGCCTGACCGACCAGATCCGCCAGCACGCCCGCGAAGCCGGGATCGTCGTGGGGCACCGGCACCCGGTACATCTCCCTGCCCATCGCCTCCACCGCTTCGCGCAGTTCGCGGTCCAGTTCGTCGAGGGTCTCGGACTGCTCGTGGATGAAGCTGACGGCGTCCACCACCAAGCGCCGCTCCACCAGCGTCTCGATGCGCTCCTCGTTGTCCGGCCAGGTCCAGGCGATGCGCCGGTTGGTGTGGTTCTGGAAGCCGACGGCGAAGCGATCGGCAACGCCCAGGGCCGCCGCGATCTCCCGGCAGTGCTCCTCGACGTAGCGGTCGTAGCGGTTGCCCCCGAGGATGTACTTCACGGGTGTGCCGTGGGCGGAGAAATAGAGGATCGTGTCCGGGTCCGAGAGGTCGAGCGAGTTCTCGCGAACGAAGGCGCGGATGTGTTCGGCCCTGAGCGCCAGGTAGCCCGGATGCCGGTGCCAGCCGGCGACGCCGATGAAGGACACGTCCCAGTCCAGCTTGTCCAGCGCGGCGCGAACCGAGTCTAGGGCGGCGACGGTCGTGGAATGGCCGCACATGGGGTACACGGGCAGTCCCACCAGCACATCCGCGCCCCCCTCGCGCGCCCTGACCAGGCCGTCGTGGATGAAGGGCGGCGTGAACTGGAAGACGGCTTCGATCCGGGCATCCATGCCGCGCTCGGCCAGCGCTTCTCGCAGCGCCTCGGCCTGGGCCCGGGCCTGCGCGTCCAGGGGTGAACCGCCGATGGCGCGGTAGGCTTCGACCAAGAGGGGGGCGCGGGCGGCGGCGAGCTGGATGGCACGGGCGCGTGCCGAGCGGTCGCTTTCCAGATCGGCGTTCTGGAGGAAGATGCGCTCGAGGAAGGGGATGACCTCTTCCAGCACAGGTTCGGCCGGTTCGCCGAAGTTGATCAGGAGGACGGCGATTCTCAGGGCCTCACCTCCGGTTGCGCGCCCCGGGCCGGCTGCGTTGATGCGCGGGCGGTCCCATCGGGTCTACCTCGCGCTCGCCGGGCTGCGTTCGTGGACGTAATCGACCAGGCGGGCGACCTGGTCGGGGTCGGTGCGCCGGTCGATTCCGTGCCCCAAGCTGAAGATGTGGCCCGCCAGGCCTTCGGCTTCCGCGAGCACGGCGTCCGCCGCGCGCACGAGCGCATCCGGAGGCCCGAACAGTTCAGCGGGATCGAGGTTGCCCTGCAGGGCGTGGTCGCCGCCGAGCAGGGCGTCGGCCCCAGAGAGCGGGAGGGTCCAGTCGATGGCGGCGACATCGACGTCGAGGCCGCGCATCGAGCGAAGCAGCGGCCCGCCACGGTTGGGGAAATAGACGATCGGGCAGTCCGTCGCGGCCCGGACGGTCGCGAACGCCCGCGTCAGCACGGGGTGAATGAAGCGCATGTAGCTGTCCGGGCCGAGCATGCCGATCCAGGAGTCGAAGAGCATGACCGCGTTGGCGCCGGCCTCCGCCTGGGCCACCAGGTAGCGGGCCATCGAACGTCCCAGCGTGTCGAGGAGGGCCCGCGAGGCCTCCGGTTCGCGGCGCAGAAAGCTCCGGGCGGTCATGAAGTCCTTTGAGCCGCCCCCTTCGATCAGATAACAGAAGAGTGTGAACGGAGCTCCGGCGAAGCCGATGAGCGCGGCCTCCGGGTGGAGTTCGGCGCGGACGGCGCGGATCGCCTCCAACACGAAGGGAACCCCCTCCTCCGGGACCAATTCGCGCACCGCGCGCGCGGCTTCGGGCGAGCGCACGGGATCGGGGAGCACGGGCCCGGGCGCGAACTTCACCTCGACGCCCATCGGATCGAGCGGCGTCATGATGTCGCTGAAGAGGATGGCGGCGTCCATGTCGAAGCGCCGCATGGGTTGCAGCGTGATGCGCGCCGCGACTTCCGGGGTGCGGGTCGCCGTGACGAAGTCGACCTTGCGACGCAGCTTCCGATATTCCGGGAGATATCGCCCCGCCTGGCGCATGATCCAGATGGGTGTATGGGGCACCGGCCGACCGCGGGCGGCCCGCTCGAAGACCGTGGCTTTGTCGGATCCGTTCATGTCGTCGCCCACCGGGCGGCTTCAACGATCACGATGTGCGACCTCTTTTCGCATGCGAGCGCCCCGGCCACCACCCCGCCTCGTTCTCGGCGTTGTTCCTGCCTACCCGCTCATCCGATGCCTGCCTATCCGCTCATCCGATGGATGATCTCGGCGGCGGTTTCCACGGCTCGGGTGATTTCCGGCTCCTCGTGCGCCGCCGACCAGAACCAGGCCTCGAAGGAGCTGGGGGGAAGATAGATGCCCTGATCGAGCATGCCGTGGAAGAGCCGGTTGAACCGGTCGCTCGATGACGCTTCGGAGGACGGCCAGTCCACGACGGGCGACTCGGAGAAGAAGAGGGACCCCATCGCGCCGACACGGTTCCAGCGGATGGGCACCGGGGAGGTCGCGGCGATGTCATTGAAGCCAAGGTCCAGAAGGCGGCCCAGGTCTTCGGTGTGTTCGTGGATTTCGGGGTGCGCCGCGAGGTGGCGCAGCGCCGCCAGTCCCGCGGCCATGGCCAGGGGGTTGCCGGAGAGGGTGCCGGCCTGGTAGACCGGCCCGTCGGGGGCGATCTCGCGCATCAGCTCCTCGCGGCCCCCGTATGCGCCCACCGGGAGCCCGCCGCCGATGACCTTGCCGAGGGTGGTGAGATCCGGCATGACATCGTAGCGCCCCTGGGCGCCGGTGAGTCCCACGCGGAAGCCGGTCATCACCTCGTCGAAGATGAGCAAGGCACCGTGACGGGAGCACAGGTCACGCAGACCGGGCAGGAACCCGTCCGCGGGGGGAACGCAGCCCATGTTTCCCGCTACCGGTTCCACGATGACGGCGGCGACCCCCTCCTCCGAAGCGGAGAAGCAGCCCTCCACCGAG
>JAAXGM010000024.1 GCA_012267435.1 Gemmatimonadota bacterium
TTCGTCGAGATGTTCGTGGGCGTGGGCGCCTCGCGCGTGCGCGATCTCTTCGAGCAGGGCAAATCGCACGCGCCCTGCATCATCTTCGTGGATGAGATCGATGCGGTGGGCCGCCACAGGGGCGCGGGCCTGGGCGGGGGACACGACGAGCGCGAGCAGACGCTGAACGCGCTGCTGGTGGAGATGGACGGCTTCGAGTCCAACGACGGCGTGATCCTGCTGGCGGCCACCAACCGGCCGGACGTGCTCGATCCCGCGTTGCTCCGCCCCGGCCGCTTCGACCGGCAGGTCGTGGTGGACTCCCCGGACATCAAGGGCCGGGAGGGCATCCTGGGCGTGCACGCGCGCAAGCTGCCGCTGGCCGAGGACGTGGACCTGTCCGTCATCGCCCGGGGCACGCCCGGCCTGTCGGGCGCGGATCTGGCCAACGTCTGCAACGAGGCCGCTCTCATCGCCGCGCGCGATGGCGCCGACCGGGTCGCCATGGCCCACTTCGAGAAGGCGAAGGACAAGGTCATGCTGGGGGCGGAGCGCAAGAGCCTGGTGCTGACCGAATCCGAGCGCGAATTGACCGCGTATCACGAGGCGGGCCATGCCGTCCTCGGGCTGCGCATCCCCGGACTCGACCCCGTGCACAAGATCACGATCGTCCCCCGCGGGCGCGCCCTCGGACTTACCGCGAGCCTTCCCGAGGAGGACCGGCACTCCTACACCAAGGATTGGCTGGAGGGGCAGCTGGTGATGCTGTTCGGGGGACGCGTCGCCGAGGAGATGCGCTTCGGCCCGATGAAGGTGACGACTGGGGCGGGGAACGACATCGAGCGCGCCACCAGCATGGCGCGCCGGATGGTGACGCGTTTCGGCATGTCCGAACGGGTGGGCCTGATGGCGGTCGGGGATTCGGAGCAGGAGATCTTTCTCGGACGCGAGCTGGTCCAGCGACGTGAGATCTCGGAACACACCGCGGAGCTGGTCGACAGCGAGGTCAAGCGGCTTCTGGACAACGCGCATGATCGCGCGCGCGTGCTGCTGGAGGAGCACAGGGAGCTGCTCGAGACCATCGCCGAGGCACTGCTCGAACGCGAAACGCTGGGCCGCCGCGAGATCGAGCTGATCGAGCGGGGAAAACCGTTGCCGCCCATGTCGCGCGAAGAGCCGCCGATGCGGGGTGGGGAAAACGGAAGCGAGCCGCCCGAGACCGGCGGGCCACTCGACGGCGAGACGCGGTCGGTGGCCGGGAGCGGGCCCGACCCCCTCCGCGAGCCGGAGGAGGCGGTTCCCGTTTCGTCCGCGCGGGTCGACGGACCCGCTGCCCGAGCGAGGGGCTCGTACGCGGACGACCCTTGACCGCCGGTCGGAAACACCGGCTCGCTCGAATGCAACCGCGGTTTTGCCACGCGGCTGAGAAGACATGAGCATCGGGGATCTGTTCGCGCTGTTCGCGCCCGGCTGGCTCGATATCCTCGAGATCCTCATCGTCGCGGCGCTGCTGTACCGTATCCTGCTGTTCATCCAGCGCACCCGGGCCATGCAGATCCTGCTGGGCGGGCTCCTGATCGCGGGCATCTACGCCGTCGCGCGCCTGCTGGGGCTCGACCTCATGCGCTCGATCATGGATGCGGTCTTCCAGTATGGGGCCATCGCCGCGCTCGTCGTCTTCCAGCCCGAGATCAGGTCCACCCTCGCCCGGCTCGGTCAGGCGCGCATGCTGCAGCTGTTCAGCCGGCTTGAGGAAAGCCAGGTGGTGGAGGAGGTCGCGGGCGCGGCCGAGCGCCTTTCGAGCATGAGGATCGGCGCGCTGATCGCCATGGAGGGGGAAGTCGGACTGGATGAATACGCCCAGACCGGCAGCCGCCTGCAGGCGCGCGTCTCCCGCGAGATCCTACGCGCCATCTTCACCCCCAATTCCCCGCTCCACGATGGCGCCGTGATCGTCTCGGGCGACACCATCACGGCGGCGGGGGCGATCCTGCCGCTCAATCGAGCGCCGGTTCCCGACCGCACGCTTGGCACCCGGCACCGCGCCGCCATCGGCCTGAGCGAGGAGACCGACGCGGTCGTGGTCGTGGTCAGCGAGGAGACGGGCCGGATTTCGGTGGCGAGCCGGGGGATGCTCCGCAAGGGAGTCGACGCAGCGGGCCTGCGGGAGGCTATCGCGGGGGCGGGCTCCCGGCGAACGGAGAATCGCGAGGCCGGCGGGAGCGCCGGCCGGGCCCTGGCGCGCGCCCTGCGCCTGCCCTAGCGGGGCCCCTATCCCGCGAAGCGGATGCGGAAGATGCGGTTGCCCGCGTCGTCGGAGACCAGCAGCGCGCCGTCCGGCGCCTGAAGCACGTCCACGGGGCGGCCCCAGACCTCCTTCTCTTCGTCGTCGCGGACGATGAACCCGGTCAGGAAGTCCTCCGGCGGACCGGAAGGGCGTCCGCCCTCGAACGGGATGCGCACCACCGAATAGCCCTTCAGATCGAGTCGGTTGATGGATCCGTGCAGCGCGACGAAGGCGTGGTTGCGGTATTCCTCGGGGAATCCCCCGCCGGTGTGGAACGCCATGCCCATGGGGGCCGCGTGGGCCGGAAGCAGGACGTCCGGCACGAGGGTTCGTTCCACCAGGTCCGGCCGCGCCCCGCTCAGGATGGGTTCCGGGTTGGGCCCGATGTAGGCGTACGGCCACCCGTAGAAGCCGCCCTCCCGCACCGAAGTGACGTAGTCCGGGGCCAGGTCGTCCCCGAGATGGTCGCGCTCGTGAACCGCGGTCCAGAGCGCACCCGTCACCGGGTTGAAGGCGAGCGCGACGGGGTTGCGCAGCCCGCCGGCGAACACTCGATGTCCCGAGCCGTCGGGCCGATACTCGTTGATGGCGGCGCGGCGCGGGTCCGTGCCCGGCATTGCGTTGGTGGCGGAACCGACGGCCACGTACATCCGTTCGCCATCGGGATCGAAGATGAGATTGCGCGTCCAGTGGTTGAACCCGAAGGTCCGGCTGACGTCGATGCCCAGGCGTTCGGCGGTATCGTGATCGAGGGCGTCGCTGCTGACGGGAAGATCCACCACGTGTTCGGGTGGACCCTCCGCGCTGGTCTGCCCCGGCGCATATCGGAAGCGCACGACCGCGTCGTTGTTGCCCACGTATACGTAACCGCCGTGGAAGGCGATGCCGTACGGCCGGGTCAGGTCCTCCGCGAAGGTTTCCCTGTGCTCCGCCCGCCCGTCGCCGTCGCCGTCCCGCAGCAGCGTGATCGCGCCGCTCCGGCTCTCCGCCACGAACACATCGCCGTTGGGCGCCAGCGCAAGCCGCCGGGGAGCCGCGAAGTCCTCGGCGAAGACGTTCACGACAAAGCCCGATGGAACCGATAGCGTCGCCCCCTCCGGGCGCTCCACGATGCGGGGGATGGAGCGGTTCCAAGGGGTCTCGAAAGGCTCGGGCAGCTGTTGGGCGGCGGCCAGGAGCAGAAGCAGCGGAAGCGCGGCCATCGAAATCATTAAAAGGCTCGGGATGGGGAGGCGGGCGAGATGTTGTCCTGAGTATAGGTCCGTGAACCCGGCTCGGGCGACGCGCGCGCCCCACGGCCCCATGCTCCACACGCGGGCGCACTCAGCGGGAATCCGTGCTTCACGCCGACGAAGCCGAACCCGCAACCGGGCGCCGTGTAGCAGGACCTGCGATGCGCCGCACGCCGGACGTCCCGTCAACCCTTCGTACAGGCCGCGCATCCTAGAAGGGATAGCCATGCCCTCAGGGAGCCATCGCCAATGACGCATTGCCCAACCGGCCTCGCCGGACCCATCGGCCTTGCCGCCGTTGTCGTCTGCCTCGCCTCGGCGCGGCCGGCTCACGCGGCCCAGGAAGCATCCGCGGACTCCGAAGCCGATTCGACCGCGCTGCTCGAGGAGGCGAAGCAGGAGCAGAAGGAGTTCGAGCGCTTTCGGGAACAGCGGCTTCCGCCGGAGTGGAGTGGTTTCGGAGGCCAGTGCGATGCTCTCGTCGGCCGGATGTGCCTGCGGCACGGGGACGGCGAAGCGCCCCCGGTGGAGCCCGCTCCGATCGAGGTCGAGATGGCGCGCATGGACATGCTGCGCACGTTAGGCCGCATCGCCTCCCGCATCCCGCGCGACAAGTGGGTGCTGGGACAGCGCGTCTACTACCTGCGGGAACAGGGGGAGCTGCTCCGGGCGGAGGCCCTCACCGAGCGCTGCCATCCCGACGACGAGTGGTGGTGCCTGGCGCTCAAGGGATACCTGCTTCAGTCGCGGGGAGAGAGCATCGAGGCGGAGGCCGTCTTCCGCGACGCCATCCCGCGGATGCCGGAAGAGGAGCGGGAGAGATGGCTGGCGCTAGACTATCTCCTAGACGGGGAAGCCCGCGAACTCTTCGAGGATGCGGATCCCGCGGAGCGGACGGCCCTCCGCGAACAACTCTGGCTGCTTGCGGATCCCCTTTACCTGGTCGAGGGCAACGACCGCGAGGCGGAGCAGTACGCCCGCCGCACGCTGATCCGCCTCCGCGAGTCGGCGGAGAACGCATACGATCTTCCCTGGGAGGAGGACCTTGAGGAGCTGGTCGCCCGCTACGGGGGCGAGGTGGGATGGGAGCGCGGAAGGCCGGCGCGGCCCGCTTCGGGCATGCTGCAGGACAACCGCTTCATCATCGGGCGCCACCGGCCCCACGGGCGCGAGTTCATGCCCGCGGGGGCGTTCCTGGAGGATCCGGCCGGCATCCCCGTGCGCGCGTGGGGGATCGAGGACCGGGCGCCGTGGACCGGATACGCCGCCTGGTACGCGCCCATCATCACCACCATGGACGCGCAGGTGGCGCGCTTCCGCCGGGGCGACTCGCTCCTGGTGGTGGCGGGCTACCAGCCCGCGCCGCCGCCCGAGGAGGCTCCCCGGCCGATGGTGCGCGAAATCGCCCCGGGCGCCGATCCCTTCGCGGCCTTCGCCGTCCCCCCGCCCCCGCCTCCCGCGACGGCGGGCGCCGTCGAGTCGGGGGTGTTCGTGCTGACCCCGGAGGGCGAGCGGCTCGTCGACCAGCGCGGAAGCGCGCGCGAGGGCGTGGTCACCGCGCGGGTTCCCAACGGCGACTACATCTTCGGCATGGAGGTCCTGGAGGACGCCGACGACCGGGGTTGGAGGGTGCGCGGCGGGGTACGCCAGGAGAACCTGCCCTTCGGGCTCGCGGCCATATCGGACGTGTTACTGCTCGACCCGGCCGGCGATCTGCCGGAGAACTTGGAGGAGGCCCTCCCGCGGGTGCTGGGCTCAACCCGCGTCCGTTCGGGCGAGGCCTTCGTGGCGGGCTGGGAGGTCTACGGGCTCCAAGTCGGCGAGAGCGCGATCGTCGGCATCACCATGCAGGACGCGAACCCCGGCCTGCTCGAGCGCGCGACGCGGTTCCTGCGCCTCACCACCCCGGAGGCACCGCTGGAGCTGAGCTGGGAGGAAGCCGGACCCGACGATCTGGGTACGGTCTTCCGCGCCATCGCGCTGACGCTGCCGGAGGTCGAACCGGGTGATTACGACCTGATCCTGACCGTGCAACTGCCCGGAAGGAGCCCGATCGACGTCACCACCCGCCTGATCGTGGAGGAGTAGCGCGCGAGCCTTTCCCGTCAGTCGGCCCGCCGCACGGACGTGATCCTAACCGGCGGGGTCAGCGTCTGTCCCTCGTAGGGCTGACCCTGGATCGCGCGCACCACGTCCATCCCGCTCACCACCTGCCCGAACGCCGCGAATCCCTGGAGGTCGGGGTTGCGGTTGCCGCCGAAGTCCAGCGACGGCTGGTCGTTGATGCAGAAGAAGAAGCTGGAGTCGGCGCTGTCGGGCTGTCCGCGCGCCATCGAGATGGCGCCGTCGACGTGGCGCAGCCCGGTGACCGAGGTGCGCTCCATGGGGATGGGGTCGAATCCCCGCTCGGCGAACTCCTCGTTCACGCTCGCCTGAATCACCTCGATGCGGACGGTGTCGTTGGGCTGGTTGTCCATCGTGACCGTGCGATGGAACTGGCCGCCGTCGTAGTGGCCCGCGTCCACGTAGCGGAGGAAGTTGGCGGAGGTGCCCGGCGCGTTCCCGGTGTCGATGTCCACCTCGATGTCGCCGAAATCGGTGGAGATGACGACCCGCACCATGCCCGTTGCCTGGGCGCTCTCCTCCGCTTCCTGCGGGGCCTCTTCGGCCGATTCTGCGCAGGCGCCGCCGGCGATCAGAAGGACGGCGATCGTCGACGCGAGTATTCCCTTGCGCATGGGTCGAACCTCCTGTGGATCGGGTCTTGGCCGGAACCTCGATGATACGCCGCGAAGGAACGCCGAGCCAGCGGCACCGGGCGCCGAGCTCCTAGGGCGTCCCAGGTCCACCGTCCAGCGACCCATACTTCCATTGACCCGGGTTGATTGCCCGCGGTAGCGTTGAGTGTCACCGAGCAGCTCGGGAGCGCGTCCCTGGCGGACGAAAATGCGCGCGTATCCGCGGGACTGGGAGGGATGTGTGAATGGTGAAGTGAAGGCCCTGTCCGACCTGGTCGCGGTCGGCGAGGGATCCACGGTGGAGTTCAAGCGATCGCTGCGGTCCGACTTGGGGCGCGAGATCTGTGCGTTCGCCAACGCGACCGGCGGCGTGATCCTGATCGGCGTGGACGACGACGGCGCGGTTCGCGGCGTCGCGGGACACAACCGGTTGAAGTCCCAGGTCCAATCGGTCGCGCGGTCCGCCGATCCCTCGATCACCGTGGAGACCGAAAGCATGGGGGCCGTGCTCGCCGTCAGGGTGCCCGCGCAGCGTGGCAAGCCCTACTCGTTCGGAGGCAAGTTCTTCATTCGCGACGGGGCGTCGTCGCAGCAGATGTCGCGCGACGAGATCCGTGAGTTCTTTTTCGCCGTCGGCGCAATCCGCTTCGACCAGAGCCCGTGTCGCCGGTTCTCGCTGGAAGACGACCTCGACGACGAGACCTGGGCGACCTTCCGTCGGAGGGCCGGGATTCCCGCTCACATGGAGCCCGAGACCGCCCTGGCCAACCTGGATCTCCTGACCAGTGATGGTGGAGTCACCAACGCCGGGGCGTGGCTGCTCGCGAAGGACATCCGGAGATTCCATGTGAGCGCCCACCTGTCCTGCGCGCTGTTCTTCGGCACCACGAAGAAGGAGATTCTGGACCGGCGCGACTTCGCCGACGACGTGTACTCGATCATCGATGGCGCCATGACGTGGGTACGCTCGAAGATCAACGTGCGCTACGTCATCACGGGTTCGGTGAATCGGGAAGAGCGTCCCGAACTCCCGCTGGACGCGATCCGCGAGGCGGTGGTCAACGCGGTCGCTCACCGCAACTACCGTTCCACGGCCAACGTCCAGGTCTGCCTGTATCATGATCGGCTCGAGGTGGTGAGCCCGGGTGGCCTTCCGGCGGGGATGACCGAGGCCGAATTGGGGGTGAAGAGCGTTCCGCGCAATCCCCTGCTTTTCGGGATGCTGCACCGAATGGACGCCGTGGAGCACATCGGATCGGGCATCCGGCGCATTCGCGATCTCTGCCGCGAATGGAGAGTGCCCGCCCCGGTGATTGACGTGGCGGAACACTGGGTGACGGTGACCTTCCGGCGCCCGGCGCTGGGAGGGAGAGGTTCGATCGGAATCGTCAAGGAACCAAGTCGGGACCAAGTCGGGACCAAGTCGGGACCAAGTCGGGACCAAGTGGCGATTCTCCGTAAGTCGTTGTCGGCGCGGCCAATGACGGATTTGATGGCCGTGATGGGAAGAACCAACCGCACCAAGTTCAGGAACCATGTTCTCAGGCCCCTGCTGGACGCCGGATGGATCGAGATGACTGTTCCCCACAAGCCCAGGAGCAGGAATCAGAGGTACCGGACTACCGCTGCGGGGAGGGGTGTGCTGGCGGAGGTGGAGGGGGAAGATGCCCAAGAGCAGGCGGTATCCAAGAAGGGAGGGATCCGATGAAGTACGCAGCGGTGATCGAAAAAGGGACCGAGCAACTACGCGGCGTACGTGCCGGATCTTCCGGGTTGCGTGGCGACTGGCGGAACCAGGGACACCTGCTCACACGGTGTAAGGAAAATCTTACATCATGTTATGCCAGCCTTACGTCTTGGCCTCTTCAGGCACCGCTTTCCTCCGGCACTGCGGCCGTCCACGTCACGAATCGGCTACGTCGCGGGCCCCCACAGGAGCCCTCCGAGAGTTCAATTCGCCGACATATCCCGCTGGACCAGGATCGTCCCGGATGCATCCGGAGGCTCTCCTCAATGGCTTGGACCGCCGACGACATCGAGTCGGGCGGCGCGCGAAGCGCTCGTCGCCGAAGAACCTCGTACCGGCAGCGCGGGATCTCCTTGGCGGGGCCGGACACGACTGCGGCAGTCTCATAGGAGCCCATGGACGGAATCCCCGGGGCGTTTCGGCCGGCGACGCCCCCAGCCTTGCGATTCCGCATGCGCTGCGTATTCTACAGTGAGTCAAAGGCCGTCGCGAACTCAACGCTGCGGCTTGCAAGGAATCGAACGTCGGTCTCCTGAGGAGAAGCGGGAAGCACCCATAAGTCATGTTCGCCTTAACGTCCCGGTGCACAGCGGTAGCGCACCGCTCGCGACCCGCCGACCACCTTGGCCACCGCTGGAGCCAGCCAGCCATCGAATCATCAAGGCGGGGAATCGGGCCAAGCCCTGGTGACGCCCACACCTCCTCGTTGGCTCTCTTCTACCCCCCCCCCCCGATTCCCGTATTGTCTTCTAGCGCAACGATATAACCGTATTGCGGGCGGAATCTTCGACGGATCCGCCGGAGCTCCATTAGAAAGAGAGCTGGGCAAGGCGGCGTTGCCACTTGTGGTCGGCGGGAGTGTGTGCGGCTGCCGAGCCGGTCCCGCGCCCGCCGCGTTCGGCTGCCGAGCTACAACCGGGACCGGCCACGACCATGGCGGCGGGCCGTCCGATCCTCTCGCGTGGCCGACGCTCTTGCCGGGGCAACCGACCGGCGCGGCTCCGGTGATTCGGGGCGTCACATGAGACGACGGAATCGGGAGCTGAGCCTCTTCGGGATGTCGTCTCTCGACCTCTTCGCGTCGGCTCTCGGCGCGTTCATCCTGATCTCGATCATCATCTTTCCCCTCATCGCGGACGCGTCGCGGACGGAGCCGGCGGAGCCCGTTCCGGTATTGGCCGCCGCCCCGCTCCCGGAACCGATCTGCCCGGTGTGCGCTTCGCTGCCGACGGCGCCGGAACCCGTCACATGTCCGGTCGTCGCGCCTCCGCCTCCGACGCCCGCCCCGGTCCCCGCCGCCGCTCCCGAGGCGCAGCCAGCCGCTCCCGAGCCTGTGGCCTGCCCGGTATGCCCGGCGGTCCCCGATCCGGTCCCCTGCCCTCAGCCTTCCCCGGGTCCGGTTGCATCCACCTACCAACTACCCCACTTGGATCTGGTGATCGCGCTCGACATCACCAGCAGCATGGGATCCCAAGTCGCCGCCCTCAAGGCCGAAGTCGGACAGCTGAGCGACCTGCTGAGCAGGATGGCCCCCAGCTTCGCCATCGGCCTGATCGCCTTCGGAGACCGGAACTGGGAGCGGCCCACCACCACGTTCCGTCTGCGGCAGATCTCGGGCCCCACCTTGAACCGCGCGGCGTTCAGGGGGTTCGTGAACGACCTTGACTTGCGGATGGGACTGGGTGGCGGCGGCAACAACGATCCGCCCGAAGCGTTTCTCCTCGCGCTTACCGAGGCCGCGCGCATGCCGTGGCGGGCCGAGGCCGAGAGAAAGGTCATCGTGCTCGTAACCGACCACCCAGCCTACCCGGAGGAGGTGGGCCGGTCGGTTGCGACCGCCGCCGCGATCGCGCGGTTACCCGGCCACCGGGTCTCGACCGTCTACATCAACTCGCAGGGCGTCGTTGATCGCCAGGTGGAGACGTTTCTGCAGAACGTGGCGAACGCGGGGCGGGGCCAGTTCGTGCGGGATGTCGGGGGATCGCTGACGGTCAATCTCCTGCTTTCGCTGCTTTGAGCCCTTGAACCACTGACTGGACCCCCGGACACGGAGGAACCGAGCTTGCACGGAAAAGGCCAAAGCATCCTCTCGACAATGAGCGTCGCGATCGCGGCCCTGCTTCTGGCCGCCGCGGGCCCCATCGAAGCCGGGGCGCAGCAGGTGCGCATCCTCGCCGACGGCACCGCCATCAGGCTCGATCCCGACGCATCGAGCCCAATCGTCACCAGCATGGCTTCCGGAACGGTGTTGCGGCTGGC
Organism: Gemmatimonadota bacterium; assembly: GCA_012267435.1. Lineage (GTDB taxonomy): Bacteria > Gemmatimonadota > Gemmatimonadetes > Longimicrobiales > Gaopeijiaceae > BD2-11. The sequence continues at coordinate 10,243 of JAAXGM010000024.1, forward strand.
GGAGGAGTCCGGCGAATGGTACGCCGTGTCGCTCGCCGGGGATCCGGACAACGAGGTGATCGGCTATGTCCTGGCCGCCGAGGCCGAGGTGGTGGATCCGTCGGCCGCGCCTTCCGCCGTGCCCGCCGCACCCTCGACGCCGGCCGGGGGGGTGCCGCCGCTTCCCGTCGGCATCCTGAGCTTGGAGGAGCGGTACGAGAGGGAGCGGGAGCGCCGGTCGTCGGGCGTCGGCAAGGTAATCTGGGGCCTCGTCCTCGCCGGCGGCGCCTACGCGGCGCTCGAGTTCATCCCGCCCTTGCAGATTCCGGTCGCCGAGGACTACCAGGACGCCGAATCCTACCAGAGCGCGCTGGACCGGCGCGGTGCGGCCGAGAGCGGCAGGAGCATCGCCACCGCGCTGGGCGCGGCGCTGGGTGCCTGGGGCCTAGCGGACATCGGTTTCGGGTGGCGCAACATGCGCGACATCGAGCTCGAGCTTCCGCGATCCGCGGGCCCGTCGCTCCAGGAGCGGTACAACGACGCCTTTCGGATGCGGTCGTCAGGGAGGCGGAAGGTCTTCTGGGCCGTCTTCCTGCCCGTCCTCGCGTACGGAACGGTCGAGTTCGTTCCGTACTTCGCGGAGCCCGACGCCGAGGACTTCGACAACGCCGTGGACTACGACGCGGCCGTGAGGCGACGCGACCGGGCCGAAACCGCCAAGCGGTGGACGGCGGGCGTGGGCGCCGGTCTGGGAGTCTGGGGCCTGACGCAGTGGATCCTCGGCGCGCGGACGATGTCGGAAATCGAAGCCACGGCCAGGACGGCGGCTCTTTCCGCTCCGCTCGCGCCCTCCGCGACCGGCACCTACGTCGGACTCTTCGCCGATCGCCGCGCGGGGCGCACCCAGTTCGGGGTCCAATTGCGATGGTGAACTGGCATGCCACGATGAGAAGGGCGCGACAAATGAAAGTGAACGCCGAGAAGTTCCTGCTCCCGGCCGCCATCCTGCTTGCCGCGGCCGCCGCGTCGGCACCGGCCTCGGCGCAGCAGGTCGAAGTCGTCGCGGACGGAACCCAGCTCATGCTCGATCCCAGCGCTTCGAGTCCGGTCATGGCGACGCTGGCGGCGGGCACGGTGCTCGAGTGGATCGGCGAGTCGGGACCCTACTACGCAGTGTCCGTCCCGGGGCCTCCGGGCCAGGAGAACCTGGTCGGATACGTCTTGGCGAGCGAGGTCGAGGTAGTGGGGATGCCGCCGTCGACCCCGGGCGATCCGCCGCCGGGATTGCCCTCGGGTGGCGTGCCGATTCCCGGTGTCGCGCAGCAGCACGCGGCCGCGAAGGGGATGCGCGAGGCGGGACTAAGGAGGGCGGTCCAGGGCGCGGCGGTGGCGGCCACGGCGCAGGTGAGCGTTTCGATTGCGTTCGATCTCGAGGATCGGGAGTCGTACCAGACGGAGGCCGAATACCAGGCCGCGGTCGACAGGCGGACGACCGCCGAGACCGTCAGGAATGTGGCCTTGATCGGGGGCGGGGCCTTGGTCGCCTACGGAATCGGCCGCTATGTCTTCGGCTGGCGCAAGATGGCGGAGCTGGAGCGCGAGTTCCCCGAGGCCACGACGCCTCCGCTCGAGCGGCAGCTCGCCGAGGCCACCCTGAACCGTACCCTGGGCAAGCGGAAATTCGTTTGGGGAGCGATCTTGGCCGGCGCCTCGTATCTGACCATCGAGTACGTTCCGTACTTCGCCGAGCCGGCCGCCGAGGATTTCGAGGACGCCTCGGAGTTCCAGTCGGCCCTGAACAGGCGCGGCAAGGCCAAGACGGCCAGGAACTGGATAGCCGGCACCGGCGGCGTTCTCGGCGCCTGGGGTCTGGCGCAGTGGATCCTGTCCGCGCAGAAGATCGGCGAGATCGAGGAGATCTCGCGGATGACGGCGCTCTCCGTCCCGCTCGAGCGACCGCTTTCCGAATCGCCCGCGAAGCTCTACCTGGCGCGCGTCGGCACGCGCACCCACCTCGGAGTTTCCTGGAGCTGGTAGGCCCTTCGGCCCGTTTCCACGACGACGATGACACCGCATCCCGACTCCCTGCCCGCCGGCTCTCCACTCCTGGGCGAGTACCGCATCGAGACCGTGGTGGGGCACGACGAGTTCGCCATCACCTACCTCGCCCGCGAGCTGCGCCTGGACCGCGGGGTTCTGATCACGGAGTACCTGCCCCCGGCCTTGGCGGCGCGGGGCGCGGAGGGGAGCGTGGCCCCCGCCTCGGCCGAATCGGCCGAGGCGTACGGCGCGGGGTTGCGAAGGTTCTTGGCGGGAGCTCGCGTCTTGGTCGGGCGGACCGGCACCCGGGCCATCGGGGTTCACCGGATCGCCGAAGCGAACGGCACCGCGTACTTGGTCACCGAGCACGTCGCGGGCCGCGGCCTCGTCGAGGAGCTCGAGGCGATTCGGTCGGCGATGCCGCCCGGCGGGTACGAGGACGCCGCCGCGTCGGCGCGGCCGACCGCGGCCCTGAGACCGGAAAGACGGAAGCGCGCGGCCGCGCCTCGCGCGTTCAACCGGCGGCGGATCTTCTACGCGGCGGGCGTCGTCGTGGTCTCCCTCGGAGTGGTGGTGACGGTGTCCGTCGCGCGCAACCGATCGCTCACGCCGGAGCAGCGGGCCGCCACGACGGAGGCCCGGCTGGGACTGAGCGCGGAGATGATCGAGCTGGTCGAGACGGGGCTTGCCGCCGAGGGGCACTTTTCCGGGGAGCCGGACGGTGCGCTGGATCCGGACGTCCGCGCGGGACTGCGGGATTGGCAGGCGGCGCGGAACATCGAGGAGACCGGCTATCTGGACCGGGAAAGCCTGTCGGAGCTGTTCGCCGCGGGCCGGGCCGTGGTCGAGCAGGCGGAGGAGGAGCGCCTCGAGGCCGAGCGCGAGGCCGAGGCGCGGCGACTCGCCGAAGAGCGCCAGCGCGCGCAGGAACAACGGCTCGCCGAAGCGCAACGGCGCGCGCGGGAGCAGCGGCTCGCAATGGAGCGGCAGCTCGAGGAGGAGCGCCTCGAGGCCGAGAGGCTGGAAGCGGAACGTCTCGCCGAAGAGGCGCGTCTGGCGGAAGAGGCGCGCTTGGCCGAGGAGGCGCGTCTGGCGGAAGAGGCGCGTCTGGCGGAAGAGGCGCGCTTGGCCGAGGAGGCACGCGAGGCGGAAGAGGCTCGCCTCGCCGAGGCCCGACGGCGGCTCCAGGCCCAGCGCCTCGCGGAGGCCAGACGCCGCCTCCTGCTCGCGCGGGGAGACAGCGAGCTGCTCCTGGACGCGGGAAGCGCACTCGGGGGACCGACGAGACTCTTGAACTGGAGCCGCGACCTCAACTGGGTCTCCTGGACCGGCGTGAACCTGGCGGGCGATGCCGTCACGGGCATCGACCTTGCCGGCCAAGGCATGGGCGGGACGATTCCCGATGCCCTCGGGTTTCTGCGCGGCCTGCAGTACCTGAATCTGGCCGACAACCAGCTGTCCGGCGAGATCCCGGCGGAGCTGGGCGCTCTGCCAAACCTTGAGTTCCTGTATCTGCAGGGCAATGCGCTGTCCGGCGAGATACCACCGGAGCTGGGGTCGCTCCCGATGCTGGAAGACCTGTATCTGCAGGACAACCCGCTGTCCGGGAGCATCCCCGCCGAACTGGGCAACCTGATGAACCTGCGGCGCATGGTCCTATCGAGAACGCGCGTCGAGGGGCGGATACCGCCCGAGCTGGGCGGGCTCGAACGCCTTGAGGTGCTGTCCCTGGACCGCAATCGGCTGTCGGGCAGCATTCCGGCCGAACTGGGCAACCTCGGCAGCCTCAGGCGGCTGTCGCTGAGCTACAACCACCTGTCGGGCTGCATACCCGAGGGGTTGAGCCGCTTCGAGCCGAACATCAATCCCCAGCTGGACGGGGTGAGTCTGCCAAGGTGCGCGAGCCCGTGAGCGAGCCGCCCGGCGGGCCGCCGGGCGCCGGAGAAGCGCCGCCGCAACGACCGGCAACGGACGACCACATACCGTTCCGGGCGGTCACCCTCTTCGGCTCGGTTCTGTTCGGCATCGCCCTCGTCGGGGCGCTCTCCTACGTATTCCCCGCCGGCGACGACAGCGTCGGCGCCGAGCTGCTGGTCGATAGGAACACGCGGATCTTCCCCTATCCGTTCACGATCCAGAACCTGATGTGGCTCGCGTTCTGCATGGCGGCCGGCGAACTCGTGGTGCGCCACATCGCCGGACGCCGCGAACGCAATCAGATCGGGCT
>JAAXGM010000176.1 GCA_012267435.1 Gemmatimonadota bacterium
GGCGAAGATCATCTTCGTCAACCGCACGGGGCTGAAGGGTTTCGGGATCACCTACGACCTCAAGGACACGGACGGAAACCAACTCAACCTGCTCACCCCCGGCGTCATCGATCTTGATGGAGACGGCTCCATCACGCTGCCTGACGAGCAGGTGCCGCGCGGAACCAATGTCGTGTCCCTGGGAGGCAACTCGATCGCCGCGCTGGGCAACGCCACCAACCGGGTCGTGAACCCGACCCTCTCACTCCTGACGTCGCTGGTAGTGGGCCGCAGCACGCTCGTCGCCTTCATCGACGCGCTGGAGTCCGTGCAACTGACCGACGTGGAGGCGCAGCCCTCGGTCCGCGTCATGGACAACCGAACGGCCCGGATCGTCGTGGGCGAGGAGACCCCGGTTCGCGTGATCGACGCCGGCGCACAGCTTCAGGGCGGGCTGGGCCAGGACAGCCGCAGCACGCTGCCGATTGCGACCGTGGACTACAAGGAGACGGGCGTGATCCTCGAAGTCACGCCCAGGATCACCGACACCGACGAGGTCCTGCTGGATCTGTCGGCCGAAAGATCCTCGGCGGACCTGGCGCCCTCGGACGTGGGCGTGATCTTCCGCAGACAGAAGGCGGAGTCCCGTGTACTGGTACGAGACGGCGAAACCGTGGTGATCGGCGGCCTGACCGTCACCGAGAAGGCGGAGGTGCGGTCCGGGATCCACCTGCTCATGCACCTGCCGCTGGTCGGGCGACTCTTCCAGACACGCAGGGAGTCCTCGGTGCAGCGGGACCTGCTGATCATGGTGACGCCCACCATTGTGCGTGCGGAATCGGCCGAAGAGGGATCAGGGGCGTAGCAGCCGCTCATCGTGCGGGCGTGCACCGCCGTGATTGAATCCGCTTCCCCACAACCGGGCCCTTCGCTATCTATGGACAGGGTGCACGCCCCGAGACCCGTCCCCGGAACACCCCGCCACCATGCCACTCCATCACCTGTCCTTCCACACCGCCGGCGAGTCGCACGGCCGCGGCCTCGTCGCCGTACTCGAGGGCATCCCCGCGGGCATGCCCCTCGACGCGGCCACCGACATCGACCCCGACCTCCGCCGCCGCATGGGGGGTTACGGCCGCGGACGGCGCATGCTCATCGAGTCCGACCGGGCCGAGATCATGTCGGGTATCAGGCTCGGCGAGACGCTGGGGTCGCCCGTTTCCATGGTGATCTGGAACCGCGACTGGAAGAACTGGACCTCCGCGATGGCGCACGAGCCGCCGGATCCGGAGGGGAACCCCAAGGCGCTCCGACCGGTGTACCTTCCCCGGCCAGGGCACGCCGACCTGGCCGGTGTCCTCAAGTACGACCGCCGCGACGCCCGAGACATCCTGGAACGCGCCTCCGCCCGCGAGACCGCGGCCCGGGTCGCGTGCGGCGCGGTCGCCCGCACCCTGCTCCGGCATGTCGGCGCCACGGTCGGCAGCCACGTCACCAGCATCGGCGACGTGGAAGCGAGCCCCCCAGACGGCCTGCCCGACGACCTCAACGCGGCCTCGGACCCTTCGCCCCTGCGCACCCTCGACCCGGCGGCCGAGGGCGAGATGATCGCGGCCATCGACGCGGCACGCGCGGCGGGGGACACGCTGGGCGGCTGCTTCGAGGTGGTGGTGCGCGGCCTTCCCGTGGGTCTCGGCAGCTACGTCTCGTGGGACGCCAAGCTGGACGGACGTCTGGCCCAGGCGGTCATGTCGGTCCACGCGATCAAGGGCGTGGAGATCGGCCCCGCGTTCATCAACGCCGCCCGTCCCGGCTCCCGAGTGCACGACGCCATCGTGCGCAACGAATCCGAACGGCGCTCGGGCGGCTTCGCACGGGTCCGCAACCGCGCGGGCGGCCTGGAAGGCGGCATCACCACGGGACAGCCGCTGGTGGTACGCGGAGCCATGAAGCCGATCTCCACGCTGTTGAAGAACCGTCTGCCGAGCGTCGACCTGCGGGACGGCACCACGAAACACGCCACCGTCGAACGGAGCGACGTGTGCGCGGTGCCGGCCGCCGCGGTTGTCGCGGAGGCGATGGTCGCTCTGGTCGCCGCCGATGCGCTGCTGGAGAAGTTCGGGGGCGACTCCCTCACCGAACTGCGCCGGAACCTGGACTCCTACGTGAAGCACCTGAACGCACGCGGCTTTCGCCCACGGGGGCCGGAGAAACGGTGACCGCGGCGGGAGACGTCATGCCCGAGGTCGCGTCCCGGGTCAGGACCGGTGTGGCCCGGCTCGTCCTCGTCGGGTTCATGGGTGCGGGCAAGTCCACGGTGGGACCGTTGGTGGCCCGCGCCCTGGGCTGGGACTTCGTGGACCTCGACGAAGAGATCGCGGGCCGGGACGGACGTCACCCCGGCGAGATCATCCGCCGGGACGGCATTGAGCGCTTCCGCGAACTGGAGTCGAAGGCCGCGCGGGAGCTGCTCCGGCGCGAAGGGCTGGTCCTCGCCATGGGAGGAGGCTGGGCCGCGCAGCCCGGCCACATGGCCTCGCTGAGGCGCGACAGTCTCTCGGTCTGGCTGAAGGTCACACCCGCGGCGGCGCTGGCGCGGATTCGCGGATCGGCCATCTCCCGGCCGCTCCTCGCGGGCCCCGATCCGGAGGCGGCTGCGGCCACGCTGCTGAGCCGGCGGACTACGCACTACCGCCGGAGTGCGATTACAATCGAAACGGACGGCAGGTCTCCCGATGAGGTGGCCCGGGAGATCCTGCAA
>JAAXGM010000177.1:0-669 GCA_012267435.1 Gemmatimonadota bacterium
TTGCCACAAACCCTCGGCCCCTCGATCACGACGGCTCCCGCTGCCGCGAGCCGCTCGGTCAGCTCACGGTCAGCGATCCGGGGACGATAACCCGGCGCGGGTGTGGGATCGGGTGTCATGCTTGGAAGCATGACAGCGTGATCATGTTTTTGCAACCATATCAGTCGTGCTTTCGCAATTTCCGTGACCGTCTATTTGCAACGTTATCAATCGTATTTTTGCAATTCCCCTCCCCAACATCCACGGCCATCCTGGATGGGCTGAAGGCGCTATCCGCCCTCCAGGCGCGCAGCTGCGCCGAGCGCCCGCCGGACGAGGGCCTGCTCGATCGCTTCAGTGGGTGACGCCGCGCCGGCGAGCGAATCGGCGCGGGCGCGCAGCGAGGCAGCCGCGTCGGCGGATCCGGCCCCGGGCCCGCTGCCGACATCTTCCCCCACGACCCCGAGCAGGAACCGCACCAGCCGCTCATCCGGGTCGAAGGGACGGCCCTGACCGAGCGATTCCGGCCACTCGAGCGCGGTCTCGAGATGACCGCGGGCAGCCGCGCGATCCCCGTCTTCGAGTTCGTCCAGCGCGGCTCCGACATGCGCGAGCTCATACAGGCGGTGGCTCTCGCGGGCGTTCTCCGAGGGAAGGACGCGCGTGTCCGCCAGGATCCGGATCGCCTCG
>JAAXGM010000177.1:822-3425 GCA_012267435.1 Gemmatimonadota bacterium
CCAGTGCGGGTCCTCCCGGGCGGCCCAGCGCAGGACCGGCAATGTCTCGGGGCGGTGGGGGAAGGCGAAATCGGGATCGGGCCCCGCGCTCAGCATGCCGGCATCGTCAGCCAGGAAGGCGCGCCACGCGGTGGCCACCGGGCCGGCGGCGACCTCACCCGCCAGCTCCAGGAGGCGGGCGGCAGCGGCCGGCAACCCCCGGTTCGCGTAGCTCACGGCGAGCTCCAGCAGGGTCTGCCCGGGATACTCGCTGCGCATCGAGGCGGTGAGGCGGACGGCGGCGGCGGTGATCTCGGCGCCTTCGCTCCCCGGCGCCCGCCCACGCGCCGCGAGGTATCGCTCCGCCCGCACGAAATGGTTGAGCGGGTCGAGCTCGAGCAGCTCCGCCAGCACGCGCGCCGCGCCGGTCGTGTCCCCCCGGAGCCGCGCCGCGACCGCCAGCACCTCGCGCGCCGGAATGCTGCCTTGGTCGTGGCCGAGCGCCAGCGCGGCGTGACGGCGCGCCTCGGCCAGGTTCCCGCCGCCGAGCGCCAGCTCCGCCAGCCGAATGTGCGCCGCGGCACGGTAGGCCACCGACCGGGCGGCCCAGCCGAACGAATCGTACGCGTCGGCGCGGCGCCCCAGGGCGCGGTACAGGTTCCCGGCAAGGAAGTTGGCCTCCGGGTCGTACGTGTCGAGCTGGAGCGCTCGCCGCGCGTGGGCGAGGCCCTCCTCGTAGCGGGCCGACCTCAGAGCCAGCGCGCCGAGCCCCAGCAGCGCCGCCCCGTTCCACGGCTCCGCCGCGAGCGCCCGGTCGTAGAGCGCCCGCGCTTCCGCGTAGCGCCGGCCGCGCGCCAGCTCCCGCGCCTCGAACACGAGGCGATCCGTCTCCGGGAGCGCATTCCACGCTTCGGCGTTCGTCGCAAACGGACGGGACAGCGCGGCCTCTCCGTCGAGCCCGCAGATGCCACCGAAACCGGGCTCGGCCGGGTTCGAGCAGCCGTCCAGGCCGAGTCCGCGCAGCGAAACCCGCCACGAGCGGTCCGGCGTCACGTCGAACTCGACCACCACCGGCTCGAGGGGTTCGAGCGCCACCGCCCGCGCCGCGACCTGAACGCCATCGGACCATGCGTTCACGGTGTCGGTACCCGCCCCGAACGCCTGGACGACCACCCGAAGCCGATCCCCCTCGCGCTCGACGTGCATGGCGCCATGCGGGGAAGCGTCGGTGAGCCCGCCCGTTCCCTCCAGCGGGAACCACACCTCGGTCCAGCGACTGGTCGAGAGGGGGTCGAAGGTGGCCTGCGAGATGGGGTTGCGGTCCGCTCCGGGCTGGTATTGCACGTGCAGCCGGCCCGCCTGGAACTCGACGTACTGTCCGTCCGTGTCGGTGAGGAGGTCCTCCCAGATACCGCCCGCGCGGGACAGCGCCCACAGCCACATCTTGCGCCCGGGCATGTCCTCGTGGCGGGCCCAGTGCCCCCAGCCGTACCCCTCCTCATGATAATAGCCGCCGAAGAAGTCGTTCAGCGCACCCACCACGTGGTAGGACTTGCTTCCCCCGAACGCGTTGTTGCGGTAGAGGGGCAGGAAGCGCTCTTCCCCGTCCACCGGCCAGGGGCGCACCCGGCCGGAGTGCTCCAGGTAGGCGGTGCCGGGCACGAACAGCTCCAGGTCGTCCCGGGCGAAGGCCGCGGCCGTCATCCAGTTGTAGTAGGGCTGCTCAAGCGGGGTCGGATTGTGCCACAGCACGCGCGTCTCGAAGGCGGCGCGGTCGGGAGGCAGACGGATCTCGACGCGCCAGGGAGTCCGCGAGGGCAGATCCATGGCGCCGACGATGGTGCTCACGCTGCCGTCCGGGTTTTCCCGCGCGACATAGTCGACGGGCGTGGCGGTGGCCGGGGTGTGGCCGATCACGCCGAAGTTGAACTCGATCCCGCCCGAGGTCCACGGCCCGCGCAGGGCGATGTCCCGGAATTTCATCACCTCGTTCCGATAGATGAACTCGTGGCCGGTCGCCTTCACCACGGCGCCCCACACCTTTCCGCCCACCTCGGGAAGGACGAAGACCTCGATGAGATCGTTTTCCATCCGCACCACCTTCCATTCCCTTGGCTCCGGCGTCGCCGCGTATCCCTCGAACGTGTGGTACGGGTACAGCCTGCGGTCCGTGGCGAGCACCGGCACGGGATTCGGGTCCGAGAACGGGTACGTGTCGAGGACGCGCTCCTCCTCCGAGATGCGGGCGCGGGGGCCGGGGGGCGCGCACGAGGCGACAGTCAGGGCGGTGCAAAGGACGACTGCGGAGGCCATCCCGTAAGTTGTTGTGGCCATTAGCCGATCAGCTGGTTCGTCACGCGGGATTTCGCCCGGATGCACCGGCCTCATGCCGTTCTTCGCATTCATGCCACGTTCCCCTTGGTGATAGTCCACGATCTCGACTGTATCCGCCAGCCGCGGCCAGCCGCCAAGACCCCGCAACCCTCGCCAGCCTCCCGGAGACCTCCCGAAGCCGCAGCCACCGCCGGTGGAAGAGCGGCGGCGGCGTAACGGATTGCATGACTGGAACACGCACATGACCAGGGCGAAGACCGCGCCGGGCTCGGACGCCTCCCACACGGTCC
>JAAXGM010000178.1 GCA_012267435.1 Gemmatimonadota bacterium
ATCTTGATTGTCGCCGGACAGGTGGGAGAGGATTCCCCTGGGTGGCGATATCGTTGCCGGCCCGCTCGTGGACCTGCGGTTGCGCGGCGCTGGTCCTGCGGCACGCTTCGGAGCTCGCATCACGTTCTGACGCCGCGCTCCCAGGGCACGCCCGTGCGGCACTTGGACGCGCCCTCAACTGCGGCGGCGGCCGAGTCCTCCGGACGGAACCCGCCAACGGTTTTTTTGAGGCGGACCATCGGCCGCTGAAGCGCGATGTGCGGGGGTTTTCCCGGTAGCGCGGGACGCGGTTTCCCCCCCACAGACTGCCGTGTTTTCCCTCTCAGCCGGCTCGCATCCGTTGGCGATATTGGGGTCCAACCGGGACAATCGGCCCAGGTTGGGGATCCGTCCGTAGCTGCGGAGGAGCATCATGAAACGCTGGATTCACCTGCTGTGGGGTGTGGTCATCGCCGCCACGGGGGCCCAGGACAACCCTCCGGAGTCCGTCCGTCACGACCGACGACCCGCGCCGGACGGATGCAGGTCACACGACGAGCGGAGACGTTTCGTCCGATCCCTGCCAGCCAGCGACGAAGGTCCATCTCAACGCTCGGATGCTCTCCAGGCCGCTGACCGAAGCCTGCTGCTCGAGTCCGGTGCAGTGGCGCGGAACGACGAGTTGCTCGAACGGCTCAGGCGGGGCGGGCTGATCTGAGGCATCGGAGCGACGGGCCCGACTCCCGTTGACATTCTCCTGACAAGCACGCCCTATGACTGGACGAACACCGCCGCCGGAGGCTGGCGATGTCCTGCCGGCCCTGCCAGATACGAGAGGGAGGGAACCCCTATTGCTCACCGACAGGGACTACCGGGCCGTGTTCGAAGCCTCGCCTGACGCGATGCTCGTCGTGGATTCCGCGGGTGTGATCCGGGATCTCAATCCGCAGGCCCTTTCGATGTTCGGCTGGAGCCGCGAGGAGATGGAGGGTTCGGGGGTCGAAAGTCTGGTTCCCGCCGCGAGCCGCAGCCGGCACGAGGGGCACCGTCGGCGCTACGGCGAATCCCCGCGGCCGCGGCCGATGGGGCAGGGACTCGAGCTGCAGGCCGTGCGCAAGGACGGCACGACCTTCCCGGTGGAGATCAGCCTGAGCCCCGGGAAACTGGCATCCGGGTCGGAGCGCGTGATCTGCACAATCCGCGACATCACGAGCTGGAAGCGGATGCGATGGCTGTCCAGGATGAAGCTGACGGCGGCCGAAAAGGAGCGAAAGCACCTTTCCCGCGAGCTGCACGACGAGTTCCTCCAGTTCCTTGTGGCGTTCAAGATCAGGGGGAAGCTTCTGGTGGACGAGGAGGACCGGGAGGAGAGAGAGCGGGCGTGGGGGGTGATCGCCGACGAGATTCTCACCGCGATCCACGGTGTGAAGCGGATGATTCGGGGGCTGCGGTCCCCGAAGCTCGAACAGCAGGGGCTCGTTTCCGCGCTCGCCACCCTGTTTCGCGATACCCGCACGGTGCACGGAGTCAAGGTCCACGCCCGTGTTGACCTCGACTGGGTGGCCGACGAATTGGATCCGGTCACCGTCCTGGCGGTGTATCGGATCGTGCAGGAGGCCGTGACCAACGTGGCGACGCACGCAGGAGTGAGCGAGGCCGCCGTGACGCTCAAGACGGTGGACGGGGTGATCAACGCGGAGATCCGGGACGAAGGATGCGGGTTCGAGTTGCACGATACCCAGGCGGCGCCCGACGATGGCCACATCGGCCTTGCCGGGATGCGTGAGCGAGCGGAACTGGTCGGGGGCAGCCTCACCGTACGGAGCTCGCCGGGCGAGGGGACGACGGTTCGGGCCACCGTGCCGATGGTGAGTCCGGATGGCGAACAGTGGTGAGGGTGCTGTTGGTCGACGACCACAAGGTGGTCCGCGCCGGTCTGAAGGCAATGCTCGAATCATCCGGGGGGATCGATGTCGTGGGCGAGGCATCGTCGGGGGAGGAGGCTGTGGACAAGGCGCGCATGCTCGAGCCCGACATCGTCATCATGGACCTGGCGATGCCTGGCATGGGCGGCGTCCAGGCGACCCGCCGCATCACCGAACTCGGGCTTGAGGCGAGGATCCTGGTGCTCACGATTCACGACGAGGACGAGTTTCTCGTTCCCGCCCTCGACGCAGGCGCCGCGGGTTTTCTCAACAAGTCCGTCGCCGACACCGACCTCATGGGGGCCATGGAAGCGATCGTGCGCGGCCACTCCTACCTGCCGCGCCGCGCGGCGGCCCTGCTCGCGCACCGGAAGAGGCAGGGCGGATCGAAGAGCAAACCGGGGCCGGAGGTGCTCTCCGCGCAGGAGCTTACCGCAGTCGAACTGTACGCAAGAGGCTTTTCGACCAGGGAGATGGCCGAGCAGATGTTCCTCAGCCCCAAGACCGTCGAGGGCTACCTCGCCCGCACCAGGGCGAAGCTGGATCTGCACACCCGGCGGGACATCGTCCGCTTCGCGCTCGAGGCCGGGCTCCTGCGGCGCGAAGACTGAAGGAACGGCCCCGCCGGCGCAGTGTCGGCGGGGCCGTCCCGATGGGGCAACGCCGAAGTCTACTCGGTCGTCTTGTGGACGGCGATGCCCAGGTCCAACGTCGCGATCGGGTTGCAGTCGTCCCCCCTGTGGACGTACCGGCCCGCCAGGGTGAGCGTCAGCTCCTCGCCCGTGTAGCCGCCCGTGAACTTCGTGGTGCCGCCACAGTTGGGGTTGTCCAGGAACAGGATGACATGAGGGCTGCCGACCGCATCGACCGTTCCCTCGTAGGACGCCGTGAACGATACCTCGATCACGTCGTTGCCCGCCCCGAACGCCGCGTCGAGGAGCATCTCGCCGGAGATGGCGGTACCCGCCTGCCGGACATCGAGTTCCGCGATGCCGGCCTGGTTCAGGGAGCTCCCCGGGCCCTGGACCGTCCCCTCGTAGTGGCCGACCATGTCGTCGTAGTCGGACACGACGGGCCGGTAGTCGGGCGGGTCGGCCAGGTGGTCGTCGCAGGCGAGCAGGGTCAGCAGGGAGGCGACGGAGATGACCGTCCTGGGGGAAATGATGGTGAAGTGTCGCATCGAAACGGGTCCTTTCTCTCTGGGAGGTTCAGACAGCCCCGGACGAGGGCTCGGAGTGGGATGTGGTGAGGTTCTCATGGATTGCGCGTCCTTCTTGAGAAGTGTCTCGCCCGTCGGCATCACCAATCGGCGCCGACACTTCATTAGACACCGTTCAGGGGGCGGAAGATCAGGGGGAAAACCCGGAAAAATGAGGGAGAAATCCCCTGCATCCCTGGGGGGGAAATCCCTGAATGGAGGCACGAGTGGGCAACCGGGACTGTTCCGGAGCCGTCTCCCGGGCGCATCTTCGGATCGCGGCATCTTCGCCGCCGTGCCAGGCACCACACCGGAGAGCCCGTGTACCAGACCTGCATGTTCTGCAAGAAGCCCCTCGGGTCCAACGCGGTGGTCGAGTCGTTCCCCGTGGGCCGCAGACTCGCCTTCGACGCGGCGAAAGGCCGGCTCTGGGTGGTGTGCGGGAAGTGCCACCGGTGGAATCTGACCCCGCTCGAGGAGCGCTGGGAGGCGGTGGAGGACTGTGAGCGAATCTTCCGTGAGACCCGCACGCGGGCCTCGACCGAGAACATCGGCATCGCGCGCCACCGGGAGGGACTGGACCTGGTGCGGATCGGAAGGCCGCCGCGGGGCGAATTTGCCGCCTGGCGCTACGGAGAGCTGTTTCGGCGCCGGATGCGGATGGCCATGCTCGGCGGAGCGGCTTGTTTGGTGGGCACGGGTGCGATGATCTCCCTGCACGTTGCCTGGCCCGTCGTGATCGGCTGGGCCTCGACGGTGGGCACCTGGCCGCTGCTCGCCTGGAGCAGCTTCCGCACGCTGGCCAAGGTGCGGGTCGGTGAGAGGGGCGGCGGGGATGGCGCGGTCGCGCCCGAAAGCGTTGCACGGTTCAGGAACGCCGACCTCAAGGTGGTCCGTCTCGTGCCCGACGACGGCGGCCCGGGCTTCGGCGTCGAGATCAAGCGGATGATGCGGAGAGCCCGGTTCGAGGGGGAGGATGCCGGGAGGGTGGCGGCGGCGATCGTTCCCCACCTCAACGGCTCGGGCGGTTCCCGCAACACCGTCCAGCGTGCGGTGAGCGAAATCGAGTCGAGCGGCCACCCCAGCCGTTTCCTTGTCGATCTGGCCAAGCGGGAACACGGCAACTGGACCGGCAGCCTCGGGTACGTCTACAACATGCGCAAACCCACCCGCCTCGCCCTGGAGATGTCGCTCCACGAGGAGCAGGAGCGTCGTGCGCTCGAAGGCGAATTGTGGATATTGGAACAGGCGTGGAAGGAGGCGGAGGAGATCGCGGCCATCGCCGACAACCTCATCCTCCCTGCGCGCACCGACGAATTCTTCGACCGCCACGGGATGACCCCATGAACACCCGCGACAGCCTTCGGCCCGCCGCCCTCCTCCTCTCCGCCCTCCTCCCCCCCGCCACCCCACCCAGGGCCGCCGCTGCGCAACCCCCCGTCCCCGCCGTCCCCGCCCCCATGCAGGACGCCTACCTCGACCAGACCGCCCGCCGCCTCGTTCCCGCCGCCCGCACCGCCCTCGACGCCACCCGGCGAGCGATCGGCGCCCACGCCGGCACGGTCCGCGAACGCCTCTCCTTCGACGCCCCCACCAGCCGCCGCGACCGCCCCTGGATGCGCGGCGAACGCGTGCTTGGCGCCCGTTGGTCGCGCACCGCGCCCGCCGTCGTCGACCTCCTCGAAGAACACTTCCGCCACCCCGGCATCGGCCCCGGCAGACCCCGCTACTTCCAGGGCCTGCGCGCCGACCACCTGCCCGTCGACCCGCTTGCCGACCCCTTCACCCTCGGCCTCGCGCCGTTCGTGGGCCCCGAAGCCGCCGCCACCGCCGTCCACAGTCCCCTCGGCCCCGACGCCGAGCGATACTACCAGTTCCGCTCGGGTGATACTACCGCTCTCCAGCTCGACAACGGCCGGACCATCGAGACCGTCCCCGTCACCGCGATCCCCCGCTACCGCAGCATCCGCCTGGTTGCCGCGATCATGTGGATCGACCCGGATACCCACGCGCTCGTGCGCACCGCCTACCGCCCCGCCAAGCGCATCGATCACGAAGTCACCGGCGTGCTCCGCGAGGCCGACGGCTGGTGGCTGGGTCTTCACATCGACCCCGGTGCCGCCGCCGCGTCCGACGACCCGTCCGCCAGTCAGCCCGGCTGGTTCGGCCAGCTCGTCAACGAGACCTTCACGGCCGTCCTCCTCGGCATCGAAACCGACATCTCGGCCGTCACCGTCGACTTTGCGCCCGCCCGGCCCGGCCAATGGCTGCCGCGCCGGGTACAATGGACCGGCTATACCGGCATCGAGAGCGTCACCGCGACCGGATCCGTCGTCCCCACTCTGCCCTTCGTCATCGACTGGACCCTGGACCCCGAGGACCCCGCCGACGGCGACGAAGAGTGGAACCCGTCCCGCGCCCGCGCCGACGCCCTCGCCCTCGGCAACACCCTCGCCGCCATTGGCAACGGCGACCCGGGCGACACGGGCGAAGCCGCCAGTCCCTGGTACCTCTACCCCCCCGTCTGGACGCTCAATCTCGTGCGCTACAACCCGGTCGAGGGCGTGTCGATCGGTGCCCAGATACGGCGCGACTTCGGCTGGTGGCGTTCGGTCCTCACGGTGCGCGCCGCCACCCGCGAGTGGAAGGAGGTCCCCGACCTCGACCTCACCCTCCAGCGTGACCGCCCCGGTCTGCGGACCCAGTTGTCGGCGTACCGCGCGCTCCGCACCGGGGCGCTGGGGGCGGGCGGCATCGATGGCTTCCCCCTTCCGATCATCTTCGAGAGCGACTCCCTGGACTTCCACTGGTCGACGGGCGCTGCAATGCGCTTTCTGTCCGGCAGCGGCGACCGCCTCGGCTTCTCGCTGAGCCTCTTCGCGGAGCGCGACGAAGTGATCGAGACCGGCGACGAACATGACCATCAGGACGAGAACGGCGCCGAACACGACCATGCGGCCGCGGTCCGCACCAACGACGACGACGAGACCGGGCACAAGCGGACCCGGATCGGCGCCGCCCTCGAGTGGCGGCCGTGGTGGGGCGGGATGGGGCAGGAGTCGATCGGCGCGGGCGGCACGGTGAGCGTGCGCGGGTCGGCGGGCGGCAACGCCCACGTGAGGACGACGATCGAGGGCGCGCTGCTCGTCCCCCTGGCCGCCCGCATTTCGCTGGGCGTGCAGGCCGGCTTCGCCAACGTCTCGGGCGATCCGGCCCCGCAGGACCTTTGGGACCTGGGCGCCACCGGAGCCTGGCTTCGCGGACACGCCGACGCGGTCGAGACCTCACGGGCCTGGATGGGGCGCGC
The DNA here is from genome assembly GCA_012267435.1 of Gemmatimonadota bacterium. Taxonomy (GTDB): domain Bacteria; phylum Gemmatimonadota; class Gemmatimonadetes; order Longimicrobiales; family Gaopeijiaceae; genus BD2-11. Next base: position 6,410 of record JAAXGM010000178.1, read on the forward strand.
CGACCTCCAGTTCCCGGTCCGCTACGCGCGCCTGTCCCTCTTCGGCGACTGGGCGAGGGCCGAGGGCGGGGACTACCATGCGGCTGGCGCGGGCCTGGTCATCCTGGACGGGCTGCTGCGGGTGGACCTGGCGCAGGGGCTTACCGCGGAACGCGAGGGCGGCCCCGAGCAGGGCCTGCGGATTCACGTGCTGATGGACAATCTGTTTTGATGAGGTCAGGCTCGTCATGAGGCCGCCGACGCGGCGCCGGCAACGCGGGCGGTGGACGCTGCCGGCCCTCTTTGTCCTGGCATGCGCTCTGCCCGGCTGCCTCACCGCGCAACCTCCAAACTCCGTTGCGGCTACCCCCGCCCGGGACGCCTTTCTCGACGAGACCGCCCGCCGCCTCGTACTCGGCGCGCGGCACGCCCGCGACACCGCGCGCGCGGCGATCGGATCGTACACGGCCCTCGTCCGCGAACGGGTGGGCCTCGTATTCCCCACCTTTCGGCGCGACCGGCCCTGGTTGAGCGGAGAGCGGGCCGCGCGGGTGAGGTGGTCGCGCGGCGAGTCCGGCGAGGTGCACGTCCTGGACGCCCGTTTCCGCCGCAACGGGCTGGCGCCCGGCCGCCTTGGCCGCGCCTTCCCGGAGCTGTACGCCGGGCACCTCGCGGCCGATCCGTTCGGCAGCCCCTTCGTCCACGGATTCGGTCCCCCGGCTGGGGCGGCGCTGGGCGCCGACGCCGTCGATGTGCGCGACCCCCTCGGCGCGGACGCGGAGCGATACTACCAGTTCCGCTCGGGTGATACTATCCGCGTACCGGTGGCCGGCGCCGAGGGGGTCGAGGCGATCGCCGTCACGGTGATACCCCGCTACCGCAGCATCCGCCTCGTCGCCGCAATCGTGTGGATCGACCCGGTGTCGATGGCGCTGGTACGCATCGCCTACCGCCCCGCCAAGCGCGTCGACCGCGAGATGCGCGGACGTGCGATACACGGCGGCAGGTGGGACCCGCGCGTCTGGATCGACGGCGGCCAGGGCGGGGGCGCACCCGGCGACGATCCCGCGACCCCTCCCCCTGGCCTCATCGCGCGGCTGGTCAACCTCGCCGCCTACCGGATGGCCGCGAAGCTCGAGATCGATCTCGCCGCAGTCGTGGTGGACTTCGCGCCGTGGGAGGGGCGGCACTGGCTGCCGCGGCGCGTGCGGTGGGACGGGCACCTGGCGTGGGAGATCATGAGCGCGACCGCGTTCGTTCCGCCGGGGGTGCCCTTCAGCGCGGACTGGGTGCTGGACCACGAGGATGTTCGCGCCGCCGGCGAAGGTCTCGCCTCCTTGCCGACAGACCCCCGCGACCCGGCCGATCCCGCCGACCCGGCTGCTCCCACCGACACGAACGCTCTCGCCCACCCATCCACGCCCACCGACCGCCCCGACCTCCTCCCCCCGTCCATCTGGCAGGACAGCCCGTCCGTGTGGCGGGACAATTCGGCCATCTCGGAGGAGCTCGCCGCCATCGGCACCGGACAGGGCGGCGACCGCGGCGAGGCCGCCAACCCGTGGTTCTTCTTCCCCCCCGGAATGGCGCTCGGCCTCATGCGCTACACGCCGATCGAGGGGTATTCGGCGGGCGGGGTCGTGCGGCGCGACTTCGGCTGGTGGCGATCGGCGCTTACGGTGCGGATTCCGACCAGCGGGTGGGCGGTCCCGGACATGGACTTCACCCTGCAACACGATCACCCGAAGCGCAGGACCCAGTTTTCGGTGTACCGCCAGCTGCGCGCGGGCGCCCTGGGCATCGGCGGGCTCGAGGGGTGGACGGGCTACTTCGTGCGCGCCGCCGATTCGGTGAACTTCCACTGGACGCACGGGGCGTCACTCCGGTTCACGCCGGGCAACGGCAAGCGACCCCGTCTGTCGCTCAGTGTCTTCGCGGAGCGGGACGGCGACATCGAGACCGAAGCGATGCGCGACCGGGTGGGTGGCGCGCTGGAGTGGAAGCCGTGGTGGGGAGCCTTCGGGGACGGGACGGCGGGTGGGGGTGGGAGCGTGATCGTGCGGGGATCGGCGGGTGACGATCTGCACGTGAAGGCGATCGTCGAGGGTGCGGTGGTGGTCCCGCTGGCGGGGGGTCTGTCGCTCGGGGTGCAGGGGGGGATGGCCGGTGTGTGGGGCGATCCGGCGCCGCAGGACCTGTGGGACATCGGGGTGAGCGGAAACTGGGTCCGCGGGCATTCGGGCACGGTGGAAACTTCGCGGACCTGGATGGGGCGGGTGGACCTGCAGCGGTCGGCTCGCTTCTTGCATGTGTCCGTGTTCGGAGACTGGGCGTCGGCCGAGAGCGCGGACTACTGCGCTGTCGGGACGGGGCTGGTCTTCATGGACGGGTTGTTGCGCGTCGATGTGGCGAGAGGCATCGACTGCGGCCGCGAGGGTCCGTTCCGAGCGGGGTGGAGGGTCCACCCCAGGGGATTCACGTTCTTCTGACTTAGTCAGATTATCTAGTCAACTTTATCCGATGCTCAGGTCTTGGTGACCCGCCGTCGCGACCGGCCACGGGGAGCGGCCCCACACTGCCGGCCGCCGCTTCTCCCTGTGCTTATCGGCTCTCGGGGATTGCGTGGATTCGTCCACGGAGTTCTCGTCGCCGCCATTCTTTGCGGCACGACCGCCGCACAGACCCCCGACACCCTCCCCCCACCCCAGGACGCCTACCTCGACGAAACCGCCCGCCACCTCATCCTCGGCGCGAAGGCCGCCCGCGACACCTCACGCCTTGCCATCGACGCCTACACGGCGGTGATCCGCGAGCGCGTGGCCATGGAGGCACCCAGCCTGCGGCGCGACCGCCCCTGGGTGAGCGGGGAGCGGGCGGTGCGCGTCAGGTGGTCCCGCACGGAGCCCAACATCGCGCACGTCCTGGGTGCCCGCTTCCGCCGTCCCGGCCTCGGCCCCGGCGACACCGAGTTCTTCCCCGGACTGCGCGCGGAGCGCTTCGCGGCCGATCCGGTGGGGGATCCCTTCAACTTCGGCATTGCGATGTTCGCGGGGCCGAGGAATGCGGCCATCACGATGCGCAGCCCGCTCGAACCCGAATCGGAGCGCTACTACCAGTACCGGTCGGGAGACACGCTCACCTTGCAACTCGAAGATGCCGAGGTGGTGCGGGCGGTCGCGGTCACCGCCATCCCGCGCTATCGCAGCATCCGCCTCGTGTCGGCGATCATCTGGATCGACCCGGAGTCCCACGCGATCGCACGGGTCGCCTACCGGCTGTCCAAGAAAGCGGACAGGGAGTTGGGCTGGAGGGTCAGTCTCGGCAGAAGAAGCTTCGGGTTCGGGGTGAACGTGCAGGACACCGCGCTCGAGTCGAGTACGGAGGACGATCCTCCCCGTTTCCTCGACCGGCTCCTGGGCGGCGTGATCAACGAGACGATGCCGCGGATGGAGATGGACATCACGGCGGTCGTGGCGGACTACGGACTTTGGGATATGCGCCACTGGCTCCCGCGAAGCGTGAGGTGGACGGGATATGTGGGCTTCAACGAGGGGGTCAACGCCACCGATCTGGTGCCTCCGAGCTCCCCGGTGACCATCGACTGGGCGGTGGAGATCGAGGAGATCAGCGAGCGCGGGATGATTGCAGCCGCCGGCACGCCGGCCTCGGCCGCGGAAGCCCTGCGGCTCTGGAGCCAGGAGGGCGACAGCATCGGGGGCGAAGTCGAGTCCGGCGATCCTGCGGAGACGGTGACGATCACCCCCGCCGACCGCGAGGCGCTGACCGCCAGCGACCTGCTTCCGCCATCGTTCTGGGATGAAGACCGTGCTTCCGACGAAGCCGCCCTGGCCGGGATCGCATCGGAGCTGGAGGCCATCGGGACCGGCGAAGGCGGTGACGCCGAGGAGGCCGCGAGTCCCTGGCTGTTCCGGCCGCCCGGCAAGACGCTCAGGCTGCTGCGATACAACCCGGTGGAGCGGGTGTCGGTGGGGACACGTCTCCGCCGCGATTTCAGCTGGGGGGCGGCGGTGCTCACGGCGAAGGTCGCTACCGGCGGCCTGGACATTCCGGACATCGACCTCACCCTGCGGCGCGACCATCCCCGCCGAAGGGTCCTGTTCTCCGTTTACCGCTCGCTGCGAAGCGGGGACGTGGGTGGTGGCGGCGACGATGCTCCCGGCCTCTACGTGACCGGCGATCCCGACGACTTCCACTGGTCGCAGGGCGCCGCCGTCCGCGTCCTGCCCTCCGCGGGGGACAGGAATTGGCTCTCGCTGCGCCTCTTTGCCGAGCGGGACATCGATGTCGTCGGCGACGGCAAGCGCGACCGTGTCGGGGCGTCGCTGGGGTGGAGGCCGTGGTGGGGCGGTGTGGACCCCGGGTCGGTGGGTGGGGGCGGCGGCGCGGGCGTGAGGGTTTCGGCGGGTGACAATCCGCATGTGAGAGCTCTGGTCGAGGGGGCGCTGGTGGTTCCTTTGCCACGCCGTATGTCGCTTGGAGTGCAGGCGGGGGCGGCGCGGGTGTGGGGTGACCCGGCGGACCACGACCTGTGGCGGGTCGGCGAGACGGGGGACTGGCTTCGCGGGCATGAGGATGCCGTGCGGGCGTCGAGGATTGCGATGGCCCGGGTGGACGTGCAGCGGCCGTTGCGGTTTCTGAGGTTGTCGGTGTTCGGGGACTGGACGCGGGCGGGCAGCGACGATTTCTACGCGGTCGGAGCAGGGCTGGTGTTCATGGAGGGGACGTTGCGGGTGGATGTGGCGAGGGGGTTGAGGCGGGGGG
>JAAXGM010000179.1 GCA_012267435.1 Gemmatimonadota bacterium
CTTGACAACATGGATACTCATGTGCGGTCTTGTTGGCCGGGCTCCGGCGTGCGCCGTGCACTGATTGATTGCGATTCGGGTGAGAATCTGAAGTGGTGCGGGCGACTCGCAAGGGCCGGTGGCGGCTACGGTCGGCGTACCGGCCTTTGCCGAGGCCGCCGCTCGCGTGTGCCGGCGAGCTGGACTGGGCGCGACTGGACCGGTCGGTGAGCCAGAATCGAGCGGCCATCGCGATCCTCGAAGAGCTGATTGCGGCCGACAATGCGGCTGCGCGCGCGCGGGACGACTGGAACTGGCACCTCGCGTTTGCCCGCGTGGCCGTTGGGGATGTTGACCGCGCTGCCGCGTTCTTTAGGGATGCAATGGCGGGATGTTCATGCGGGCCCGCGAGCCGTCGGGCGCATCGGACACTTCCCTGGTCTCGCCGCCGGGCTTCTCGCTGCACTCTACGTAGAGACTGCCGGTCTCGGGGTAGTAGTGGAGTTTCGTGTAGTCCAGGTGGACGAGGTGGAGTCGGCCGGACTCGCCGTCGAAGGGGTCAACGGCGGTGACGGTGCCGCGGCGATCGCGGACCGTGGCCAGCATGCCGGGGCGGGGGATCGGGTTGGGGCGGGCGACTTGCGCGAAGCGAGTCCGGCCACGCACCGCCCGCGGGGACATCGAAGCAAGCTCGCGCACCCTGCCACCCTCCTGCCGCAGGCGGCGAGGAGCGAAGCGGCTGGCGGTCGTCCGCGAGGCTCCCGCGCATCGTTCGCGGCTGCCGTCTGTCGGAACATGGGCGACGACCGCACCGACGCAATGGCGACGCCAGCCCGTCGAGCCGAGCCCGGTCGAGGTGACGCGGAAGAGCCCGGGCGGCCTCGGAGGCCGTCCTTCCTACCAGTACTCCACCGCCTACCAGTACTCCACCGCCAGCCCGTCGATGCGCGCGAAGCCGCGGCGGTCCCGGGTGGCAACCCGGTAGTCCAGGTGCACGGCCGTGGCGGCGATCATCAGGTCGTGGCTTCCGACCGGCCTCCCGCGGCGCCGGTTCTGGGCCGCCAGGGTCGCGTGTACCCGGGTCACTCCGGGATCGAAGGGAATCACCGGCAGCGCATCGAGCCATCGAGAGACCATGCGCTCGGCCCGGACGCGCCGCGCTCCGCCCAGATGGTGGACGCCGTGCAGCAGCTCGGAGGCGGTGATGGCCGCGATCGCCACCGGCTCGTCCCGCCCGGCGGCGGCCGCAAGGGCACCCGCCTCCAGCTGGCCGCGTTCCACCGCGATCAGCACGCTCGAGTCGATCAGGAGTCCCACTGACCCTCCGGAGTCTCGGCCCGGTTGAGGAAGGCGATGCCCTCTTCGACCGCCTTGAGGTATTCCTCGTCGCCGGGCCGACGCCCCTCTGCGGGGAACAGCGCAACGAACTCGTGTATCGTGACGACGCGATCCTTCACCGGACGGATCTCGGCGACCGGCTTTCCGCTGCGCTCGACGACATAGGCCACGCCATCCTCGCGAACCCGGTTGACCAGGGATGCGAAATTCCTTGCCGCGTACGTGGCGCTGACCGCGCGGCTTTCGGAGGAGGGGTTTGATCGCTTGGACATGGCTCGAATATACGTAAAATATGTAAAATACGCAACTTGAGCCGTGGCGGGCTGTCGGGGAGACCGTGTGGCGAACCGGGAGGCACCGCGAACCAGCCGGTAGGAGGGTGGCGCGAGTGGCCCCGGCAGGAACCTTGACGCGCCCCGTGAAGTCAGAGGGCCTCGGCGTCACCTGCCCACCTGGCCGCGTCGGTGCGCTGCCAGGGTCCCCGTCTGCTCCGCGATCCGGACCTCGAGGATCGCCGGGCGCTCGATCGTCGTCCAGATGTCCACCGCCAGCCGGACCGTCAGCCGTACAGCGCGGGCGGGAGCAGCCAGCGACGGTCGGCTCACGCCTACCG
>JAAXGM010000025.1 GCA_012267435.1 Gemmatimonadota bacterium
AGGCGCCCCTCTCATGGAAGGTATCTGTCCCGGCCAGCACGGCAAGGCCGGGCCGTTGTCGAGTAGCACCTAGGAAAGGGCGAAACCCCCACCTGTTCACCGGTGGGGCGCGGACGGACTGGCCGCCCGGCCCGCACCGGCTCTTGTATTCGGCGGGCGGCCCGGCTGAATCGCCGGAGGAGCGCCCCCTACCGAAAAACCTGCTCTCACATCGGACAACGTAGTGAACACCCGCCAGCCGCGTGTCGGGAGCAAATAGAATGTCCGGTTTTCGGAGCACGTGAAATGTCCGCTTTGGGGTTCCGCCGCCCGACGAGGCGAGCGAAGCGAGCCGAGAAGGGCGGCGGAAGCTCTCACGAAGCCGCCCCGTCCTTGTCCGGATGCCGCCCCGCAGCATCGTGGCGCCCCGGCTTCGGGGTACCGTCTCGACTGCACGCCGCCGTCCTCGTGCGCATGCGAACTCCGGGCCTCCGGGTCGTCGGGAGCGGAGGACAGACAGTCGGCGAAGAGCGGCGGGGCATCGAGGTCATGCCGCCGCCTCCTTTCCCTCCGTTGCCCCCTGCGGCCGCCCGGTGGCGTCGTAGCGCCCCAGTCTCCGGCCACCGTGGAAGACCGCCATGGAGCCGTCCTCATACTCGTGGACCATCACCTTGGCCCGCACGTAGTGGCACCGGTGGCGCTGCCTGGCAATCTGCAGCTTCCTCCCGTGGTAGGCGACGCAGTTGTCGTTGCCGACCGTCCGCTCCGCCTTCAGGCAGAGGATGTCGGGCAGCTTCGCCCTCATGGACGGCAGCAGCGGCGCGAACGCGCTCTCCGCCTCCTTCGGCTCCACCGCGAACGAGGCGTTGAATCGCGGCCAGAAGGCCCTCAGGAACTCGTTCGCCTCCTCCATCCCGGAGATCCCCGCCTTCGCCAGCTCCTGGGGCAGGCGCCCCTGCAGCGTCCCGAACAGACGCTCGCTCCGGCCCCGCGCCTGCGGCGAGTATCCCGCGATCATCTCGATCCCCAGCTCCGCCATCGCCCGGCCGAACTGGGTCGGCTTGCCCTTGTCCACCTTCCCGCCCNNTGCCAGTAGTGCGAGCCCCGGTCCGTGTACAGGTCGTCGAACAGCCCCATCGCCTCCACCGCCTCGCGCACCCCCCGGAAGCTCGACCATGTCCCCTCCTCCTCCACGAAGAACCCCGAGAGCACCTCGCCCGTGGCGTCGTCCATCGTCACCACGAGATCCCACGACTCTCCCGGCACCCACTCGTGCGTCGAGGCGTCCTGGTGCAGCATCATCCCCGCCGCCGGCTTCCGCTCCCGCCGCTCGCGGTGCGGACCCTTCCTACGTCCCTTCCTCACCAGCCCGGCTTCCTGAAGCCGGTTCTTCACCCAGGTGTACGACCGCGACCCGCCCTCCGCCACATAGACCTCGACGTAGAAATGCCGCACGTTCCAGCCCCGGTGCCCCGCACCGTACAGCGCCTCCACCGCCGCCACCTCCTCCGGAGGCGCCCTGCGCGCCGAGCGCCCCAGACGCCGGTCGCGCAGAGCGTCCGGGCCCTCCGCCTCGTACCGGGCCACCCAGCGCCGGAACGTCCGCTCGCTCATCCTGAGCAGCCCCGCGGCCTGCGCCTGCACCAGCCGCTTTCGCCGCCACAGTCCATAGACCCTCTCAAACGCTTCCATCCGCACTTCCCGCAGCATCGCCGCCCGGTTCATCCACCCTCCTCGGTGAAGGTTCAGAACCGGACAGACTATGTGCTACGAAACCGGACAGATAATGTGCTCCCAACA
>JAAXGM010000180.1 GCA_012267435.1 Gemmatimonadota bacterium
GAACCCGCCGTTCAGCGTGAAGGCCGGGAAGGCCGAGTTCGTGGCGAAGCTCGTCGGGCATTACGTGTCCGGTGACGTGACCGCCGCCGTGCTCGTCACCTCCGTCGACTTCGGGGGCGCGTGGGCCGCTCCGCTCCGGAAGCACGTGGCCGCCACCTGCCTCGGGCAGGGCCGGACCAAGTTCCACCATCCGGAGAAGTCCAACGACCCGGCGCTGCCGTCCGCCTTCCACTACTTCGGTCCGGACGTGGCGCGGTTCGCCGAGGCGTTCGAGCCGCTCGGACTGGTGGAGTACTCGGCCACGGGTTCCGGCCTTGCCCACCGGCGGCTGACCCTCGAACAGGTGGAGCGGAAGCGGTTGGCGCTGGCTGACGAGGTGGCGCGGGTGCTTGGTCCCTACTTCGGCGGCGAGGAGCTTGCCCGGCAGGTCCGGTACGTAGTCGGGGGCGGCTGACCCCGCGCATGGCACCGCCCGTTTTCCTGCAAGGCGGACTCGGCGCGGGACCGGGAGCCGCGCCGCAACGCGACTGGCGGCCCGACCGCATCGGAGCCGCCTTCAACGACGCGCTCGTCCGCGCACACCGGCAGGCCGCCGAGGGGGTCGCCGCCAGCCTCGGCTACCCGCCCGCCCTGCTCTTCGGCGACGCCGACGGAACCGCACAACGCGAAAGCCTCCGGAGGCTCCACCTCCAACTCGTCCTGCCCTTCACACGGCGCGTTGAAGCCGAGTTGTCCGAAAAACTGGAAACCGACGTGACGCTCAAGCACGACTCCTACGCGCTCGACATGGTGTCCCGCGCATCCGTCGTCGACAGGCTCGTCCGCGCCGGGGTCCCGGTCGCCACCGCGCTCGCGGCCGTGGGGCTCGATTGACGGGCCGCCCCCTTGCGCGAGACGTAGATAATCAATAAGGCGTGGGTACGACGGGCCGCCGCCACACCCTCTTGCGCGATCGCGGAACCTCATGTCATGTTGTCCACATTCGCTGCCACGACCCGGACGCCGGGGTATCGTTGGGGGGACCGCCCCCGAAACCGTCGCCTCCGGAGCAAGGAGAAGGGAACCATGAAGAAGACCACCACCACCGCTCTGCTGCTGGCGGGTTTCGGGTGCGAAACGGCACCCATGACCCAAGGGGACGACGACCCCAACAACACGTGGGAGGGCTACGAGGAACTGGCGGCGCTCGCCGCCACCACCGGCGGAGTGCCGCTGGGCCAGGGCTTTGCTTGGTCCGGCGACGCGGTAATCGCCATGACACTGACTGAACACGGAACGCCCACGAGCCTCGAGGATGTTCAACGCATGGATCGGGTGGAGTATGCCCGCGCGAAGCTGGCGGCTGCGGAGGTGGACCTACACGAGGCGCGGAAGCGGTTGGCGTACCTCGAGGGACCCAACGCCGTGCCGGTCTCCCCTATGACATTGGCCGAGGACATCGCCCAATACCGGCGGGGGATTCCCATAACCGAACGCAAGGTACAGAGACTGCGGGACGAACTGGAGGAAGCCATCCGCCGGGATGAAACCGGGCTGTACATGCCTCCCCCCGAGGAGCAGAGTTGCCCCGGCAAGGTGGACATCAGAGAGTCTGCCGAGAGCATGCCTGGGGCGACCTACGTGTTTCCCTGCTGTGGCAACGGCAAAAGGATGCTGACGGAGTCGTTGTCGCAACACTGGAACCAGAACCCTGCGAACCACGAGGTTTCCGGAAACCTGGTCGCGAAGGAAGGGGGTGCCGGGAAAATCCTGTGGACGGCGGATCCGCCTTTCGCGGATTACGATTTTGACTGCCTCCGCAATTGGAGTCCCCGGCATGAAGTGCCTACGCGGGTCACGCTTCCGGATCTCCACCCGTACACTTCATGGTGTTGGGAAGGCTCAGCCTTTCACCGCGCGTGGTCGGACTCAGGCGAGGACTGGGCTTCCTCCGTGATACCGAGGGCGCATCAGGAATGCCGGGATTTCCCGCGACCCCGAGATAACAACTGAGTGGGTCCGAGGTCAGCCTTCTTTTCGCAGACCGAGGCGGCCCGCTTGGAACTCGCTCGAATCGGGCAACCGGCAAACCGTCTCGCCGGACAGTAGAACGTCATCGGACAACCGGGCCTCGAAGCGGCACGTGGCGCTCCCCGCCGCGACCTGGACGCCGAATTCAATCAGCACGTCCGGCCCGTAGCGTGAGCCGGAGAGCGGGCCGCCGACCTCCGGCGGGTCTTCGGCCCATTGGATGGCGTAGGTACCGGACAGCCTGCCGTGTGAACCGTCAATCGTCATGTTCCAGACATCGGAACCGAAACGCCGCCCCTGCCATGTGCCGGTCAGGGACGATTGGGGCTCGCCACAAGAGGTGAAGACGGTTGCGGCGAGCAGGGCGAGTATGAGCTTGGATCGCATGGTGTTTAACTCCCTCCGACTTCCCCGAAACCCGGTGTCGCGTTAGGCTCGGTCGCATGACCTACACGCCGCAAACGCAGAAACCCCCGCCGCGAGGGCGGGGGTCTCGGTGCGCAAACGCGCTTTTTCCCATGGCGCGGCGGCTTCACCGGAACAGGCCTTCCGATGCCAGAGAACACTCGCCGTTCGCGCCCTGACGCGCAAGCCCCCTCCCACGGCTTCCACCCCAGGAACCCGCTCGGATGCAGCTACGCGCTGATTCCGGAGCGGCTCACCCTTCTTCCCGGCGGCGAGTTGATCGTCTTGGCGTGGCTGCTCGCCGCGCGCCGCGCCACCGCCTGCCTGACCTACACGGTGCAGGAGTTGGGCCGGGCCACCGGGTTCTGTTCCAAGACGCTGGCCGCCCACGTGGCCAGCCTCCGGGAGAAGGGGCTCGTTGATCCGGACGTGCTCCGGGCGGCTCCCGACGCGCTCACGAGGCCGGGGGAGCGTCACGCCACCGTGGCCGTCCGGGACATGATGAGGCAGCCCACCGCCGCGCCGTTTCGGCTCTACGTGCTGGCGCGGCTCTACACGGATTCGAGGGGCCGCCTCCGGGTGAGCCGGGCCTATCTGGCGGAGCGGCTGAACCGCACGACCCGCACCGTCCGGAGCCTGTTCGCCGCCCTTCGCGAGTTCGGAATCCCAACGCCTGCAAGGCTTTACACGTCGGTGGAAAAAACCTTCCGGTCCACCCGGAAAAAGCTTTCCGGCCTTCGGAAAAAACCTTCCCCCGATCAAGAAGGGAGGTCAGAAAAGGAGATCATCAAAGGGGTGTTGAGTCAGTTTTCAGGCAAGGCGGACCGCCGTTCCGGGCCGTCCGGGCCAAGCGCCGCCGACTTCGAGGCGAGGCGGGCCGAACAGAAGGCCGCGCTCGCCCGCCTGATGCGGGAGGCGACCGCATGAGCCCGGCCAGCCTCCGTGTCGTCCGCTCCCTTTCGGACGCCAAGCGCCGGGCCGTCGAGTCCGTGGGCCGCTTTTCCGGACTGGCGCGCCGAACGGTCGAGGCGGCATGGATCGCGGGAAGGGACCTGCAAGCCGTGCGTGACGCCACACCTCCGAGAGGTGGGTACATGGCATTGGCTGAAGGCCGAGGGCATCGGCCACGACCTAGACCATCGGCTCCGCAAGCTGTACCGGACCTACCCCCATGTTTCCGAAGTTCGGAAGTATGGGAGCGTCACCGAGGCGCTCGGGACCGGGAAGCTTGCCCGTCCCGGCAACGCGACCCATGACAACGACGATGAATGGTACACGCCACCGGAGGTCGTCGAGGCTGCACGGCAGGCGCTGGGAGGGATCGACCTGGACCCGGCAAGCTGCGACGTGGCGCAAGAGACCGTCCGCGCCGCGCAATACTACACCAAGGCCGACGACGGGCTGTCCCG
>JAAXGM010000026.1 GCA_012267435.1 Gemmatimonadota bacterium
CTCGACGAAGTCGGAGCCCGACATCTGAAAGAAGGGACGCGCCGCCTCGCCCGCCACCGCCCGCGCGAGCAGGGTCTTGCCGGTGCCCGGAGGACCCACCAGAAGCACGCCCTTGGGAAGGCGGCCACCCAGGCGCACGAAGCGCTGCGGATCCTTCAGGAACTCGATGACCTCCTGGAGCTCTTCCTTGGCCTCGTCCGCGCCCGCGACGTCCTCGAACGTCACCTTGGGCGTGTCGGGCGAGATGAGCTTGGCCTTGGAGCGACCGAACTGGAAGGCCCGGTTGCCCCCGCTCTGGAGGCTGCGCACGAACCAGATCCAGATCCCGGCCATGAGGATCCAGGGGAGAAACGCGAACACCCTCTCCATGACCGGGACCCTCGCGGGCCTTGCCCCGATGTCGACGTTGCGCGCTTGGAGTTCGTCGAGCAGCCCGTCGGTGATCTCCCCGGGAAGCATGGAGACGAAGCTCCTCATGTCTTCGCCGTCGAGGTTCACGGGGGTGACCAGTTCGCCCTCCACGCTGCGCGAATCGACGATCGTAACCGCGCGAATGTTGCCGGACGCCAACTGCTCGTGAAACTGGGTGTAGGTCAACTCGGCGCCCGCGTTGCCGCCCGGTCCGAAGATCTGCACGAAGAGGAGCGGCACCAGCGCAAGCAGAATCCAGAACGAGGCGGTGCGCGAGAGCCGGGAGAACCTGCTGCCGGAATCGGGTCGGTTCTGTTCGGAATCAGACATTATTCGGAGTACTCAGGGACCACCGGCCCATGCTCTCGGATGCTTGCGACGTAGGGAAGATGCCGGAAGTTCTCGCTGTAATCGAGGCCGTAGCCCACCACGAACTCCGGGGGGGCGTCGAAGCCGACCCATCTGGGCTCGTGCGCGACACCGTCCCGGCGCTTGTGAAGAAAGGTACACAATTCGAGGCTGGCCGGTCCGCGCGCCTGGATGATGGGCACCAGGGATGCCATGGTCCTGCCGCTGTCGATGATGTCGTCCACGAGGATGACGTGGCGCCCCCCGAGCGACACTTCGGGGTCGTAGAGGAGCTGCACGTCCCCCGATGATACCATACCCGACCCGTAGCTCGAAGTCACGATGAAGTCGACCTGCACGGGGTGATGGATGCGGCGCACCAAGTCGGCCACGAACATGAACGAGCCCTTCAGCAGGCCAAGCACGAGCAGTTCCTCGCGCGGGTCGTAGCAAGCCGAGATCTCGTCGCCCAGCTCTCCTACCCTGCGCGCGATCTGTTCGCGCGTGAAGATGATGCGGCGCACGCGGCCGCCGCCGGCGCGGCGGGCAACGTCAGTCGGTGGCGTCATCGAGATCCACTCCCACGTAAAGGATTGCGTCTTGCGGTGCGGGCCGCGCCTCGACCGACCGCGCCACCCCGGGCACCCAGAGGATGCGCCCTCCCGAATCGGCCAGCACCGGCCGGCGCGCGCGCGCCGGCCGCGGCACGCGCGCCTCCCCGAACACCTTCTTGAGCTTGCGGGTGCCCGCGGCGAGGCGAATCCGGTCTCCGGGCCGCCAGCTGCGGAAGAGGATGGGAAAGCGCAGCGCCGGAATGGAGAGCCTCTCTCCTCCCACGGGGCCCCGCGTCGACCAGCGAGCCCGGAAGGCGGCACCGCCCGAACGGCCCTCGGCCGCGCCTTCGCCCGGAGCCGAAACGGCCACGAAGCGGGCGTGGTCACGGGAATCGTTTCCGACGCTGGTTGTGGCGGCGCGCGCGATGACCAGTCGCTCAAAGGTGCGGGACATAACCGCTCCGCCGGGGAGGTCGATCGACCGACCGCTCCCGGCGGAGCAGGCGAACCCCGACGCCAGGTCGGTGCCGCGGGCATCGAGGTGGGCGCCGGCCTCCGCCGCCAGCGCCCGGATCAGTCTGGCGCGCACCAGCGGATCGCACCGCAGGAGCGCGTCGCGGCCGAACGAGACGCCCTCTTCGGTGCGTCGCACCCGGAGACCCGCGAGCAGCGTCGGGACCACGGCGCGCCAGAGGCGGATCTCCTCCCCCGCCAGGCGGGCCAAACGGTGGAGGGCCCGGCGGGCACCCGGTGCGACGCGCTCCTCTGCCAGCGGCAGCAGCTCCCGGCGGACCACGCTGCGCGGGATGTCGGGCGACCGATTGGTGGGGTCGGTCCGGTGACGGAGGCGGGAGACCGAGGCGTAGGCGGCGAGTTCCCGCTTCCAGAAGGACAGCAGCGGCCGGTACAGCCCCGGTTCGCGGGTGCGGGGAATCCCGGCCAGGCCGGCGAGGCCGGTGCCCCGCAACATCCGGTAGGCGACCGTCTCGGCCTGGTCGTCCGCGTGATGGGCGGTCAGGACCCACCGGCAGCCGGCCTCGGCACGCGCCTCCTCCAGAAAGCGATAGCGGGCCCGGCGCGCCTCGGTCTCGTTGGCGGGAGGACGGGCGAGGGCGCGTGACGCCAGCGGCACCTCCCAGGCGCGCGCGAGGCCCTTCACCCAGTGGGCGTCGTCGGCGCTCCCGGGGCGCATGCGGTGATCGAGGTGGGCGGCGCGCACTTCGAGCGAGGGGAGGTCCGGCGCGAAGCGCAGGAGGTGAAGCAGGACGGTGGAATCGAGGCCGCCGGAGAGCGACACCAGGAGGCGTTCGCCACCGGCAACGACCCCGTCCTCGGCCAACGTCGCGCGGAAGCGGGCGGCCAGCGACCGATCCGGCCTGCTCACGGCGCCGGCTCGCCGGTCGTCGCGGCGGCGTCCGCGCCGGCGGTGGAGAGCGCGGGCGGGGGCGGCCTGCCGGTTTCCTCCCCGAGCACCCGCGCCAGCCGGTCGAGGCGGTCGGACTGGATGCCGTCCACCCCCCACGAGAGCAGCCGGCGCATGTCCACGGCCTCGTCGATCGTCCAGACGTGAACCGGGATGTTGCGGCGGTGCGCCTCGCGGACGAAGCGCGGCGTGACGACCCGCGTGCCCATCCAGGCATCCGGCACCTGGAGGGCGTCCGCACGCGGCGTATACAGGAACCCGAGCGTCCGGTGGTGCAGCAGGTGGAACAGCCGGATCTGGCGCCGCGACGCTCCGTGCGGGCCCGGATAGCCGTGACGCGAGGGGCGGGCACCCTCCAGTTCCGCGGCCATCAGCACGCGATGCTGCGCCGCGTGGCGGAGGATGGTTTCGACCAGCAATGGCGCGACCTCGGGGGTCTTGGCCTCCACGTTGATGCGCGTGTCGGGGAAGGTCTCGAGCACCTCGTCCAGCAGCGGGATGCCCACCCCCCGGCCCCGGAAGGCCGGTTCGCCCGCCGGATGGCGGAAGCGATAGCCGGCGTCGAGCGTACGCACCTCGCTCCAGGGAAGCTCCCGCACGGCACCGCTGCCGTCGCAGGTGCGGTCCACGGTGGCGTCGTGAATCACGACCACCTTGCCGTCCGCGGTCCGGCGCACGTCCATCTCGAGCACGTCGGCGTCCCATTGCTCCACCGCGGCCGTGAAGGCCGCCATGGTGTTCTCGGGCGCCAGCGCGGCTCCACCCCGGTGGGCGATCAGGAGGGGGGCGCCCGCCAGGTACGGATGACCGGGCCGGCGGACGGGCAACACGCCCCACCCCTGCCGGGACCCACGCATGAAACGCCGTCGGGCCGGCGTCGTCAATCCGCCGCGGCCTGTTCCAGGCGCACCCGCTCGGCCGGGGTGACCTCGTACAACAGCGCAAGCACCAGATCGATGAGCGGCTCGGTCATGGACAATTCCCGTTCGCTCTGCTCCACGTCCCACTCGGGATCCTGCTCGCGAAGTTCGGCGCGGAGCGTCACCACCCTGCCCGCCAGGAAGCTCAGGATCTCCTCCACGATGACGGGACGCGGGTCCGCGGGCGTCCCCCGCTCGTCGATGGATTCGCGCAAGAGCAATCCGCGCACGAAAGCGAGGAAGCCGGGGAAGGCCAGCTCGGTGAAGGGACCGTCGTCAAGACGCTCCTCGCCCGTGATGTTCTCCCACTCCAACTCGTTCCAGTACAGCTCGCGAGCTTCGTCCAGATAATAGGCGCGGCGGTCCGGCGACAGGGGCGCCGCAGTCCCTTCCCGGACCCGCAGCGGGCGCTCCAGTACGCGAGCCATCCGCGCCTTGCGCCGACTCAGCTCACGTTCGATCAGATCGGTCATCGTCCTGCTCGTCGCTTTCGGGTCTCTCCCAGTTGTGCCGCGAGGGGAATCGCCCGGCCAAGATATCCGCCCATGCGAACGGCGGCAAAGGCCGGCTGGCGGCGGCCGCCGCCCTTCCCTGGACCGGATGAACCGCAGGATCGGACGAGAGTCGGCCGGCTGGCCAAATGCTTCGGACGGGCGGGCTTGTCGCCCGCGGCACGGACGGATGTGAAACCCCGCAGGGATTGTCAGGTCCCTGCGGGGCGGGAAGGAAAGCGATGCCGGAGGAGGGACTCGAACCCCCGACACGCGGATTATGATTCCGCTGCTCTGACCAACTGAGCTACTCCGGCGGGGACATCGCAAAAACGCTAGTTTTGAGAAGATAGCGTGTCAAGCGGCGCCGTCAGGGGCCGCGGATTCCCGAACCTGTCGGAGAACTCGCGCGGCGGCGGGCACGGCCCCGGCGTCGGCGGAGTTCCGAGGGAGAGCGATCCGAATGGACATCCCGATGATCGTGGGCATCGTTGTCGCCGCCACCGGCCTTCTCACCAGCTTTCGCGTCCTCTGGGAATACGAGCGGGGCGTGGTCTTTCGGCTCGGAAAGCTCACCCGCGCCAAGGGGCCCGGGCTGATTTTCCTCGTTCCCTACGGGCTGGAACGCATGAAGAGGATGGACCTGCGCATCGTGGCGCTGGACATCGCGCCCCAGGACACCATCACCAAGGACAACGTCAGCGTCACGGTCAACGCCGTGGTGTATTTCCGGGTGACCAACCCGGCGAAGGCCGTGGTCGAGATCGAGGACTACTACTTCGCCACCTCCCAGCTGGCGCAGACGACGCTCCGCAGCGTCATCGGCCAGTCGGAGCTGGATGAACTGCTCGCCGAGCGCGAACGCATCAATGAAATCGTGCGCGACATCATCGACGAGGGAACCGATCCCTGGGGCATCGAGGTCACCGGCGTCGAGATCAAGGACATCGATCTGCCCAAGGAGATGAAGCGGGCGATGGCGAAGCAGGCCGAGGCCGAGCGCGAGCGCCGCGGCAAGGTGATCGCGGCGGAAGGAGAGTTCCAAGCCTCGCGCAAGCTCGCCGACGCGGCGGCGGTCATTCAGGAATACCCCATGGCCCTGCAGCTTCGCTACTTGCAGACGGCCGTCGAAATCGCGGCTGAGAACAACTCGACCACCGTCTTCCCGATTCCGATGGAGCTCATGTCGGCGGGCACGACGAGCGAGGGCAGGGCGGCCGCGGAGGCCGTGGCCGAAGGGATGCCCGCGCTCCTCCCGGAGGGAACCTCGGGGCAGCTGCTCGCTGATGCGGTCCGCAGAATCGCCGATTCGGGAACGGAGGCAAAGGAGCCGGCCGGGGCGGAGGAAGATCCGGCCTGAGCGCCGGACGGGCGGAAGGGCTGGAGCCGGCTACCGGCCTTCGGTGGAGTCCTCCGGCTCCTCGCCGCCGACATCGTCCGCGAAGCGGTACAGGATCTCGCCCTCGCGGATCATCCCGTGACGCTCGCGCACCAGGCGCTCCAGCGTCAGCGGATCGTTTCTCAGGGAGTCGGCACGGGCCGTGAGCGAATCCACCTCGGCGCGCAGCAGATCGAGCGCGCGCTGCTCCTGTTTCACGCGCGAGCGCGCGGATCCGAGCTCGATCATGGAGTGTTCGCCGCCGAAGACCGCGTAGTAGACGGCGGCGCCGGCGATGACCGGCAGCACCAGCTTCCTCAGGATTCCCAAAGCGCCCTCCCGGGATAGGATCCCGCGACCCCCAACTCCTCCTCGATGCGCAGCAGGCGGTTGTACTTGGCCACCCGGTCGCTGCGGCTGGCGCTTCCGGTCTTGATCTGTCCGGTTGCGCGCGCGACGGCCAGGTCCGCGATGAACGTGTCCTCCGTCTCGCCCGAACGATGTGAGATCACGCACCGGTAGCCCGAGGCGTGAGCCAGGTCGATGGCGTCCATGGTTTCCGTCAGGGTGCCGATCTGGTTCACCTTGATGAGAATGGCGTTTCCGATCCCTTCGCGGATCCCCCGCCGCAGTCGCTCGCTGCTGGTGACGAAGAGGTCGTCGCCAACCAGCTGCACGCGTTCTCCGACGGCCGCGGTCAATACCCCCCATCCCCCCCAGTCGTTCTCGTCCAGCGCGTCCTCGAGCGAGGCAATGGGGTAGCGGCGAGTCCAGTCGTCCCAGAACGCCACCATCGCCTCCGGGCCGAGGCTGCCGCCGCCGGAGCCCCGCAGGACGTAGTCGTCACCTCGAAGGAATTCGCTGGCGGCGGCGTCGATGGCGAGGACGACTTCGTCGCCGGGCCGGTAGCCGGCGCGCTCGATGGCCGTGAGCACCACCTCGAGCGCCTCCTCGTTGCCGCCCAGGTCGGGGGCGAAACCGCCCTCGTCGCCCACGGCGGTGTTTCGGCCCGCTTCGGCGAGCACGTCCCGGAGGGCGTGGAAGATCTCCGTGCCCATGCGCAACCCCTCCGAGAAGGTGTCGGCGCCCACCGGCATGACCATGAACTCCTGGATGTCCACGTTGTTGGGCGCGTGGGCGCCGCCGTTCAGGATGTTCATCATGGGGACCGGAAGGAGGGTGGCCGCCTCGCCGCCCAGGTAGCGGTAGAGAGGCTGTCCCGCCTCGCGGGCCGCCGCGCGCGCCGCCGCCAGGGACACGCTCAGGATCGCGTTCGCGCCGAGCCGGCCCTTGTTGGGGGTGCCGTCCAGCTCCGCCAGCGCGCGATCCAGGGAGCGCTGCTCGCGGGCCTCCCTGCCGACCACGGCGGCGCGGATTTCGCCGTTGACGTGGGCCACCGCGCCGCGCACCCCCTTGCCCCGGTAGCGGGCGGGATCTCCGTCCCGAAGCTCCACCGCCTCGTGCTCGCCGGTGGAGGCCCCGCTGGGTACCGCCGCGGTCGCGCGCGCGCCGGTCGCCAAGGTCACCTCGGCCTCCACCGTCGGGGTGCCGCGGGAGTCCAGTATTTCCCTCCCCTTCACCTCCGTGATCGCGGACACGGCTGCTCCTCCCTCGATTTCAGGCCCGCGTGGCCGGGGCGGCGGGGGCGAGGGGCGACGCGGACGTCCCGTTCGCCTGCCCTGTTGACGGTCCGGACATGAGATCCGCGACCGCCTGGCGCGCGCGGTCACGCAACGCGTTGCGATCCGACATGGTCAGGTCGGCCACGTCGATGGGTTCGCCGACCCGCACCTCGATCGCGCCCGACCGAATCACGTAACCGTGTTTGGGCATCACGGCGCGACTTCCCACGACCGCGACCGGCAGAACCGGCGTGCCCGTCCGCAGCGCCAGCACGAAGGCGCCCTTCTTGAAGGGTTGGAGCTCCCCGGTGGGCGACCGGGTGCCTTCCGCGAACATGACCACGTGAAGGGTGCGCTCGCGCAGCCGCCGGGCCGCCCGGCGCAGCGACTCGATGGCGCTGTGGCGGTTGCGGCGGTCGATCGCGATATGGCCGCAGCGCAGAATCGCCTTGCCGAAGACGGGGACCGAACGCAGCTCCTCCTTTGCCACGAAACGCAGCGAGGTGGGGAAGGTGGCAAAAAGCGCGAGCACGTCGAACCAGGACTGGTGGTTGGAAACCACGATCTGCGAGCGCCGCGGATCGACCCGATCAAGCCCGGTTGAGGTGACGGTCACACCGGCGGCGCGCAGCAGGACGGCGGACCAACCCAGCGCCCAATGTCCGCACCGCCGGTGGCGCCGGGAGGGGACCACGGAGGAGAGCACGATGATTGCGGCGTAGTACCCCGTCGTCGCGATCGCCGCCAGCGCCACCCAGCCCGTCCGAAGCATCCGCACTCCCGATCCGGTTTACCGATTGTCCGAGCGCCCGACGTCGGCCGCGTCGGATCGCGGCGCGCGAAAGTGGTCGAAGCCCACGGCTCCGGGGTCGAACTCGTCGGCACCATCGCCCTCAAGTCTAACGCCCGCGCCGCTGGCCACAATTCCTACGCGCGTGAGGGGTGCGTCGAACCTGTGGCGGAAGCCGGCCGCGACCGATTCCGCGGACCCTGGCGGCGCGGTGAAGGCGAGCTCGTAGTCCTCACCTCCGGCAAGCGCCAGGGGCAGCGCGCGGCGGCGCGATCCGGCGGCTGTGGCCGCGGCGGCGGCGACGGGAACGAGGGCCGGGTCCAGAACGATGGCAACCCCGCTCGCCGCGGCGATGTGGCCCATGTCTCCCACAAGGCCATCCGAGAGGTCGATGAGGGCCGTCATCCGGATGCGCTCGGCGAGCCAGCGAGCCCCTTCGAGGCGCGCGAGGGGCGCGGCGAACGCCCGTCGCAACGACGGATCGGGCTCGCGCCCGCGCTGCCAGTCGCGCACCGCGGCGGCGCTCGCGCCCAGCACGCCCGTCACCCAGACCTCATCGCCCGCCCGAGCCCCGCTTCGCAGGATGGGGCGATCCGCGCGGCCCAAAGCGACCACGTTCACGACCACCGGGCCCGGAGAGCGGGTAAGGTCGCCTCCGACCAGCGCGCAGCGCGCGCGTTCGCACGCTCGCCGGATGCCGGACCGAAACTCCACCGCGATGTGAGGGGCCTCCATGTCCGGCAGACCGAGGGCGACAAGCACGCCAACGGGTCGCGCGGCCATCGCGGCCACGTCGCTCAGGGCAGCCGTCACGGCACGATAACCCGCCTCGTCGAAGCTGATCCAGCCGCGCCGAAAGTGCACGTCCTCGAGGAAGGCGTCGGTGCTCACCACCCAGCCGGACTCGAGCACCGCGCAGTCATCGCCCGAGCCCACCAGCACCTCCGCCCCCGGTGGCGGCCCGGCTGCCTGGAAGAACCGAATCAGGTCGAACTCGGCGCCAGGTCCCAGCAAGCTCAACGAGGAGCTTCCTGGTCGAAAATGACGAAGGGCAGGCCGAGACGGCTCTTCGGATCCGGCTGACGGCGGACCGCGACCGCAAGACGGGCGATCACGTCGCCCGGCACCAGCCCGGGTCCCCCGCTTCCGAGCGCCGCCGCAACCCCGGTCAGGTGCAGCGCAAGCCCGCCGGCCACCGATGGATCACACCCCTGCGCAAGCAGCGAACCCGCGACCCCGCTCAGCACATCTCCCATCCCGGCGACGGCCAGGTCGGAACTCCCCAGCCCGCCCACCAGCAGGCGTTTCCCGGGCGTGGCCACGACCGACGGATTGCCTTTCAGCAACACCGTGCACGACCACGCCTTCGCCCGGTCGAGGGCCAGTTCGTGCGGAAGATCGGGGAGGTCGGCGTCGGCCGCCACGAGCCTCCTCATCTCTCCTCGATGCGGCGTCACCAGCACCGGCCGAGCGCGCCCCAGGTCGGCCAGGGCGGGAGCCGCCTCCGCCGCCACCAGGTTCAGGGCGTCGGCGTCGAGCAGCACCGGGGCGTCGCCGGACGCCTCCATGACGGCCTCCAAGGCCGCTTCGGCCTCCGGAGCAAGCCCGAGCCCGGGACCCGCCACGGCCGCGGTCGATGACATTGCCGCCCGAGCGAGCGCGTCCCGGTCGGCCGTGTCCACGAACACCGCCTCCGGGACGGCGCCTTGGAGCACGGGCCGATTGGCGGAGGGGCTCGCGATGCGCACGAATCCCGCCCCGGCCCTCAGCGCCGCCCGCGCCGCCATGATCGCCGCGCCCGCCATCCCGGGCGCGCCCGCCAGCAGGAGCAGCGAGCCGACCTGGTGTTTGTGCGTATCGGGAGGACGAACCGGCAGCACGTCCCGCGCCCACCCGGGCGTCACCACCCGAGCCCCGAAGGTTGCGGGAGGCACGGGTGGAAACCCGATCTCCACAGCCACCAGGCGGCCGGCGCGCGCGCGCGCCGGCTGAAGCAGGGAGCCCAGCTTGGGCCAGCCGAAGGCCACCGTCACGTCGGCCCGCGCGGCTTCCCCGGGGACGGCGCCGGTATCGGCGTCCACCCCGGAGGGGATGTCGAGGGAAAAGAGCGGCCTGCCGGCCCGGTTCATGCCCTCCAGTATTCGCGCCTGGGGAGCTCGAGGGGCGCCGGAAATCCCGGTGCCGAGCACCGCGTCCACGAGCACGCCGGCCGAAGCGGTCGCGCGCTCGATCTCCCTCTGGGCCCCCTCGGTGCCCGCGTCCAGCGTGGGTAGTGGCCACTGGTGCAGAAGGCGGGCGTCCGGAGGATGCGCCGACGCCCGGACAACCGTGACCGGCCGGCCCCACCCCGCCAGCGCCCGCGCCAGGGAGAGGCCGTCACCACCGTTGTTGCCCGACCCGGCGAACACGACCACCGATCCCCGCGCGAAGATGCGCTCGAGCACCAGCGCGGCCGATCGTCCCGCGTTCTCGATGAGGGTCCGGCCGGGAACGCCGAGTCGGTCGATGACAAAGCGATCGAAGGATGCCGCTTCGCTGCCGGTGGGAGCGTGGACATCGGACCCGCCGGAGAGGATCCTGGAACGACGGCGACGGCCTCCGGAGGAAGCGCCGCGGTTCCTGGTCACGCGTGGCGCCATCGGGAAGTGCGGGGGAGGCTACTTGTAGCTCTGAATGATGTTACGCCCGAAGGTGATCTCTCCGTTGTCGATTCTGATGTTGAAGCCACAGTCGGGATTGGAACAGACCCACGCCTTGTATCGGATCGGCGCGCCCTCGCGTCCGTAGTCGGACATCGGGAGCAGTAGCCCCGTATTGCATTTGAGACAGGAAGGAAAGCTGCGCTCTTCGGACATTGTCCAGTCCCCTCTCGGAGGGTCTCGAAGATAGGAAACCTGTTGAATGAATCAGGTTGGGACGGGGCTATGCCCTGCCCCACGGGTAGTTGTGCTCGAAAGCGTCCTCGAAATCGTACACGCCCATGAAATCCTCGGGAGAATCCCCATCCTGCTTCAGGAGAATCCCGCAGTCGACCAGATCGAAGACGATCTCGCCCAGATCCTCGGTGGCGTGGACGCCCCAGTGTTCCAGAACCGTGCGCGCCATGGGGCCGTATTGCTCGAGAGCGAGACGCCTTACTCCCTGCGCGAGCTCCGTGCCGGAGATATGGCGCCGCTTTTCGAGCGAGTCCGAGACCGACTGCAGGGCGGAGAGCACAAACAGGTACGCCTTGACATGGAAGCGCGGGTTGCGCCCATCGAGGCGGACCAAGACGTCGTCGCCAATCTGCGGGTCGTTCATGGAAGAAATCTGGAGCGATTGCCCGGCGAGCGCCAGCCCCGGCCATTCGGGGTGACAGGACGTTTCCCGTTGCAGGACATGATATTGCGGCCTTGTCCGCAACCCCCGGCGAGATCAGCCGACCGGAGCGGTCTCCTTCCGGAGCGGGAAGGACGCGCTCATCTCGCGCACTTGCCGGCGCACTCCCCGAAGCACCTCCTCGTTCTCGGGACGAAGCAGGACCCGAGCCATCCAGCCGGCAATGAGGCGCATCTCGTCGATCCCCATGCCGCGGCTGGTGAGCGCGGAAGTCCCGAGGCGAATCCCGGACGTGACCAGCGGTGAGCGGTATTCCCCGGGGACCGTGTTCTTGTTGACGGTGATGCCCACGCGCGCAAGAACCGCCTCGGCCTGCGCTCCCGAGAGGCCGTCCTGTCCGAAGTCGACCAGGATCAGGTGGGTATCGGTGCCGCCGCTCACCAGGCGGAACCCGTATTCCATGAGCTCGGACCCCAGGGTTCGCGCGTTTGCCACCACCTGCCGGGTGTAGAGGGAGAATTCCGGCGCCAGTGCCTCCCGGAACGCAACCGCCTTGGCGGCGATCACGTGCATCATGGGTCCGCCTTGGGAGCCCGGAAACACCGCCCGGTCGACGGCGCGCGCGTGCTCGTCCGGCGCCAGAATGAGACCGCCCCGGGGCCCACGCAGGGTTTTGTGCGTGGTGGAGGTCACCACATGAGCGTGCGGAATCGGACTGGGATGCACGCCGGTGGCGACGAGTCCGGCGATGTGGGCCATATCGACCATGAGGAGCGCGTCCACTTCGCGCGCGATTTCCCCGAACGCGGCGAAATTGAGGGTGCGCGGATAGGCGCTGGCGCCCGCGACGATAAGGCGGGGGCGCTCCGAACGCGCCTGCTCGCGCACGATGTCATAGTCGATGAGCCCATCCGACTCGCGCACGCCGTATGACGATACCCGGAACCACTTTCCACTGACGTTGACCGGGGATCCGTGCGTGAGATGTCCGCCGTGGCTGAGCTGCATGCCCAGAAAACGGTCTCCGGGTTGGAGGAAGGCGAGAAAGGCCGCCAGGTTGGCCTGTGCCCCGGAATGAGGCTGAACGTTGGCGTGGTCGGCCCCGAAGAGCGCGCAGGCGCGTGCGCGGGCCAGGCTCTCCACCACGTCGACGTGTTCGCAGCCGCCGTAATAGCGACGTCCCGGGAGTCCCTCCGCGTATTTGTTGGTGAGCGCCGAGCCCGTCGCCTCCAGGACCGCCCGGGACGCGAAGTTCTCGCTGGCGATCATCTCCAGCTGATCATGCTGACGCGTCTCTTCGGCGTGGACGGCCTGATGTATCTCGGGGTCGAAACGACGCAGGTGATCGGTGGGCACCTTCTCACTCCGGTCAGATGCTCATGGAAACCGCTCGCCGGGCGCGAGAGCCGTGCTCGGCGCTGCCGGGGTGCCGGGCATCCCTCAGTATCTGCAGGGCGACGCGGTTTGAGGCTTCGGCGGCCGTAACGCCATCCTCACGGGCGCGCCGGAAGACGCTCAGCAGGACGTTGTAGATCCCGGCGGCCTTCCTTCTGGTGCGTTCGGCGGACCAGCCGTGCAGCTCGCCGTACACGTTGATGAGCCCTCCCGCGTTGATCACGTAGTCGGGAGCGAACAGGATACCCCTCTCCTGAAGGGCGTCGCCATGCCTCGGCTCGGCCAACTGATTATTGGCCGAGCCCGCCACAATGTCCACGCGCAGGCGTCCGATCGTCCGGTCGTTGACCACCCCGCCCAACGCGCAGGGGGCGAAGATGTCCGCGGGCACGTCGTATATCTCGTCCGCGGCGACCGCAACGGAGCCGAACTCGCGCACCGCGCGCTCGACTCTGCCCGGGTCGATGTCGGTGATCGTGAGTCTGGCGCCTTCGGCCGCGAGTTCGCCGCACAGGTGGTACCCGACGTGTCCCACGCCCTGGACGGTAACGTGCCTGCCCTCCAGACAGGGATCGCCGTAGCGCTCCCGCGCGCACGCCCTGATCCCCTGATAAACGCCGTGGGCCGTAGCGGGAGAGGGATCCCCGGAACCTCCGCGGACCCCGACCACCCAGCGGGTTTCCGCGCGCACGAACTCCATGTCGTCCACGGAGGTGCCAACATCCTCCGCGGTGATGTAGCGCCCGCCCAGAGATTCCACCGCGCGACCGTGAGCCCGAAAGAGCCGCTCCCGGTCGCGGGGGCGTTCATCCGCCAGAATGACCGATTTGCCCCCTCCCAGATTCAGGCCGGCAATGGCCGCCTTGTAGGTCATGCCGCGCGCGAGGCGAAGGGCGTCGGTCAGTGCGTCCGCCTCGCTGGCGTACTTCCACAGGCGGGTGCCGCCCAGAGCCGGGCCCAGCGTCGTGTCGTGGATGGCAATGATGCCTCGATAGCCCGCCGCGGGTTCCGACCAGAATACCAATTGATCGTGGCGGCAGGCAGCCATCTCCTCGAATATCCGCATGCTTGATTCCTCGTTCTGTCTTGCGCACCAGCCCGTGCCAGCGCCGGCGCGGGCGCTTGCTCACCCGGTTGCGAGCGTGGCCTGGAACCCGCGCGCCGCGATGATGCGCAATACTTCGCCGGTGGCTTCGCAGATGTTCGTGCCGCTGGCGTCGCGCATCAGTTTCTCGACGGGATAGTCGCGCATGTATCCGTACCCCCCGAAGATCTGAACTGCTTCCCGGGCAACCGATACGGCCGCGTGGCCGGCGGCCCACCTCGCCATGTCCGGGGTCGCCGTCATGCCGGGACGGTCCGTCCAGGAAGCCAGGCCGACACCTCCCTCCGCGCCCGGCGCTTCGAGAGCAACGGCGGTCTCCCTCACCAGGGCGCGCGCCGCCGCGATACGGGTCGCCATCCCGGCGAGTTTGTGCCGGATGGCTCCGAACGCCGTGAGGGCGCGCCCGAACTGCTCGCGCTCGCGCGAGTAGCGGGCGGCGTGCTCGAAGGCGGCCTGCGCGATACCCAGGGCGACCGCCGCGCCGCCCAGACGGGACACGGGAAGCGCCCGCGCCGCATACCCGTCTCCGAGCGGCGGGCGCCCGATCACCCGGTCCGCGGGCACCGCGACGCCGTCGAGCTCGACGTCGACGATCTCGGCCGCGCAGAGGCCAAGAGTCTCGCGGCGGCGTACGACGCGATATCCGGGCACGGAGGTGTCCACGAGGAACACCCCGGCGCCGCGCGTTCCCCCATCCCGAGCCGAGCGGGCGAAGACTACGGCCGCTCCGGCTCTGCCGCCGTCCACCACCCAGTGCCTGTGGCCATCGAGCCGCCAGTCCTCTCCGACCGGGGTTGCGATGGCATCCCCGGCGTCCTCGGCACCCGCCGCCCCGAGTTCCCCCAGGGTGAACGCGACCAGGTGCTGCCCGGACGCGATGCCGGGAAGAAGCTCGTGTTGCAGATCCTCCGATGCATGCGCGAGCAGAAGGCTCGTGACCGGTCCGTTCTGCATAGACACGGACAAGGCCACGCTCCCGTCTCCACGGGCGAGTTCCTCCGTCGCCGCCAGGCAGGTGGACAGGTCCAGCCCGAGACCGCCGAACGCTTCCGGAATGCCCATCCCCAGGAAGCCGAATTCGGCGAGCATCCCGAGGACATCGTCGTCCAGACGACGGTGCTCGTCCCAGCCCGCGGAGCGCGGTCGAATTTCGCCGTCCGCGAACTCCCGCGTCATCTCCCGGATGGATCGTTCCTCCGGGGTCATGGAGCACCGTGCGTTTCGGAGCCGTCCGGAACACCGCCGCCAGCCGGCCTCCCGAGGGCGGAAACGCTACTCATGGGAGTGGAATCCGCGCCCGCTCTTGCGCCCCAGCCAGCCGGCCGCCACGTACTTGCGAAGCAGCGGGGCGGGACGGTAGCGGTCGTCGCCCAGCTCCCGGTGCAGTACTTCCAGGATGCCGAGGCAGGTGTCGAGCCCGATCAGATCGGCCAGCGCAAGCGGTCCCATGGGATGATTCATCCCCATTCGCATGACCGCATCGATCGCCTCCGCCTCGGCGACTCCCTCCGTGAGGGCAAAGATCGCCTCGTTGATCATCGGCATGAGGATGCGGTTGGAGACGAAGCCCGGGAAGTCGTTCACCTCCACCGGGGTCTTGCCCAGGCGGGTTGCAAGCTCCACCACCGTCCGCACGGTCTCGTCGCTGGTCCGGAGTCCGCGCACCACCTCCACAAGGCGCATGACCGGCACGGGGTTCATGAAGTGCATGCCGATGACGCGGTCGGGGCGAGCCGTGCGCGCGCCCATCTTTGTAATGGAGACCGATGACGTGTTGGATGCCAGGATCGCGCCGGATGGGGCGAGCCGGTCCAGCTCGGTGAGGAGGCGATACTTGAGCGAGGCGTCCTCGGGAGCAGCCTCAACGGCAAGTTCCGCGTTGGAGACCGCCTGGGCGAGGTCCATGGTTGTCCGGACGCGGGAAAGCGCGATGGCCTTTTCGTTCGCATCGAGTCGACCCGACCGGAGCTGGCGCTCCATGTTGCGCGCGATGTTCGCCGTGCTCCGTGCGAGCGCGTCCTCGGCGATGTCGTAGAGGACCACTTCGAGCCCGGAAAGGGCCGCGACGTGGGCGATGCCGTTTCCCATCGTCCCGGACCCGATCACGGCAATGCGTCGCATGCGCTTCCTTTCGGCCATGAAGCTACTCCGGGAGTCAGCGACCGTCGCGAGACCGGGACCTGAGCCGGAGAGCGATCGCCATGGCCACCAGCAGTTCGATCAAGTCGCCGAGCGCGAAGGGCAGCACGGCGTTGCGGAAGACCCCCATGGGAGCGGAGCCGGTGAGCAGAGCCAGCTGTGCCGCGCCCGCCAGGTAGATGACCAGAAGTCCCGCCAGCAGCGCCGCCAGGATGCGCGGGGGGCCCGCGTCCCTCGGGCCAGCCAGCCACCCGCAGAGGCCGGAGGCAAGGGGAAAGGCGAGGATGAAGCCGCCCGTGGGGCCAACGAGGGCCGCCGGCCCGGCCGGGATCGCGGCGAACACCGGTGCGCCGCTCACCCCGAGCAGAACGTAGGCGGCCATGCTCGCCGCTCCCGCCGACGGCCCCAGCACCAATCCCGACAGGAGCACGAAGAGCGGCTGCAGCGTCATCGGCACCGGCGTCCACGGCACCGGCACCGCGACTTGGGCGCCGGCGGTGGTGAGCAGGACGAACACCGCCGCGGTCAGCGTCCGCCGACCGGTGGCGAGCGACGCCACCCGTACCAGAAATTCCTGTCCCTGGCTCAGCTCTCCAGTCCGCATCCTGATTCTCCCGTGTTTTCGCTATGTCAGCAGGTTCCGTGCCGCCTCCCGGCCCCCCGCGGGTCGGAGGATGGGCGGACATCCCCTCCCGGACCCGGTGCTCGAACGGTCAGACACGCTCCACGGCGAGCGCGACGGCGCTGCCACCCCCGAGGCAGAGCGTGGCGAGACCGGTCGCGGCGTCCCGGTCCTCCATCGCGTGCACGAGCGTGACCAGGATGCGGGCCCCCGAAGCGCCGATGGGGTGGCCCAGCGCAACCGCGCCACCGTTCACGTTCACCCGGGCCGCGTCCAAGCCCAGCGCTTCGATGTCCGCAAGGGTCTGCACCGCAAAGGCTTCGTTGATCTCCACCAGGTCGTAGTCGTTCGCTGCCCTGCCCTCCGCCTCCATCACCTTGCCCACCGCGAAGATGGGGGCGAAAAAGAGGTCGCGCGGTTCGGTGCCCGCCGAGGCGTAGGCCGTGACGCGGGCTGCCACCGGCAGACCGTGCGCCCGGGCGAATTCCACGGACGCAACCACCAGAGCGGCACCGCCATCGTTCAACCCCGGGGCGTTTCCGGCCGTGACCACCAGCTCGTCCACCTCGTCGGGAGCGTCGCGGGAAAAGGCGGGACGGAGCCGGGCAAGCGCCTCCAGTGAAGTGTCGCGCCGGGGTCCCTCGTCGGTATCGACCACGGTCGCGCCCCGGCGGGCCGGCACCTCCACCGGCACGATCTCGGACCGAAACCGCCCTCCGTCGATCGCGTCCACCGCCTTGCGGTGCGACGCCAGGGCAAACTCGTCGGCCCTCTTCCGCGTGATGCCCGCCCGGGTCGCCGTGTATTCCGCATGACCGCCCATGTGGCGGTCCTCGAAAGAGCACCAGAGACCATCGTGAATGAGGCCGTCGCTGACCTCCTGATCTCCGAACTTCACTCCGCCGCGATGTCCCCGCAGGTAGTAGGGCACGTTGGACATCGACTCGAAGCCGCCCGCCACGATTGCGCGCGCGTCTCCGGCCCGGATCGCCTGGGCCGCCAGCATCACCGCCTTAAGTCCGGAACCGCACACCTTGTTCACGGTGACGGAGGGGATGGTCGCGGGGAGGCCGGCGTTCACCGCCGCCTGGCGGGCGGGGGCCTGTCCTTCTCCGGCCGAAACCACGTTGCCCATGACCACCTCGTCAATGGCGGACGGGTCTACGCCGGAGCGCTCCACCGCCGCGCGCACGGTGACGGCGCCGAGCGCGGGTCCGGGTAGCGGGGAGAGACCGCCCAGGAAACGGCCTATGGGGGTGCGGGCGGATCCAAGGATCGCGGGGATTCGGGATTCGTCGTTCATGTATGTTCCATGCGGGCGCGGACGGAGGGTCCGACCCCGCGAAGAGTCATCGGCTGGCAACAAAGGCCGAACAGTTGCGCCACGGAGCTGCGAATGGCAGCCCTTAAAATCTAGATCAATCCGTCGACCGGGTCACGCCCTTGCGGCCCGGCGAGGAGCTCATGGAGCGCCCGAAGGTCGCGGACGCCCCTCCGCTCGGTTTCCTCCAGAAGACAATTCAGGATCTCGGCCGCCGCGCGCGCGTCGCCCAGGGCGCGGTGACGCCCGTGCACCTCGATGCCGAAGCGGCCGCACAGGGCGTCGAGATGATGGCGCCGCTGGGAAGCCAGCAGCCGGCGCGACAGTTGCTCGGTGCAGAGCCTCTGCACGCGCGGCGCGTCCCCAAGAGCCTCGCGCAGCTGCCCACCAACGAAAGCCCAGTCGTGGTCGGCGTTGTGGGCTACGAAGACGTGGTGCTCGAGCCGGTTCCGGATCTCGTCGGCGATGTCGCGGAACCGGGGCGCCCCGGCGACCCTGGCTCCGCTGATGCCGGTCAGGCGGGTTGCCGAAGCCGCGATGCCTCGTTTCGGGTTTACCAAGCTCTGGAACTCCCGGGTCACGACCCCTTCGCGCAGCTCCACGATGGCCAGCTCGATGATGCGGTGGCCCGCCTCGTAGGCGCCTCCGGTCGTCTCCACATCCACCACCGCGTAGTCCAGAAAGCCGAGCGACGAACGCACCCCGGTCAGGCCCGGGGTCAGCTTCCAGCGCCCCTCCGGATCCAGGCGAAACCTGGGATCGGGCCCCAGCAGCGACGCGATCAGCGCGGGCGACTCCTGCCCGAACGCGCGCAGACGGGTCGCCCGGCGGGCGAGCTCTTCCGGGTGAAGCGGACCGTCACCGAGCAGTCCTGCAACCGTCTCGACCCATGATCCCCGCGCCGCGCTCATGAGCGCTCCACCACCTCCGCCAGCCGGACGAAGTCTTCGGGCGCGAAGGTCTCGGGACGTCGCGTCAGGTCGAGCCCGCTGCGCGCCTCCACCTCCGCCACTGCCCGGCGGCTCAGACGATAGACCGGATCGTCCCGGAGAATCCGCTGAAACTGCTTGCGGCGACGCTGAAAGGCCGCCCGGGTGAGGACGCGCACGGCCTTCTCCCGCGCGGCTGAAATCCGGGGTGGGTGGAACGGACGAATGCGCACCACCACCGAGTCCACCCGCGGGACGGGGCGAAACGCCGTGCGGCGCACGCGAAGGACGCGCTCCACCCGCGCCACCACCCCAACCCCCACCGACAGGGCCCCGTAGGTCCGGGAGCCCGGAGCCGCCAGCATGCGCTCACCGACCTCCTTCTGCACCATGATGACGATTTCCGCCGGCCGCGGACGCTCGAGAAGCCGAAAGACGATCGGCGAAGTGCGGTTGTAGGGTATGTTGCCGATCACCTTGAGCGCCGAAATGTCTTCGGCCACCGCCGCGAGATCGGCGTCGAGGATGTCCCCCTTAACGAGGGTCACTTCCGAACGCCCGGCCAGTTCGTCCGCCAGGCGGTCGGCCAGCTTCCGGTCGAGCTCCACGAGCACGAGCCGGCGCGGCAGGCCCACGAGATGGCGGGTGAGTGCGCCGGTCCCCGGCCCGATCTCCAGCACTTCGTCGGTGGCCTGGACATCGAGAGCCCTGACGATGGCCCGCTGAAGGTTGGGGTCCACCAGGAAGTTCTGGCCGAGGGAACGCTTCGGCCGCACCTCTCAGAGCCTCAGGGCGATGGCGGTGCGGTCGTCGGCGGGTATCGCGCGCGTTGGTTCGGCGGCAAGCCGGAAGAGCGACTCGACGATGGCGCCCGGACCCCGGCCGACCTGCTCCCGCGCCTCCGCAAGCACCGCCTCCTCCCCGCTGCGCGAACCGCTGGTGGCCAGCGAGTCCGACAGACCATCGGTAAACAGAAGCAGCAGATCCTCCCCCTCGACCCAGGGTACGCCGGTCTCGGAATACGAGCCGGGCCCCGCGATCCCGACCGGCGGGTCCGTAGCCGCCAGCCGCCGCTCCTTTTCGCCCGGCCGGAAGATGAACGCATGAGGGTGGCCCGCATTGGAGTACACCAGCTCGCCCGCAGCCGGGTCCAGCACGCCGCAGAAGAGGGTGAGGTACATCTCGGTGGTCTCGAGCTCGTCGCGCAGCGCGTCGTCCACGTGGCGGAGCACCTCGGCCGGACTCTCGGTTTCGCCGGCGAAGATGGATGCGGCCGAAAGGGCCAGCGCCATGATGAGGGCCGCGGGGAAGCCGTGACTCGACACGTCGCCGATCATGACGCCGAGCCGGCCCCCGGAGAGCTTGATGAAGTGGTAGAAGTCGCCCCCCACCTGCTCCGCAGGCTGCACCCTCGCCGCCACCTGGCTCAGCCCCAGCTGATCGACCGGCTGAAGCAGCCGCATCTGAAGGTTGTGGGCCAGCTCCATCTCGTGCGCCATCCGGTCCCGTGCCCGGCTCTCGCGGAAGAGCCGATGATTCTCGAGCGCCGCGCCGATCTGGCTGGCGATGGCGGTCAGCAGCTTGCGGTCCCCGGCCGAGAAGGTGCCGCTTCCCCTGCGCCCGAACAGGTTGATGACGCCGACCGTGCGCGCCTGCCCCGCCTGCGGCGCGTACTGGATGGGCACCAGGAGAGCCGATTCGGAGCGTAGGTTGGGGGCGGTCGCCGGATGCCCGCCGTCGCCGCCGGTGCTGATGATCGCCTCCCGTTCCCGGAACACCCGCGCGGTGAGCATTTCCCCGGTGGGATCGAGCGGGCCGTCCAGTCCGGCAATCCCCTCGGCCGCGACCTGGTGCAGCAATCCGTCCCCGGCGTCGTAGACCCACAGCGAGCCGCGGCGGGCGCCCAGAACGTCGCATACCTCGTTGAGGATGATGCGTGCGGCTTCCCCCAGCTCCAGGATCGAGCCCAGGATCTCGCTGATCGAGTAGAGCAGGTTGATTTCCTCGTAGCGCGCGGACAACTCGCCGCTGAGGAAGCTGATCTCCCGTTCCGCGTCCAGGACCCGGACAAGCTGCGAGCAAAGGAGATCGGCGGCTGGCGCCAGCGTCGGATCCGAAGGATGGATCGTCAGCTCCAGGCTACGCCCCTCGCGGGTGCTCAGTCGGCGCGTCAGGGCCTTGTCCGGTTCCCTGGCCGGCAGGTCGCTCCGGGTCTCCTCCGGATACATGCGGCGACCGGAGACCAGATCGCGCACGCCCAGCCGCCACGGGAAGCTCGCGGCAAACTCGTCCAGCATCGCGCGCGCCGGCCGCGACAGCCGCGTAGGGCCGGGCTCGCTCATTCGCGACGTACCCGATCGCGTCTCAGCAGCAGGGTAACGGAGTTGCCCCGCTCGTTGAAGGTGACTTCGTCCAGCAGTTTGCGCATCAGGAAGATCCCGCGTCCATCGGGCTTCAGGAGGCTTTCAGGGGTGGTCGGATCCGGGACATCCTCGTAGTCGAAGCCCGGACCTTCATCCGTTACCCGGGTGATGATGGCCCTCGCCGTGATCGACAGCTCCACGCGCACGTCCTTCGACCGATCGGCGCCGTTGCCATACAGCATCGCGTTGGAGAGCGCTTCCGAAAGCGCCACCCGAAGATTCATGCGGACGCGGCTGGCCCTTCGCTCGAGCTCGATGTAGCGATGGCAGCGCGCGACCACCTTCTCGACGGCGTCCTCGATGCGGAGGACGTCGCTCGGGAGGTGAAGGATCAGTTCCGGATCCATGGGCCAACGCTGGGCATGGAGCCCCCCTGGACGAAACTCAGCTGTCCCGGAGGCCCTCTTCGCGGGAATCCACGATGGTGAAAAGGGTGTCGAGCTTGGTGAGTTGGAAGAGGGTGCGCAGGTCTTCGTTGAGCGCGGCCAGCCGGAGTTCTCCGCCCTGCTCCCGCACCTTCTTGGACAGGGACACCAGTACCCCCAGCCCGGAAGAGTCGATGTAGCCGGTCTCGGCAAAGTCGATGAGGAATTCCCGGTCCCCCGTCCGCAGTCGCTCAAGCACGACGTGCTTGAGCTCCTGGCGGTTCGCAACGATCAGGTGGCCGGTTACGCCGATGATGGTTATCGCGCCGGATTTTTCTACGATGAAGGGCATGCCGGGCTCCGCGTTGTTCTGATGGAATCCGCGCTGGATCCGCCGCCGGTGCGGAAGGTCGGGCGAAGTGCGGGGCAGTTTACATGAAGGCCGCGGGCGCGGGCAAGGCGCTCCACGCGGCTGGCTGGCGCCGTCACTCCTCCGCCCCCTGCTGGTTCTCGAGTTTCCGGCGGATTCCGCGGGCCACAAGGGGAGAGACGAACCTGGCGATATCCCCGCCCAGGATCGCGACTTCGCGAACCAGAGAGGAGGAAAGGAACGCGTAGGACACGTCCGGCATGAGGAAGAGGGTCTCGGCGTCGGGCCAAAGCTGGCGATTCATCTGGGCCATCTGGAATTCGTACTCGAAGTCCGACACCGCCCGAAGACCGCGAATCATGAAGCGTGCGCCGCGGGCGCGGGCGAAGTCCACCAGCAGGCCCTCGAAGGAAGTGCATTCCACACGCGCCTCCTCCCGAAACACCTCCCGCAGCAGGCGCACCCGTTCTTCGACGCCGAACAACTGGCGCTTCGACTGGGTCGAGCTGTGCGCCACCGCGACGATGACCCTGTCGGCGACTCGCAGCGTGCGCCGCACGATGTCCTCGTGCCCAAGAGTGACGGGATCGAAGGACCCCGGATAGATGGCGACCAGATTCCTGGCACCGCTCATGCGTCCGCCTCCGCAATGGTCAGCGTTGTGTCTCCGTACACTCGTTGCCGCAACCGCAGCCCGGGACAACCCGGCAGCTTTTGCCGGGAACGATGCTCCACCCACAGGACGCCCGCAAACGGCCGCTCGCCGTAGAGGTCGAGGAGGCGCCCCGCCAGCCCGCGTCCGTAGGGGGGATCGGCCAGCGCCAGATCGACCTCCTCCCGCTGCATGCGCTTCGTGTATCGCAGGGCGTCGGCGCGCACCACGCGGGTGACGGTTCCCGCCCCCACAAGCTCGATGTTGGCCCGAAGGACGCGCAGCGCGCTCCGGGAAACGTCCACGAAGGTGACGTGGCTCGCGCCCCGGCTCAGCGCCTCGAGCCCGAGCGCGCCCGAGCCCGCGAACAGATCCACCACCACAGCCCCCTCCACGTCGGCGCCGAGCGCGGCCATCCATGCCTCGCGCACCCGGTCGGAGGTCGGGCGCACGTCCCGGGCGCGCGGCGGCTTCAACCGGCGCCCGCGCCAGCGTCCGGCGATGATTCTCACGCCGGTGACTCGACCGGCGCCCGCGCCGGAGCGGCGGGACGAGACGGAGGCGGGCCGATGCCCGCGAGTTCCGCCCGGATGAGCGGGACCCCGCGGTAGTTGTCGAGTTTGAGACGGAACACCGCGTCAACCGGTCCCGGCACCAGCGTCGCGGGCTCGACCCGACCCGCCATCCCGAAACCGATCGCATCCAACCCCCCCGTGCGGTCGCGCAGGCGCATCCTGAGGTGGGCGCCCTTCAACGTCTTCACAGGGCCGTCCAACCTGACCCCGCGCGCCAGGAACAGGGGGCGCGGATTGCCGATGCCGTGCGGGCCCATGTGCCGCAGGTAGCGCACCAGCGGTTCCGTGACCTCCTCGAGGCGGATCTCCGCGTCGGCGACCAGGCGCGGGCGCAGATCGCGATCCGCGAGCTCCCGCGTGGCGGCCTCGTTGAACGACACCCGGAAGGCATCGATGCGCTCGGGCGCGAGGCTCATCCCCGCCGCATACCGGTGTCCGCCGAAGCGGTCGAGATGGCTCCGACCCCTCGTGATGGCGGCCAGAATGTCGAAGCCCGGAATGGAGCGGGCGCTCCCGCGCGCGGTGTCGCCGTCCACCGAGACGAGGATGGTCGGCCGGTGGAGCCGATCCACCAGCCGCGAGGCCACGATGCCGATCACGCCCGGGTGCCAGTCGCGCGATGCCAGCACCAGCCCGTAGTCGCGCCCCGGATCGTAGGACGGAGCCAGTCGGGCCAAGGCCTCCTGGAGGACGCGCGCCTCCGTCTGTTTGCGTTCGGCGTTGTACGACTCCAGCGTGCCCGCCAGACGCGCCGCCTCCCCCTGGTCGTCCGTGAGTAGGAGGTCGAGTGCCCGCCGCGATTCCCCCACTCGTCCCGCCGCGTTGATGCGGGGCGCAAGGGTGAAGCCGATGTGGCCGGGGGTGACCGGGCCGCGCACCCGCGCCACCCGCATGAGGGCGCGCAGTCCGGCGTTGTCCGTTTCGGGCAGGGCGTCCAAGCCGTGACGCACCAGGACGCGGTTGTGGTGCGAGAGGGTCATCAGATCGGCGATGGTGGCGAGCGCGACCAGCTCCACGTGCGGCAGCGACCCGATGGCCTCCGACCCGGTCATGCGGCGCAGCAGGCGCGCGAGTTCGAACACCACGCCGGTCCCCGAAAGGTCCTGGTTGGGGTAGCCGCAGTCCTCCCTGCGCGGGTTCACCAGCGCGAATGAGCGAGGAAGGGTCCGGTCGGGGGTGTGGTGATCGGTGATGATGACGTCCACAGAGGCCCGCCGGGCCTCTTCCACCGCGCCGTGGGCGCGCGTGCCCGAATCCGCGGTCACCAAGAGGGTCGCCCCGGCGGCCCGCGCGGCCGCGAGCCCCGCGACGCCGAAGTCGTAGCCATCGCGAAGGCGATGGGGCACGAACGGGACCACCCGTCCCCCGAGCGCGCGCAGACAGCGCGTCAGCAGCGCCGCGGCCGCAATGCCGTCGACGTCGTAGTCGCCGTGCACCAGGATGGTTTCGCCCCGCTTGACCGCCCTCAGCATGCGCGCGCACGCGGGCACGGCATCGGCGAGCAACGCCGGATCGGGCAATCCCTCCAGCGACGGGCGCAGGTAGGAGCGGGCGGCGGCGGGCTGCCCGAATCC
The DNA here is from genome assembly GCA_012267435.1 of Gemmatimonadota bacterium. Lineage (GTDB taxonomy): Bacteria > Gemmatimonadota > Gemmatimonadetes > Longimicrobiales > Gaopeijiaceae > BD2-11. The sequence continues at coordinate 24,726 of JAAXGM010000026.1, forward strand.
ACGCACGGCCAGCACCACGCACATCGCCCGGGGAAGGTGGAGCCGTCTGCGCAGTTCCGCGACCTGGCGCGCCGGGGGCGCGGGGGCGACGCTCCAGCGGGGCGCGGGAGCCGGCGGGAGCATCCCCGGCGCCGGCGCGTTCACCCTAGTCGTCGCGGGGCGCGAAGATGATGCCGCACGCCTCGCATCGGCGCAGGGTGCTGCCGCCTCTGACTTCCGCCTGTACCTGCAGCGGGACCATGGAAAAACACCGTCCGCACGCCCCGTCCGCCGTTATGGGCATCACGATGGCTCCCCTCCGGCTGGAGCGCAGGCCCTCGTACACCTCCCGCTCCCGGTGATCGAGCACGGCGGCGCAGGCTTCCCTGCGGATCTGAAGCGAGGCGAGCGAACTCTCCGCGTCTTCCCGCTCCCGCTCGATCTCCCGCCTTCGGGGTCCGGCCCTTCCCCGCTCGTCCGCCAGCTCCCGCTCCAGTTGCTCGGCCTCCTCTTCCCGCTTGCGGATCTGGTCCAAGTAGGTCAACGCCTCTTGCTCGTCTCCGTCCACGGAGCGGTTCAGAATATCCATTTCCGCCCGCACCGCCGCCTCCTGACGGAGGTTGTGTACCCGCAGAAGCCGATCCCGCAGCATCCTCAGGCGATTCCGCTTCTCCTCGGCCGTCCGCTCGAGCCGGCGCTCCGCGACGAGCAGTTCCCTCAGCCGGGTGCGGGCGCGTTCGATCCTGGCCTCCAGCTCGCGCCCCCGCGAGTCCAGTTCCTCCAGCATCGGGGCGAATCCCTCGATACGGGAGGTGGCACGGTCGATTTCAGCGTCGATCTTCTGAAGCTCCTGCAGCGATGCGTAGGTCGGCACGGCTATGGTCTCTCCTCGGTAGATGCGGTTCCCTCGCCGGGACTTGGGCGATGGCGAACCGCCGGGGTCCAGTGGGAGGGATCGATTCCGCGCCTTCTCTTCACTCGCTCGTCCAGCTCGGCCAACTGTTTCCGCTTACCCTCCTCGTCCGGATCTTCCTTTATTCCCCGCCTCAGCTCATGCTCGCGTGGCAGCAAGGCATCGCTTCGCATTCTGTTGGCAGCCTCTCGAACCACGCGAGATACATCATCCACGGGCTCTGCGCTCGCGAGCAATTGCTCCAAGCGGTTGACTGCAACGACCTCCATGTTTACTGGTGCCCTGTCCAACTCCGGGTTCTCCATTAGCGCCAAGAATATGGCGCGGTTCGCCATGTCGACAAAGTCCTTGGGCCCGATCTGTTCGCTGGCCAGATCGATGGCCCGGCGGTCGTGGACGATGGCGTTCAGAAGCTGGTACTCCGGGCCTATGCGTTGCTTCGCCGCCCGTCCAACCCTAGGTCGCGCATCGGTGGCTCTTGGCACGGGCAGCGAAGGCTGCATGGGCGCCTGCGCAACCTCGTCTTCCAGTCTTGCCCGGGGCACACCCGTCACCTTCTCGACTCGGGAGATGTAGATGTCACGCAAGGTGGGATCGCTGGTCGCACGCAGAGTGGGGAGCAGGCGGTCCACGGCGTCCCGAATGCCATCGCTGGAGGCGAGACGGTTCCGCCGGGTCAGGATCTGCAGCTTCCGGTCGAGCGCGTCGACCGCGTCCGCGACATGCCCCAGCAGCGCGTCCCGTCCCTCGCGGCGCGCCACCGAATCCGGATCCTCGCCCCCGGGCAGCGTTGCCACGGAGGGGTGGATCCCCGCACCCAGCAGGACGTCGGCGGCGCGGAAGGTGGCCCTCAGACCGGCCATGTCGCTGTCGTAGAGGAGGCACGCCCTGGACGCGAAGCGGGCCAGCAGACGGGCCTGCACCGAGGTCAGGGCGGTGCCCAGCGACGCGACGACATTGGGAACTTCGTGCGCGACCAAGGAGACGACATCGGTGTAGCCCTCCACCAGCAGCACCGTCCCCTCCTTCCGAATCTCGTGCCGAGCCCGACCGAGCCCGTACAGTTCCTCGCCCTTGTGATAGACCGGGGTCTCCGGAGAGTTCAGGTACTTGGCGCCCTTCCCCGGGCCGAACAGCCTGCCCCCGAAGGCGATGACCTTCCCCGTCAAGCCCTCGATGGGAAAGATGATGCGGCTCCGGAATCGATCATAGGGCTCCTCGGAGCGCTCGCTGGTGGTGATCAGGCCTGCTTCCTCAAGGATGGCGTCGTCGATGCCGTGGCGCGCGGCGGCGGTGCGCAGGCCGCGCCATTCGTCCGGAGCGAAGCCGATGCCGAAGCCCTCCGCGGTCTCCGCGTCGATGCCCCGCCGCTTAAGGTAGTCCCGGGCGAGCCGGCCGGTTTCCTCGCCGGCGAGCTGCTCCCGGTAATACTCGCGCGCGAAGGCGTTGGCCTCGTACAGGGGCCGGTTGGGATCCTGGTATTCCGGGCGGGCTTTCACTTCGCGCACCGCGACCCCCGCCTTGCGGCCCGCATACTTGACCGCCTCCGTGAAGTCGAGCCCCATCCGCTTCATGACGAACGAGAACAGGTCGCCCGATTCCCCGCAGCCGAAGCACTTGTAGAATCCCTTGGAGGGGACCACGTAGAAGCTGGGCGTCTTCTCCTCGTGGAAGGGGCAGAGGGCGCGGTAGTCCTTGCCGGCCCTCTTGAGCGGGATGTGTTCTCCGATCACGGCGACGATGTCGGAGCGGGCCCGCACCTCCTCCACCTGGTCGTCGGGGATCATGCGAGCATCACCACGGTTACGCCCGTGCCCCCCTCGCCCACGCCGCCGGAACGGTACTCGCGCACCCGGGGGTCTTTCCTCAGCAGCTCGGCGACCATGGCGCGCAGGGCACCGGTTCCCTTCCCGTGGACGAGGCGCAGCTCGGGCACGTCCGCCACCACCGCCCGGTCGAGGATGTTCCGCAGGCGCGCGGCCGCCTCCTCCACCCGAAGCCCGCGCAGGTCGGAGTCGAGCGGAGGCGGATCGGAGGGGAAGAACGACCGTCCCGTCGGCCGCCTCTCCGGGCGGGCCGGGGATGGGGCGGGCACGAGACCCTGAAGTGGCACCTCCAGCCTGAGCCCGCCCCGGGCTTCCACCAGCGCGCGCCCGGGACGGATCTCCACCACCGTGGCGGTCGCGCCCCCGTTCGCGAGGCGCACCGCATCGCCGGGGCGGAGGGGGGTGGTGGGGACGGGGCGGGGGTCGTCGGGGGGGCGGCTTCGGTGGCGTTCGGCGGCCGCCTCGACCTGCCGGCGCG
>JAAXGM010000181.1 GCA_012267435.1 Gemmatimonadota bacterium
CAGGTCATGGCCGGCTTCGGCCGCGACTACGAGATTCTCGTTCTCGACGACGGCTCCAGCGACGATACGCGCTCGCTGCTGTCGAGTTACCGGCGCGTGGTGCCGCTCGTGATCCTCTACGGGAAGAAGCGAATGGGCTATTCCGGGGCGACGGAAGAGCTGCTGCGCCAGGCCGCGCGCCGGGCCGAGTATCCGAAGCGGGACGTGGCCGTGACCCTTCAAGCCGATTTCAGCGAGGACCCCGCGGGCATCGTGCCCCTCGTGAAGACCATCGAAGGGGGTGCGGACGTTGTAAGCGTGGCCTGTGCCGGGGAGCCGCCCGGACTGACCCGGTCCGCCCGCCTCACCCGCTGGATCGGGCGCCACTGGCTGCGAAGGGCGCTCCGGTCGGCGCCGGTGTCGGATCCGTTCGGGGGCTTCAGGGCATATCGCGTCGTGGTTCTCCAAAAGATGTTTGCCGAAGCGAGAGAGGGGTTCGGGCTCGGGGAGAGCTGGGCCGGCAACCTGGAGCTGCTCGGGCGAGCGCTTCCCCATGCCCGCGCGGTCGCCGAGGCCGTGGTCGAGGCGCCCCGCAACCGGCGGGTGCGGCGTTCGCGTTTCAGGGCGTGGCGCACGCTGCGGGGCTTGGGCCGCGCCCGCGGCCGGGTAACCTTTGCCGCCGCGCGGGGATCATGAGACCCCCGATCGGTCTCGTCGCGCTCGCGCTGGGACTCGCCGCCATGCCGCCGGCCGAGGGCCGCGCGCAGGCGCAGGTGCCTTGGATGAGGCCGGCGGAACCCCTCGAAGCCCCGGTGCCGTTCGAAGTGGGCGAACTTCTGGAATACAAGGTCAAGTTGGGGATCCTCAACGCCGGCGAAGGATCGCTGGAGGTCGCCGCCATCGAATCGGTGCGGGGAACCCCGGCCTACCGTGCCGTCATGCGCATCGACGGCGGCGTGCTGTTCGCGCGCGTGCGCGACGAGTTCCAGACCTGGTTCGACACCCGCACGCTAACCAGCCTCCGCTTCATCCAGGACCAGGACGAAGTCGGGTCGAAGCGCTATCGGCACTACGAGATGTTCCCCGAGCGTGGGGTCTGGGAACGCAGGGACGACGAGGAGGTGGGCGACCTGCCCACATCCCTGCCCCTCGACGACATCTCCTTCGTCTACTTCATCCGCACCCTGCCTCTGGAAGTGGGCGACGTCTACACCTTCAACAGGTATTTCAAGGACACCGGGAACCCGGTCATCGTGCGGGTACTGCGCAAGGAGGAAAAGGAAGTCCCCGCGGGCGTCTTCCAGACCATCGTGGTGCAGCCCATCATCCGCACACGGGGCCTCTTCGGCCAGGGCGGCAGGGCCGAACTGTACTTCAGCGACGACGACCGCCGGGCGCTCGTGTACATGAGATCGAGCGTCCCGATCGTCGGCAGCCTCACCCTGCACCTCACCAGCCCGCCGGCATGGCAGCCCCAGCCCGGGGGCGGGGGCGCGACCGGCGAAGGCGAAACCGCGGGCTCGGCGCCGCGTCCCTGAGACGACTCCCCGCGGCCGGTGTGGTGCTTGTGATCCGACCTTCGTTCGTGGAGCCTCCCGAATAGGCGCCGCAGTGTCGGAGAAACCGCCAACGGGGCGTCGGCTCCGACTGGAGACGCCCGAGCACGTCCGGCTGGACTACGAGCTGGCGGACGTAGGCTCGCGGCTGGCCGCTCTGCTGATCGACATGGCGATCATCGTGGGCGGTCTGATTGTGCTCGCGATGGCCGACGCGCTGCTGCGACGGGGAGGAATGTCTCTGGGCGAGAGTCTCGCGGCGAGCGTCCTGGTGCTCGGTTTCTTCGTGCTGCAATGGGGATACTTCCTGCTGTTCGAGCTGCTGCGCGACGGCCAGACGCCCGGAAAGCGCGCGCTCGGCCTGCGAGTGCTCCACTCCAGCGGCCAGCCCCTCTCGGTGCGGGGTTCGGTGATCCGCAACGTGATGCGCATCGTCGATTTTCAGCCGGCGGTGACGGGCGTGCTCGGCGGGGGGACGATCATGCTCACCAGCCGATCCCAGCGGCTGGGCGACTTGGCCGCCGACACCATCGTGGTGCGCGACGGGGGCGCGGGCGAAGTGGCCTGGCCCGACGCCGCGCCCGCCCCGGCGGCGGGCCGCCCGCTGCTCTCGGCCGAGCAGTTCGAGCTGCTGGGCAACTACCGCCGCCGGCGCGCCGACCTCTCGCCCGAGGCGACGCGCTCGGTCGCGAGCGCGGTGTTGCAGGCGATCCGTCCGGCCGTCGAAGGGCATTCCCTGCTCGGAACGGTGTCGGCCGACGATTTCCTGGTGCGGTTGCACGACGAGGAGGAACCGCGCCGGGCGGTGGCGGGCGGTGTGTGGGGACTGCAGGCGGCCGCCTTGGTGCGGGAGCAAAGGCGGGAATGGGCGCGGTACGGCGAACTGCTGCGCGCGAGCCGCAGGGGCGGGCTCGGGCGGCTTCCCGAACGGGAGCTCAGAACCTTTGGCCGTCTGTATCGCGGGATGACCGCGGACCTGGCCCGCGCCCGCACCTACGGTGCTCCCGCGTCGGTGCTGCGCAGCCTGGAACGCTGGGCCGGAGCCGGCCACAATCTCCTCTACCGCGTCACCGGGGAGTCCATCGTGTCGGTGCGCCGCTGGATGACATCCGGTTTTCCGAAGGCGGTGAGGACGTACCACAGGCCCATCCTGCTCGCGGTCCTGCTGCTCCTGGGTCCCATGGGCGTCTCGTACGGCCTCGTGCGATCGAATCCGGTCCTGGCCCGCTACATGACCTCGTCGGGCATGCTGGAGCGGGCGGAATCGACCCCGAGGGGAGACATCGACGCCGAATACGTCGACATCCCGGGGACGCTCATGCCGCTGGCATCGACGAGCCTCATCACCAACAACGTGCAGGTTGCCCTGCTGGCGTTCGCGGGCGGCGTTCTGGCGGGATCGCTGACCGTGCTGCTGCTGGTCTTCAACGGCGTCCATCTGGGGACGGTTCTGGGGCTCTACGCGAACGAGGGGCTGCTGGGGGTCATTCTCGCGTTCGTCTTCCCGCACGGCTTCATGGAACTCACCGCGATCTGCCTGGCGGGTGGCGCCGGGCTCTGGCTCGGCTCCGCGGTCCTTGCGCCGGGTCGCCGCACTCGCCGGGCTGCGCTGCGGGCGCGAAGCCGGGAAGCGCTCTCCCTCCTGGCGGGCGTGGTCGGACTGCTCGTGATCGCGGGGATTGTCGAGGGCTTCTATTCCCCATCGGGCCTGCCGGCGGCCGCGAAGTTCGCGTTCGGTGCGGCGACGGCGGTATTGCTGGCGGTCTACTTCGCGGCGGGCGGGCGGAGGAAGGCGAACCCGGCGTAGAGATCCCGGGGCGACCGCGAATGCCGGAGGCGTTCGTCCGTTGGCGGCTACAGCAGCCCGCGTTCCTTCACCTCCACGTACTTGTCGAGCGTGGCCGCGAGCGTCTGGGCGGGCGGGACGTCGACCACCAGGATTCCGGAACGCCGCATGGCCTGAAGCGCCAGCGCGCGCGCCTGCACCAGTTCGGCGGCCGCCGCCCGGCGGAATGCGTCGGCGTCGGTTTTCACCACCTGACCGGCGGCTTCCTCCAGGTTCGGGTTGCCGATGGCCACGGCGAGCGGGAGGTGCGCGCGCGCGACCCGGCCCAGCGAGCGAACCAGAGCCCGCGACACGGTCGCGTCAATGACGTCGGAGAAGAGCACCACCAGCGAACGCCTGCCGAAGGTTCGCCCCAGCGTCGCCATGGCCAGGGGGTAGTTGGGCTCCACCAGGCGGGTCTCGACCCCGGTGAGCGTATCCGCCAGCCGGGAAAGGTTCACCCGCCTCGGCGCCGACACATGGCGGACCTGTTCGTCGAAGACCATCATCCCGAGGCGGTCGCCGTAGGCCTGCGCGCGACTGGCAAGCAGCATGCACGCGGCCAGCGCGATGTCGGCGCGCTCGCGGTCCAGGATGGTCTCGCGCATGTGACGGCCCGCGTCGATGGCCAGCACGATGTGCTGCCCGCGTTCCGCCTGGTGGTTGCGCACCACGAAGTGCCGGCGCTTGGCGGAGGCCTTCCAGTCGATGGTGCGCGGATCGTCCCCCTTCGCGTACTCTCGCAGGCTCTCGAACTCGGTGCCCTCGGCGCGCATGCGCATGCGCCGGGGTCCCATCTCGTGGAGCGGGCGGCGAAGGCTGTGCTTGCGGTCCCGCAGGAAGTCGCGGATGCCCGGCTGAACGCGCACCACGTCGGTGGCCGGAACGGTGACACGCGTCCACGCGAGCCCGAGCGGGCCGAGCACGCGCAGGTGCATGTCGCCGAGCTCGAGGAAGCCGCGCGCACCTGGCCGGATCCGGTAGGACCGCGAGACCGATCCGCCGGGCGGTAGGGTCAGTCGCACACCCGCGTTCCAGTCCTCGGGGCGCCGGCGGGTGTCCCGGCGCTCGAACCTCGCGTCGATGTCGTCCGTGAGCATCGCGCGGACGGCGCGCGCGGTGGGGTTGGCGACCGTGAGGACCGCTTCCGCGAACGTGCCCAGGGAGGCCACCTCGGGAGCCCGCCGGCTCACCTCGGGGGTCCGTGTCCGGCGCGCGTCCAGCAGGAGCAGCGCCCCGATCACCAGGTCGACCAGGAGCGCGACCGGAACCGAGACCGCCAGCAGCGGCGAGACGAGCGCGAGCAGCCAGAGGGCGCGCCGGCTCGGGACTGCGCGGATCATCGCCGCTCGAATGGCGAGGGGAGCTCGTCCACGGGCTGCTACCGGGGCGCATCCAGGGTCTCGAGCAACGCCGCCACCTCGTCGTCGGAGGATCGTCCCTCCACCTCCGCCTCGGCGGTGAGGACCACCCGGTGGCGAAGGATCGGAAAGGAGAGCGCCTTTACGTCGTCGGGGATGGCGAAATCCCGTCCGTTGAGCCAGGCCTCGGCCTTGGCCGCCTGAAGCAGGGCCACGCCGGCGCGCGGGCTGGCCCCCAGCGCGAAGACCGATTCCCCGCGCGTCGCGCGCACGATGTCGGTGATGTAGCGGCGGATGCGCTCGTCCACATGCATGCGGTTCACGGCATCCCGCATGGCCAGCAGTTCCTCCCGGGAAACCGGCTCGCCGAGCGGATAGGTCGCTTCGTCGTCCGCGCGGAAGCCGGCGTCGTGGCGGTCGAGGATGCGGCGCTCGGCCTCCTCCGGGGGATAATCCACCGAGATCTTCATCAGGAAGCGGTCCACCTGCGCTTCCGGGAGCGGGTAGGTGCCCTCGTATTCGACCGGGTTCTGGGTGGCGAACACCGTAAAGGCGTCCGGAAGCGGACGCGTTACCCCGTCCACCGTGACCTGCCGTTCCTCCATCGACTCGAGCAGCGCGGCCTGGGTCTTGGCGGGCGCCCGGTTGATCTCGTCGGCCAGCAGGAGATCGGCGAAGACGGGCCCCGGCCGCCAGGTGAAGTCGCGGCCGGAATCGTCCAGGATGTTCACTCCGGTGAGATCGGTGGGCATCAGGTCCGGGGTGAACTGCACGCGGCCGAAGTCCATGCTCAGCCCCCGGGCGAGCGCACGCACCGCCAGCGTCTTCGCCGTTCCCGGGACGCCTTCGACGAGCGCGTGTCCGCGGGCGAGGAGGGTGATCATCATCTGCCTGAGCATGGTGGCTTGGCCGAGCACGATCTGATCTAGGGCGGCGAGCAGGCGAAGCGCCGGATCCGGCGATTTCATGCGGAGGTTTTCCTTTGGGTGTGGTTGTCGATGCCCCGCGCGACCCGAATCAGGTCCAGGGGACTGGCCGCGAGACCCCGGCGGATGAGCCGCAGTGCCCGGGCCCGCGTCGTCCGCCTCTCCAGTCGCTCCAGCAGACGCTCGGCTTCCCGCAGGTCATGGGGAGGCGGAAGATGGGCGGCGCGCGCAAGTCGTCCGAGCATCAGAACCGCCGCCGTCCTCCGGGCCTGCGCGCTCTGGTATACCGCCGCGAGCGCCGTCACGTGTTCGAGCGCGGATCGCCTTGGTCCGCCGGCCGGAGCCAGCGGAGCGCCGAAGCGGAGCCCGGCGCAGAGGAACGCCAGAAGAACGACCGCGCCCAGGTGAAGCGACGCCCTGCCGACGGGCGTGCCGACGAGGAAGTCCACGGTGGCGCGCGCGGGGGAGCGCGACGCCCCCAGTCCCTGGCTGAACTCGTCGAAGAAGACGGAATCCCCCGGGCTCGTCCAGGCGATGGCGGCGCGCACCGCCAACACGGCCAGAGGCGCGTCGCCGGCGAAGCGGTTGGAGAGAGGTGCGGCGTCGGCGAAGGTGATGATGCGTCCCTCGCGCAGCGGAATCGAGACGGCGACCGCCCAGCGATGTCCGGCCGAGTCGGGCGCCGAAAGGAGCAGGGGATCGTGGGGCGCGGGATCGGGCTCCGGCTCTTCGTCATCGTGCGCCTCGTCCTCTTCTTCGTTCTCCCCGGAGGCCGTGTCGGGCGTGATCGCGTAACGCGCCGCGCCGGCC
>JAAXGM010000182.1:0-945 GCA_012267435.1 Gemmatimonadota bacterium
GACGGACCATCCCCGGGAGGTGGTAGAGGCGGCGCTGGCGCACGTGGTCAAGAGCAAGGTCGAGGCCGCGTACCGCCGCACGGACCTGTTCGAGCGGCGTCGTCGGCTCATGGCCGACTGGGAAGCGTATCTCGCGGGCCGGAGGTCCTGACGCCACCGCGATGGGTCTCAAGGCAAGGCCGGTTCGGGGCTGTCTGGAGGCGTTTCGGGTATCCTACGGGCCACCGGATCGCCGAGGATTGACGATCTCGGGTCTCCGAAGGGTACGGGTAGGGTGGAAAGCGGGGCTCGGCAGAGCGCGCCGCCGTCGCCTTCGCCGTCCTTGAGGCTGGCGACCCCGAGACCGGAGAGGTTGGCCCGCGACGGCCCGGTCTAGGCTGTTCCGGGCGATGCCCGGAGCGGCTTTTCGGTGGCGTCCCAACGCTGGCTTGACGCAGGCTAAGGGCGTCAAGCCAGCGTACCCTCCGTATTACACGGCGGGGCTGGCGGGGGGCGCTGCCCCCTCGACCCCAAGACCTACCGCGCCGAAGCGCGCAAGGATCGCGGGCGACAGGTTCGCCGCGATGGTCGTTCCCTTCGCCGACCGCAGCCGGACGGTCAACGGCGCGAACGGGGACGAGGCCCCGGAGGCGGTTTCGGTGCTCCGCCGCGCCGATACCGGCGCGGGAAACCCAGGGGGTCACAGGGGGGGCGGAGCGCCCCCTTGCCAGTCCGCCACGTTCAACGTGGCGTCGGCTGGCTTCCGGCCACTAACGGACGGGAGCCAGCACCTCACCGAACCGGCCCGGCTTCCGAATCGCGACGCTCGCCTGAGAGCCCGATTCGGGCGACGCGGGTCGTAGCGGAAGAACAGCGGTCCAGCTTCAGTCAATCTCCCTGCTCCACGGAGAGATACGTACACGGACGACGTAGTTCACGTCGAACTCGTCCGTCACGATCAGCCAT
>JAAXGM010000182.1:1049-1656 GCA_012267435.1 Gemmatimonadota bacterium
TGCCGCATCGCGGCGATCACCGAGTCGCGCTCGACCTCCGGCACTGCGACGGGGGGTCGGCGGGTCTCCACCACGAGAGTCGTATCCCCGCCCGGTTCCCTCCGCGACAGCCGGTACTCGGGATCGCCGTCCCGCGTGGACCACACGGCACCCCGCGAATCGATGTGACTGACCTCGGAGGCGAAATACGGGATCGAGTACATCATGTAGCCGCCGCCCGTCGCCAGGTAGAACGATCCGGGCTGAATCTGGGGATCGTACTCTTCGTCCTCCGGTTCATCGCTGGGCAACGGAATCGAGTCCACCAGCGTCATCGTCAGATCGTAGACCCGAATCAGTCTCCGGGTCCCGTCCCACCAGGGCCGGTGGATGCGGCTCCCGTCCACCATCGCGCCATTCCACACCCAGCCGTAGTTGCCGTCCGCGAACGGAAAGGACTCGATGAACCCGTCCTCGGGATCGAAGACCGACATGCGCCCGTTCCGCCCGTCCGGGACCCAGATGAGTCCGTTAGCAGCCCGTGGATAAAGTCGTCCGCAGCCGTCCTTGGTACCGATTAAATTGAAGGGGTACAAGCGACTTCGGCAAGGAGGACGGCGATGGCGAT
>JAAXGM010000183.1 GCA_012267435.1 Gemmatimonadota bacterium
TCTAGCCCGGATATCTCACCAAAAAATGGAATGGGACCTCGATTTGACGGATAATGCGAGTTAGCTCAACAACTTGCATGCGTCCGACGCGGAGGTCCCATGAACACACAGTGTACTCCTACACAACTTCAATTTCATCCGTTCGGACGCCGCGAGGTGGTGGCGCGGTTCGACGCCGGGCACCTGAGTTCGGACGGCGGGGCGCTGCTGTTGCGGGAGGCGGACCGGCGGCTGGACCTGACGCGCCGGGTGGCGGAGTGCTTCGCGGACGCCCGCCAGCCCGGCAAGGTCGAGCACACGGTGGCGGAGATGGTGGCCCAACGGGTGCACGGGTTGGCGCTGGGGTACGAGGATCTGAACGACCACGACCGGCTGCGATCCGATCCGCTGCTGGCGCTGGCGGCGGGCAAGGCGGACCCGACGGGGATGGACCGCGCGCGGGACCGGGACCGGGGCCATGCCCTGGCCGGTTCGAGCACGCTGAACCGTCTGGAGCTGGGCGACGCGGAGGCGGACGCGAAGCGCCGGCGGTACAGCAAGGTCGTGGCCGACGGGGACGCGCTGGACCGGTTGGCGGTGGATCTGTTCCTGGAGTCGCGGGGCAAGCCGCCGGAGACGTTGTGGCTGGACCTGGACGCCACGGACGACCCGCTGCACGGGGCGCAGGAGGGGCGGTTCTTCCACGGCCACTACCGCCATTACTGCTATCTGCCGCTGTACATCTTCAGCGGCGGGCACCTGCTGCGCGCGCGGCTGCGCCCGGCGAACATCGACGCGGCCAAGGGCGGCGTGGAGGAGTTGGAGCGGATCGTCGCGCGGATCCGGCAACGCTGGCCCGGGGCGCGGATCGCGGTGCGGGGCGACTCGGGGTTTTGCCGCGACGACATCATGGACTGGTGCGAGCGCAACGCGGTGGATTACGTGCTGGGCCTGGCGCGCAACGACCGCCTGGCGGGGCGCATCGACAAGGCGCTGCGCAAGTCCCGGCGCCGCCACGCGGCCACCGGCAAGGCGTCGCGGCGGTTCCGGGAGTTCCGTTACCGCACGCGCGAGTCCTGGAGCCGCGCGCGCCGGGTGGTGGCCAAGGCGGAATGGTTGTCGAAGGGGGCCAACCCGCGCTTCGTGGTCACCAGCCTGTCCCGCAAGGCCGCCGGCGCCCGGCATCTGTACGAGAAGCTGTACTGCGCGCGCGGGGACATGGAGAACCGGATCAAGGAGTGCCAACTGGAGATGTTCGCCGACCGCACCAGCTCGGCCACGCTGCGCGCCAACCAGTTGAGGCTGCACTTCGCCTCGTTCGCCTACCTGCTGGTGCACGGGCTGCGGCGCCTGGCGCTCGCCGGCACGCGCTGGGCGAACGCGCAGTGCGGCACGATCCGGGTCCGCTGGCTGAAAGTGGCCGTCCGCGTGAGGATCACCGCGCGCAAGGTCTGGGTGTCGTTCTCCTCGGCGTACCCGTACCGCGGGGAGTTCGCCGCCATGGCCCAGGCGGTCCGGGCCCCGCCCGCGTAGCCCGGTTCGCGTCCATGCGCCATCCCGACCGGCACGCGCCGGGGGTGGGCTTCGCCCCGCGGAGGCCGCGGCCATGCCGAAACGGCTGTTTCGACCGTCCCGGTCGCCGCCGGACTCCGTCCAGACGCTCCGAAAGCCGTTCCTTCCA
>JAAXGM010000184.1:0-665 GCA_012267435.1 Gemmatimonadota bacterium
TTCCTGCGCGTCTCCGAGCTGATCCAGTCGGTCGAGCCCTCGATCCGGGGCCGCCTGGCCGTGTTCTTTCCCGGCACCAGGAACGACAACAACTACCGCCTGCTGGACGCGCGCGACGGATGGAGCTACCTCGCCCAGCCGATCACCCTCCACGAAGCCTGGATGCCGTAGAGTCCGCCATGAGAATCCACGAACTCCTCGACCGCGACCCCCTCGAGATCCGGCTGGCCAACAGCGGGCAGGCGCGGATAAGCGCCGGAGACGACCCGCGGATCATGCGGGAACTCCGCGCCGAGCTGGAGACCTTCGTCTGCCGGGGCAGGTTCGCCGGCGCGCTGGAGCGCATTCTGGAACGCTACCTCGCGAACCTGGACGCGTCGCGCCAAGACGCCGTGTGGGTGAGCGGGTTCTTCGGCAGCGGCAAGTCGCACCTTCTCAAGATGCTGGCGCACCTGTGGACGAACACCGCATTCGACGACGGGGCCACGGCCCGGAGCCTCGTGGCCGGCCAGCTGCCGCCGGGCGTCAGGGCCGCTCTGCGGGAGCTCGACGGACGGGCCAAGCGGGTGGGAAGGCCGCTCGTGGCTGCCGCGGGATCGCTGCTCGGAGGCAACGTCGGCCATGTCCGGTTGTCGGTGCTTTCGGTCTTGCTGCGCTCGCGCGGA
>JAAXGM010000184.1:673-1566 GCA_012267435.1 Gemmatimonadota bacterium
GCGCTCATCGAGGCCGACCCGACCTTCGCCGCCGACGTGAAGGGCGCGAGGCAGCTCCTCTTCAACCAGTTCCCGCAGCCGAGGGCCGACATCAGCACCGACGAGTTCGTCGAGGCCGCCAGGCAAACGCTTGCGCCCGGCGGCCAGCTCCCCCTGACCATACTCGTCCTCGACGAAGTTCAGCAGTACATCAACGAGGCGCACGACCGGTCGGCGACGATCACCGAGCTGGCCGAAGCGGTTCAGACCCGGTTCGACAGCCGCATGCTGCTGGTCGCCTCGGGCCAGTCGGCGCTCTCGGCCGGCACGAAGGCGCTGCAGTGGCTGAGCGACCGCTTTCGAATCGCCGTTCAGCTGACCGATGCCGAGGTGGAGGCGGTCACCCGCGAGGTGTTGCTCCGGAAGAAGGCGACCGCGACCCCGGCGATCGAGGAGATGTTCGAAGCGCACGCGGGCGAGGTGTCGCGGCACCTGCTGGGGACGCGCCTCGCGGTCCGCCCCGAGGACGAACGGAGCCAGGTCGGCGACTACCCGCTGCTTCGCACCCGCAGGCGCTTCTGGGAGGCGTGCTTCCAGGCCGCGGACCCGGCCGGCACGCAGAGCCAGCTCCGTTCGCAGCTGAGGATCCTGCACGATTCCCTGCAGGAGATCGCGAAGGAGTCCCTGGGCGCGGTGATCCCCGCCAGCGACCTCTTCCACGCCATTGCGCCGGACCTCGTGGCCGCCGATGTGCTTCTTAACGAAATCCACACCCGCATAGCCAGGCTCGACGACGGAACGCCGGAGGGCAGGTTGTGCGCGGATCTGTGCGGCGTGGTCTTCCTGATCGGAAAGCTGCCCCGCATGGACGCGGTGGACCTGGGCGTCCGGGCGGACGCACCCACGCTCGCCGA
>JAAXGM010000184.1:1654-2933 GCA_012267435.1 Gemmatimonadota bacterium
ACGCGAAGCGAGGTCGAGATCGCGGCCCGCCGGGAGCAGCTGCTGGGCGGCGCGGTCGAGGAGGTCGTGAGGAGCGTCCGGCTGGTCCACGGCAGCGCGACGATCCGGCGCAAGGTCGCACTGCACGTCAACATGGATCCGGACGCCGCCGAAGGAGACGCGGTGCGCGTGTGGCTCCGCGACGAATGGTCGTCTTCGTGGAAGCAGGTGCGGGAAGAAGCGCTCGGCAGGGGCATGGAGGATCCCGTTCTTCACGTCTACCTGCCCAGGCGGAGCGCGGAGGAGCTGAGAAGGCACATCGTCGGCGTGGAGGCCGCCCAGAGGGTTCTCGACCGCCGCGGCAATCCGGCGTCCACTGCGGGACGGGAGGCGCGCGCGAGCATGCAGAGCAGGCTCGAGGGCGCCAGGGCGGCGCGCGACGAGATCGTGCGGTTGATCGTCCGCTCGGCCAGGGTGCTGCAGGGGGGCGGCAGCGAGATCTACGGAGACGACTTGGCGGCGAAGCTGCAAGCCGGGGGCGACGCCTCGCTCGGTCGGCTCTTCCCGCGGTTCCCCGACGGTGACCACAGGGCTTGGCGTGTTGCATACAAGCGTGCGCGCGAGGGGTCGAGCCAAGCCTTTTCGGTGCTCGGCTGGGACGGGAAGGTGGCGGAGCACCCGGTGGCGAAGAGGGTGTTGGACACTGTGGGGACCGGGGCTCGGGGCACACGCGTTCGCCGGGGTCTGGAGGCCGCCCCCTACGGTTGGCCGCGGGACGCCGTGGACGCCGCGCTGGTCGCGCTCCACCGCAACGGGCACCTGAAGGCCGAGCGCAACGGGCGTCCGGTGGCCACGGCCGAGCTCGACCAGACGGCGATCGCAAGGACCTCGTTCCGTCCCGAGAGGGTGCGGTTGAGCACCCGGCAGCACCTTGCGCTTCGCGGGATGTTCGGGAAGCTGGGCGTGCGGACGAAGAGCGGGGAGGAGGGGTTGCGCGCTCCCGAGTTCCTGGCCGCGCTGCTCGGGCTGGCGGCGCGTGCGGGCGGCGACGCTCCCCTGCCCTCGGTTCCCGACACCCGCTTCGTCAAGGACTTGGCGGGCCTGGCCGGCAACGAGCAGCTGGCGGCGATCCTGGAGGCCAAGGGCGAAATCGAGGCCGCCGGGGCGCGGTGGGAACGGCTGGGCGGGCTCGTTGAAGGCCGCTCGCGGACATGGGTACTGGCCACGGCGCTGCGTCGTTGCGCCGAGGGCGAGGTGGACGTCGCGGAGGAGGCGGGAGCACAACTCGACGCGGTGGCCG
>JAAXGM010000185.1 GCA_012267435.1 Gemmatimonadota bacterium
ACCCGGGGCAGGAGGGTCATGTGGGCGCCCGAGAGAATCGACAGCGCCACCACGTCCGCGTCCTCCTGCAGGGCGGCTTCGACGATCGCCTCCGGCGTCTGATGAAGACCGGTGTAGACCACCTCGAAGCCTGCGTCGCGGAAGGCGCTCACGATGACGCGCGCCCCGCGGTCGTGGCCGTCCAGTCCCGGCTTCGCCACCAGGACGCGGACCCTGCGATGTGGTGTGGTCATGGCTCCAAGTCCGGTGGATCGACGACGAGGTTCCCCCGATTGAGCGGGTCCCCGGACAAGATCCCTCCCCCGACGAGCAGGCGTTGTGCCGCTTCGTACACCGTCTCCCGTCCGCCGGCCACCATCCGGGCCGCTTCCGTGAGGCCGCCGCCCGCCGCAACCCGGCCCACGTGCGCCTCCAGGGCGGCGCGCACTTCCGCCCGGATGCGTGCCTCCGCGCGGACGATGCGGCGCGCCTCCAGCGCCCCGGATCCCGCGAGGCCGCGGCGGTGGTCCTCGATGGCGTCCGCGACCGCTCCGATCCCTTCGCCCGCGGTGGCGACCGCGGCGAGCACCGGGGGCTTCCACCGGGGGGCACCGGCCTCCTCCGCGAGGGCACCCGCACCATCGTCGGCGGTGGCCGCGGTGGCGGGGCTGGAGGGCGTCCGTCCGCGCGTTTCATCCCCCCCGCCCGCCGCGCCCCGCCCGCCGCCACCCCGGCGGCGACCCAGTCCGACCGCGTCCCTCAACCGGCGCACGAGCGCGCCCGCGCCCGGGCGGTCCGCCTTGTTCACCACGAAGACGTCGGCCACCTCGGCGAGCCCCGCCTTCATGGCCTGCACATCGTCGCCCGATTCGGGCGTGAGCACCACCACCACCGTATCGGCCGCTTCCGCCACCCCCAGCTCGGTCTGACCGACGCCCACCGTCTCCAGGAGAATGCGGCCGAATCCGCTCCCCTCCATCAGGTCGATCACGTCGTACACCGCCTCCGCCAGGCCACCCCGCGCCCCGCGCGTCGCCATCGAGCGGATGAAGACGCCCCGGTCGAGCTGGAGCGGCGCCATGCGCACACGGTCTCCCAGCAACGCGCCTCCGGAGTACGGCGAAGTGGGATCCACCGCCACGATCGCCACCTCCTCGCCTGCGCCGCGCCAATGCCGGGCGAGCGCCGCCGCCAAGGTCGACTTCCCCGCCCCGGGCGGCCCGGTGATCCCCGTCCGGTGGCCCCGGCGGCCGTGCGCGGCCACCCGCGCCAGCAGCTCGCGGAAGCCCGGACGCCGGTCCTCCACCACCGAAATGGCCCGCGCCAGCGCAGCCCGCTCACCCGCGCCGCACCCCTCCGCGAGCGCACCCGTCTTCCGCTCCCGGGCCGCCTCGGGCACCGTCGCCCCATCCGACCTTCGAGCCTCCTCCGGTACCGAGATTCCCTCATCCTCCGGGGCCGGCCCCCGGCCCGCTACGGCCGCCATCGACGCGATCCCAGCCCGCGCGCGTGGCGCAACGGGTTGTCCAGCAGGTGCGCGGGGACCACCAGCACGACCAGGAAAAGCACCAGCGCGGCGAGCAGCCCGGCGGCCAGGACCCACACGTTGTCGAGCGAGATGTAGATGATGGCGGAGATGATGGCGGTGGAGGCGGCGAAGATCGACAGCAGCAGCCGTCGGCCCAGCAGGGTGAGGGAACGCTCGATGCCCTGGATGTCGCGCGGATGCACCCGCACCCGCAGGTTCTCGCGTTCGGCCCGCACCAGCAACTCGCGAGCGGAACGCACCAGCCCGCTGGTCTCCGACCACACGTCCCTGGCGATGGCGACCGGTTCCCGGCCCGCCGTGCGCAGGATCTCGCCCCGGTGCGCGCCCACCACCCTGCGGAAGACGGCGAAGGAGTCGAAGCGGGCGTCGTAGGAGGCACCGATACCCTCGAGCAGCACGAGCGTGCGGAACAGGTAGACGAGCTCGCGCGGGAGCATGAGCGGCCAGGTGTAGAAGGTGTCGAGCACCTCGCGCACGCTCTCCCGCACGCGTCGTCGGCCGGCCTGTCCGTCCTTGCGCGCGCCCTCGACCGCCCGCACGATCTCCGCGGCCGCCTCGCGGATCTCCCCGCGCGACACCTCCGGGCCGATCATCCCCAACCGGTACATGGCGCCGATGGCGCCGTCGATGTCCTCCCGCGCCACGGCCATCGACAGGCCGAGCAGGCTCTGGCGGGTCCAGCGCGGCACCTCGATGACGGCGCCCCAGTCGAGCACCACCAGCGATCCGTCCTCGGCGACCAGCAGGTTGCCCGGATGGGGATCGGCGTGCAGGAACCCGTCCATCATCATCATGCGCAGGTATACCGAGGACAGCCTTTCCATCAGCAGGCTCGCCGAAGAGCGTCCCCGCCGCACCCGGTCTCCCAGGCGATCGATGCGGATGCCCTCCATGTACCGCATCACCATCACGTGCCGGGTGGTCATGTCGTCGAAGACGCGCGGGGCCCTGACGGCGCGATCCCCGGCGAAGGCGCGCCGGAAGCGCCGGATGTTTTCAGCCTCCGCCCGCAGATCCATCTCCTCCCGCACCTTCACCGAGAACTCGCGGATCACGTTGGCCAGCGCCCTCATGTGGTGGTTGGGGAACAGGACGTTCAGCCAGAAAACGATCCGGAACGCCGTATCCACGTCCAGCGCGACCCGCTGCTCCACGCGCGGACGGAGCACTTTTACCGCCACGTCGCGCCCGTCGAGCCGGGCCCGATGCACCTGTCCCAGGCTGGCCGCGGCGATGGGTTCGCGGTCGAAGCTCTCGAATAGATCCCGGAGCCTGCCGCCGAGCTCCTTCTCGATCACGCCCACGATCACGTCCGGGGAATCGGGCGGCACCTGGTCGCTGAGCGTGCCCACGGCGGTGAGATAGGGCTCCGGAAGGATGTCGGCGCGGGCGGCGAACATCTGTCCCAGCTTGATGAAGGCGGGGCCGAGGGCGGCGATGGTCTTGACCAGCCGGGCGGCGCGTTGTTCGTGGTGTCCCGGCCCTCGGCGCGCCGGGCGCCCGACCACGATCCAGCGCCGACGGTCGCGCAGGAACGCGGTCAGGAAGGGCTGCAGACGAAGAAAAACCCACGCGAATCGTGCGATGCGCCTCATGGGGAGTCGTAGCCTCTTCGTCGCGGCGTGAAAGGGATGGGATGGCCGATGATGCCGCGCACCTTCCCCGCCACCGCGGCGACGGGACCGGCTTCGGCGGAAACTCCGGGAATGCAGACACCTGGTGCGCCAAAGCTGGACGCAACCTGCCGGCTTCGTCTACCCCGGAGGCTGCAAGGGGATCACGGAGCGGCAAAGTCCGTGGATCACCACCGTTTCGGCCCGGCGGGATGTCCAGCCCCGGATGGCCATGAGTTGTTGGATGGACGAATCCGCGGCCAACGCTCATCTTGGTCCCGGCCCGTGCAACCCCGCGTACGCCGTTCGAGTCCCAAGGACGGCCGACTGCGGGCTGCGCCGGCTCCTCCACGCCGCATCGACCCGTCGCACCTTGTTGCTGGACGAGCCCAGTCGCGCTTTTCCCACCTGCTCCCGGAGGCACTCGAGACCATGAACCACAAGGCCGAACGCATCCGTTTCCGATATGCGACCAGGCTCGCGCTCCAGGGAGTCGGCGCTACCCTCGCGCTGGTCTCCGCCGGGGCCTGCGGCGGCGAGA
>JAAXGM010000186.1 GCA_012267435.1 Gemmatimonadota bacterium
CGGCTCGTCACTTCTCGGACGCCGCGGACGCGTGAGGCGCGGCGGGTGAGTTCCGTCGCCTTGACGGAGTCGGTCACCTTCCCGAACAGCGTGACCACGCCGCGGTTCACCCCGATGTCGACGTGATCGAAGATGGTGAACCGCGCGTAGCGTCGGACCTGCTCCGCCACGCGCGCGCCGATGACCGCATCGTCGACTACCAACGCGATGATCGTCTCGTCGACGACCGATCGCACCCCTTCGACCTCGAGCACGCGCGCCGCCGCCGCCTCCCGGGCCCAGATGCTCGGCACCTCGCCCATCAGAGTCACGACCTGCGCCCGGACCGCCGCGGTCACACCGCGCAGCGCCTCCTCGCCCGACAAGGCGGCGCTGACCTGCCGCTCGATCTGTTCGTCGGTCGCAGCAACCTGCCGGACGGCGCCGCTACCGCCCGTCGGGAGTGCCATCGCAGCCCAGGCGAGCACGCCAATCACGACCCGGCATCCGGTCATTGCGCCCTCCCTCTCGACCGCTCCGGTCGGATTGTAGGCCGCGCTGCAGCCAGAGCCAATCGCGGCCTCCGGCTGCCCTCGCCACTGTGGCGCCGGTGGTGGTCTGTATCGGCTCGACTTCACGAGGTTTGTGTGCTGTGATGGCTCCGAGACCGTGTGACAGGAGAGTCCCATGAGACCGTTCTTCAGCGCTGCCGTCGCGATTCTCATCATGGCGCCGTTCATCGCCTCCGGCGCCCAGGCCGGTGCGGGGGGAACGGCGGGGGCCGGAGGAAACTCTGCGCTCGGCATGGGCGATCCCCTCGCCTGCGATCTCGACGGCTACGCGCCGGACAGCGGCCCGGCAGCGACGATGGAGCAGAACACCCTGCTCGTGACGTGGGCCGGCGCCGCCGGCGCGGACTTGCGCCTGCGCCTGGGCCTCGAAGACGCGGCCCCCATCGTCCGCGACCTGGCCATCCGCCCGCAAGGCGGCGCGTGGGGCACGCTGGGCCGCAACCTGGTGCCGGACTTCCACGTGACTTCCGGGGTGCGCCGGATCTCCTACCAGCAACTGAACCCGTTGCGCGAGCTCGGCGTCGAGATCACCCAGGAGGTGATCGACCGCGAGAAGTGGCACGTCTTTTGGGACGCGCCGCTGCTGGTCCCCGGCATCCGCCAGGGCGAGTCCCCCGGGACCAACCCGGACCTGCCACGGTCCCCCGACGAGATCCTTGAGGCGAGCGCCACGTTCAACACCACGGCATGCACTGTTGGCACGGACGGCTCGCGCCTCGAGGTGACGTTCGACGGACTGTCGATGGGCATCTTCAGCGGCGATTTGCGCTTCACCGTCTACGAGGGCACGAACCTGGTACGCCTCGAGGCGATCGCGGCCACGGATGAACCTTCCGTCGCCTACAAGTACCGGGGCGGGCTGGAAGGCTTCTCGATTGAGCACACCGCGCGCGTTGCCTGGCGCGACACCAGCGGCAGCCCGCTGGACTACCGCTTCGGCGGGCCCGCCAACGACGACGCCATCCCGCTGCGCGCGCACAACCGGATTCTCATTGCCGAGGGCGCCGGCGGCTCTGTCGCCGCGTTCCCGCCGCCCATCACCTTCTTCTTCACCCGCGAGGTGGAAACGAACCACGGCTACAACTGGTACCGCAACGACGGCGACGGCTCCTTCGCCATGGGCGTCCGCCAGGGCGACGGCGAGGCGGCGCTCGAAGGCCAGGCCCTCGAGCCGTACGGCGCCGTGCCGCGCACCGACGACAACACCGCCGCCATGGGCCGGTTCTTCGAGAACTTCGCGCTCTACAACGCCCCGCCCGGGGCGCGGCAACGCATGGCTGTCTACTTCTACGCCAGCCCGGAGGGGGCGGAGCCGACTCGTGACGCGGTGCTCGCCTTCACGCACGGCGACACCTTCAAGCCGCTCCCCGGCTACAAGACCTTCGTCAACCACTTTCACATTCGATTCGTCGACCGCCTGCGCGCCTCCGGCTCACTCGATACACCGATTCCGGACGTGCAGGCGCTCAAGGCACTCGGGCTCGACATCATCGGCCTGAGCGACTTCCACGCGGATCAGCTCGCCGCGGCGGACAGCGGCGCGGCGCGCTTCAAAGACCAGTTGGACTACTACGAAGGGACCCGCAGGGCCTCCGACGAGGGCTTCCTGGTCACGCCGTGGGAAGAGCCCAACGCCCACTTCGGCGGGCACTACAACACGCTGTTCCCGAAGAACGTCTACTTCACGCGAACGCGCGAGGAGGGGCAGCCGTTCCGGGAGGAAGACCCCACCTACGGCACGGTGTACCGCACCGGCAGCCCCGAGGACATGCTGCGGGTCCTGCAGGAGGAGAACGGATACTGGTTCCATGCCCATCCGCGCGCGAAGGGCTCGACCGGACATCCGGACGCCGAGATCGAGACCGCGTGGATCGGAAGCGACCGGTACCTTGGCATCGCGTTCAAGCCGGGAATGGGCGCCGACCTCTCCACGGAACGGCTGTGTGAGTACCGCTGCTTCGACGCCATCGACAAGCTGAACAACCACTTCTCCGGCTCGGGCCTGCAGCCGAAGTACCTTGTCGCGGACTGCGACACGTACCACAAGTTCCCGGGCGACGACATCTATCCGAACGTTCCGGTGAACTACCTCCGGCTCGACCGGGTGCCGCTGCCGGACGAAGACTGGACGCCGATTCTCGACTCCCTGCGCGGTGGTGACTACTTCGTCACGACCGGCCAGGTCCTCATCACCAACTACGCCGTCGAAGGTTCCGGCGACGAGCGGACCATCGCGGCCGACATCGAGTGGACGTTCCCGCTGGAGTTCGTCGAGATCGTCTGGGGCGACGGGCAGAACACGGACCGCGAGATCATCCGGGCCACGGACTCGAGCGCGTTC
>JAAXGM010000027.1 GCA_012267435.1 Gemmatimonadota bacterium
AGCCTCTGAGGGCCGATGCCGCTCCATTGCTTTGAGAAATGCGGGCTAGAGCCACCGGATGTCCCATCCGCTAAGAGGTCAGCTCGACTCGAACTGCGACCTCGGCATTCGACGCCGGTAGTACGGCTACTAGATCTAGCCCCGCAGAGGCACGGGATGGCGTAGGCCACAGCGCAACGTGGCTCATTCGCCGTCGAGGAAGTTGCTCCCCCCTCAGGCACAGTCCGACCGAGCCACGCGCCTGTCCGAGCGTGTCGCCGTCTGTTTCACCGACAGGGGATCATGACCGATGGGCGGGCTGTTGGCCCTTGCGCAGGCTTACCCGTCCAGCCCCCTGCCCTTAGGGTTTTCATCCCAGCCGATGCTCCGGCGTCCACACGGTCGGATCGCGGTATGGAGAGTCACCCGCCGTGAGTCGCGGGTCTCCGACGCTCCCAGTATGTTACTCGGTCGCGTCGGCGCCCGCTGAACCCTGACCACCGCCCCACACCATGCTCGATCACCCTGAAACCCCCGCCGCGGCCATCGAGGGTCCGCTGCCACATGAGCGTGGCCGTTCCGACGAGGACGCCCGGTTGAAGATTCTCGTGGATGTCGCCCGGAAGCTGAACTTCGCGGCACACCAGTGCGCTTTTCCGGTGCTCCGCAGCCTTGAGATCGAGAATCTCGACCCGGAGGAGCACTTTGAGGACCTCGTCCTGACGCTTGAGTCTGATCCGTCGTTCATCAGGGAAAAGGTGTGGCCTATCACGCGGATCGATCCGCAGGGTCTGATCCGCATCCCGAAGCTGGATCTCGAAGTGGATGGCGGGTTCCTGCTGAAACGCAGCGAGAAGATGAGTGGTACGCTGACGTTCCGGTTGGAGGCGGATGGAATTCCCTTGGCACGACTCCGCAGGCCGGTTGAGCTGCTCGCGTACAATGAGTGGGGTGGGGCGGGGTTCATGCCGGAGCTTCTGCCCGCATTCTGTATGCCCAACGATCCTGCCGTAGACGCGATCCTTCGGGACGCCAGCCAAGTGTTGCGCCGTGCAGGCAAGCCGGATCGGATCGACGGGTACCAGTCGAAGAGCCGCGAGCGCGTATGGGAGGTTGCCAGCGCCATCTACTCGGCGGTCGCCAACCTTGGCCTGACCTACGCGCAGCCCGCCGCGAGCTTCGAGCGCGACGGCCAGAAGGTCCGTGTGCCTAGCCGCATCCTCGACGGGCGCGTAGCGACCTGCCTGGATACGGCCATGCTCTTCGCTGCGGCCTTCGAGCAGGCCGGACTCAACCCGATCGTTGCGTTGCCCAGGGGTCATGCGCTCGTCGGCGTCTGGCTCCAGCCGGAGAGTCTGTCGACGATCGTGATCGATGACGCCGAGACGCTCAGAAAGCGGGTAGATCTCAAGGAGCTATTGCTCATAGAGACGACCTGCGTGACATCACACCCGCCCCCGAGTTTCTCCATGGCCCTCCGCGAGGCGGGTCGCACGGTTGGTGCGGACGACGACGCTACCTTCTGTGCCGCGCTCGACATCCGGCGGGCACGGGCTCATCAGATCACTCCGCTCGCCTTGAAGTCGAATGGACCCGGGCTTGAAGTCGGTGGGACTGCGGGGACTGCGGAACTGCCGTTGGAGCAGGCGCCAGCGCTTCCCGACTTCGACGATGCCGACGCTGGCGAGGACAGAACGCGGACACCCGAGAGCCGCTTGGAGCGGTGGCAACGGAAGCTGCTGGATCTCACGCTGCGGAATCCACTGTTGAATCATCGCTCGACTCAAACCAGCCTGAAGATCGTCTGCCCGGATCCCGGTCGACTGGAAGACAAACTCGCCACAGGTGCCCGTCTACGGATCGTTTCCGTCCCGCAACCCACGTCGCAGGCGCAGGACGAGGAGATTCACCGTGAGCGCACGGGCGAGTTGATCACCGATGAGTACGCGCGTGACGAACTCGACCGCGGCCGCGTACTCGTCGATCTTCCGCCACGGGATCTATCCGTGCGAGCCGTCAAGACCTTTCGGAGGGCAGAGACGGCGCTGCAGGAAGGTGGATCCAATACGCTCTATCTGGCCATCGGCTTCCTACGTTGGAAGCGCGAGGGGAGCGATGACAGAAGATTCCGTGCGCCACTGATCCTGCTTCCGGTCACTTTGCAACGGAAATCGGTGCGTAGCGCCATTACGATGCTCGCTCACGACGACGAGCCTCGATTCAACACAACGCTTCTAGAGATGCTCCGCAGGGACTTCGGCATTGAGTTGCCCGGCCTCGACGGCGATCTGCCTCAGGACGACAGGGGCATTGATGTGGAAGCCATCTGGACCCACGTCCGGCAGGCTGTCAAGGAAGTGCCCGGATTCGAGGTCGTCGCGGATGTGGTGCTGGGCCATTTCTCGTTTGCCAAGTATCTCATGTGGAAGGACTTGGTGGACCGAACCGACGCGCTGCGGGACAACAGCGTCGTCCGTCATCTGATGGACACGCCCAGCGCTCCGTACAGTTCAGACGTGGGGTTCGTGAAGCGACACCGGCTTGATCGCGACTACAAGCCTTCCGACCTGCTGACCGCGCTGCCTGCGGACTCCTCGCAGATGGCCGCCATAGCGGCGGCCGACAAGGGCAAGGACTTCGTGATCATTGGCCCGCCGGGAACCGGAAAGAGCCAGACCATCTCGAATCTCATCGGACACCTGCTGGGCAAGGGCAAGACGGTGCTCTTCGTGTCCGAGAAGACGGCCGCGTTGGAAGTGGTCTACCGGCGATTGGACCAGATTGGGCTCGGCCGGTTCTGCCTCGAACTCCACTCCAACAAGGCTCGCAAGACCGACGTGCTAAGGCAGTTGGAGGCGGCCCAGGACACGGCCGGGATCGAGCCGGAGGACTGGCAGCGGAAAGCCGAAGAACTGCTGTCGTTGCGTGAGCGCCTGAACCGCGTCGTCGATCACCTGCACAGGAAGCGACGGAACGGCCTGACGGCGTTCCATGCGATGGGCGTGAAGATCCGCGATGAGGAGATCGCCAGCCGGCTCACGCTCTCATGGCCGTGCGCCGACCATCACGATGAAGGCGGTCTACGGGCTCTGCGCGAGGTTGTGGACAACCTCTCGATTCAAGCCAAGGCGGTGGGAGATATCTCGCAAAGCCCGTTCCATCTCATCGAGACGGGAGAGTGGACGCCGAATTGGCAATCGCGGGTGGTCGCGCGATGCGGGACGCTATCGTCCGACGCAAGGGCCGTGGAGGGGTTCTGCGCTTCCCTCTGCGGATCACTCGGAGCCGAGCTGCCGGACCACACGATGACCAGGCTCGAATCGCTGGGCGAGCTTGCGCGGGTGCTGCTTGATTCGTTCCGCAAACCCACGTTCTACGCGCTTGACCCTGATGGTCTCGATCAGATCGACGCGCTCGAAGAAGCGGAGCAGAGATTGGAGGAGTATGGGAGTGCCGAGGCCTCACTTAGCTGCCGATACGAACCGTTCGCCTGGCGGCAACTCGATGGAGAGGACATCGGTCGGCGCTGGGCGGAGGCTGATCAGAAGCCGTGGCCGATGAGCACCTTCGCGAAACGGCGGATTGTGAAAGAGTTGTGCGCGAACGGCGCGCGGGGCATTCCCGATCCGTCCCGAGACGCTCTACTGCTGGCGGACTTGCGTCGAGAAGGTGAAGCGATCGACCGGTTGGACGGGCTACTGTCTGGACTCAAGGGCTGGTCCAGACATGCGACGCCACACGCAACGGCTGCTTCGCTTCGCGAGATTGGCCAGCGAGTACGGGCCGTTGTTGAGAGACTGACCGTCGATCCGCAGGGGCTGGTTGAGTTGCGTGGCAAGGTACGGAATCTCCTCCATGATGGAAACGACCTACTCGCCCCGGACGGTAGCGTGGGCTGCACCGCGACCGACTATCTGCGCGCCCTTGACAAGCTGAAGGACTCCGTAGCCGCGTTTGAGGAGGTCGCAGGCCCGACCGTGCGGAAGCGGCTTGCCGATGCGGCCCATGCGCCCGCCCAGATTCGAGAGACTGCCGACAGGATCGCTGCTCGTCATCTGGAACTCAACGGTTGGTGCGCGTGGCGGAAACGCCGCGCCGAGGCGATCGACTCCGGCCTACGACCTCTGGTCAACGCCGTCGAGGCGGGAGGAGTGGCCCCGGAGGAAATCGGGGAGACCTTCGAAGCGGCCTACTGCGCATGGTGGTCGACATCCCTCCTCGAAGAGGACGCAGTGCTTCGAACCTTTAATACGCCCGAACACGAAGCCGCGATCTTGAAGTTCCGGCAGCTTGACGACGAGTACCGGCAGCTCACGGCCCGGTACATCGCGGCGAAATCGTCTGGGAGGCTGCCGGACCGCGACGAGGGCGATAGGAATCCGCAGTGGGGGGTATTGCAGCGCCAGATCAGGAAGCAGCGAGGACACATGCCTGTGCGGAAGTTGCTGGAGGCGGCACCGGACGTGCTGACGGGTTTGACCCCTTGTTTCATGATGTCGCCGCTATCGGTCGCGCAGTACCTGCCGGCCGATCAAGCACTCTTCGATGTCGTCATCTTCGACGAGGCGTCCCAAATCACGGTGTGGGATGCCGTGGGTTCGATCGCTCGGGGAAGGCAGGTGATCGTCGCGGGAGACCCCAAGCAGATGCCGCCCAGCAACTTCTTTGCCCGCGCAGACGACGATCCCGGCGGGGACATCGAGACGGAGGGCGATCTCGAAAGCATCCTAGAGGAGATGCTAGCCGCGAGCATCCCCTCTAGAACCCTTACTCTCCATTACAGGTCACGTCACGAGAGCTTGATCGCCTTTTCGAATGACCGATACTACGAAAACGGGCTGTTCACCTTTCCTGCCCCAACGGTGGGTGACGGTGCCGTGCGCCTTAAGCGGATTAACGGCGACGCATTCTACGCCCGAGGCGGTGCACGCACCAACCAGGGAGAGGCGCGGGCCATCGTGGCTGAGATCGTCAGCCGGTTGACGCAACCCAACCGACCGAACCAAGCCAAGTCGATCGGCGTTGTGACATTCAACTCCGAACAACAGACACTAATTGAGAACCTTTTGGACGACGCGCGCCGACGGAAGCCCGAAATCGAGTGGGCGTTCTCGGCAGAGGCGTCTGAACCCGTGTTCGTCAAGAATCTCGAAACCGTACAGGGTGACGAACGCGATGTCATTCTCTTTAGCGTCACATACGGCCCCGACCGTGCCGGGCATGTGACGATGAACTTCGGCCCTCTGAACCGGCAGGGAGGCGAGCGTCGTCTCAACGTCGCACTGACGCGTGCTCGGCATGAGCTGATCGTGTTTTCGACCTTACATCCAGACGCGATCGATCTCTCGCGCACTCGGGCCAGGGCGGTCGCCGACCTGCGCGATTTTCTCAGGTTCGCAGAGAATGGACGACGGGTTCTGGGTGTGAGTCCACAGGGATACCGAGACGACTTCGACTCGCCGTTCGAGACGGCGGTTGCCCATGCGCTCGGATCACGGGGCTGGACAGTACATCCACAGGTCGGGGTGTCGCGTTACCGAATCGACCTTGGCGTCGTACATCCAGATGCTCCCGGCCGCTACCTCGCAGGCATCGAGTGCGATGGTGCCATGTACCACAGCTCGGCTACCGCAAGAGAGCGAGACAAGATCCGGCAAGCCGTGCTTGAGGGCTTGGGCTGGCAGATCTTGCGGATCTGGTCCACGGACTGGTGGACCAACAAGGCTGGGGCGCTCTCCAAGCTCGACGGCAAACTTCGTGAGGCCTTCGAGAATACGCCGGTGGAGACAAGCGAGCAGCGCGCCAACGGGACACCGGATGAAGGTATCTCACCAGCAACGGCTGTGGGTGATGAGTTGGAAGGCGGTACAGACCCTGCGGGCGATGGCGAACCGGACCGACCGCACGTTGAGACGCGCGCCCCGTCGGATTCTTCGTCCGAGTCTGACGAAACACCGGAGGAACGCCAGCCGGAAGCTGAAGCCACTCTACTAGCACCCTACGCGGCATTCGAAGGGTCAGCAGGCCCAGATCCAAGGCACTCCTCCGCAGCCGAGGTCGCCGAGGGGCTATGTCGGATCATCCATGTTGAGGAGCCCATGTTGGTGGAGCGTGCTTACCGCATCTATCTGCATGGCTGTGGCCTTCGCAACCTCGGCCGCGTGCTGAAACGTCGACTGAACAGGGCGCTTCAGCACGCCATACGCCGAGGGCTCGTCGTAACAGAGGACGAGTGGAATGTGGGCGGATTGGTTCGCGCCATCGTGCGGTCAACGCATAGTCCACCGATCGTCTCTCGTCGCCGCGGACCCCGACGATTCGACGAGATTCCCCCAAGCGAACTTCAACTGGTCGCTCGTCAAGTGCTATCGGGCCGCGAGGATGAGTTTGAGTTCGGCTCAGACGAGCACCTTCGGGCTGTGCTGCACGCGCTCGACCTGATGCGGCTCACTACAAGGATTGGCACGACACTGCTCGACGTGCTGGAACGCCGGTATCCGCATGTGGATGAGGCCCCGGCTGAGCAGTTCAAACTTCCCCGGCTGCTCGACCCGAAGGCGTGACCGGGACACCGTCGCAATGGCGCGCCAGCATCGCAGGAGAGGAAATGTCCGATAACCCCACTCATCTCCGTTCTCTGCTCCCAGCCGTGATGGAGGTGGAAGGGGCCGCTTCGATAGAGAATCGGTCTTCATCGGGGGCAAGCCCGCAGGACGTCGCACCCATGGCTTGACCGAACGCTTACGTCCGCGGACATCTGATTTGGTCCAGTGGATTCCCGCTCACTCCTGCGTATTCTGTGTGATACATGCCCGCTTGGTATACCTGTAACCTGTTGCTATGCTGTCATTTACATCTACATGAATTGGTTCGGGCGGGATCGGACCCGAGAGGCCGTGCGTTGTTCCGAATTCGCCGGAGAGATCGATGCTCACGACCCGCCCGGAAGCATCCACATCCACCCCGTACCAGTCCCCGAGCGGGGCACCGGTCATCCAGTGCTCGCTGTTGACCCAGTTGCGCCCGTCGGCGGCTTCGTAGAACGTCACGAGGGTCGCCCGGTCAGGGCTCTCGACCACCGTGATCTGGGAGGTCCCGCTCGCACTTCCGACCGTCGCCGTGATCGTCACCGTGCCTTTGGCCACGGCCGTCACCAGTCCCGAGGCGCCTACCGTCGCCACCGTGGCGTCACTGCTCGTCCACGTCACGCTCGCGCTCTCCATCGCCCGTCCGTTCTGGTCGAGCGTCCGCGCCGACAGCTGAAGCGTCAGGCCCACGGCCGTGAGCTCGGCGGTGGGGGGACTGACCGTCACTGTGGTCGGCCGGGGTGGATCGGGTGGCGCGATGGGTTCGGTGCCTCCGTCCCCGCAGGCCCACAGCGCGGCAACGGAGAGGAGAAGGAGTCGAGGCTGGTTCGTCATGGCGCGGAATCCACGAAAGCGGGGCAGGACCACCTTACCGCAAGAACAGCGGGTCGGCGCGTCAGGTGTGCCGGTTGCCGTCCAAAGTCTGCCAAAATGGCAGACCTGTCTCGCGTGGATCGACGGAATCTGCCAGAATGGCAGACTTCCGTGCCTTGTCAAGGCGCGGCGGGCTTCCGATCCGATTACCGGGAGCGTCGCCCGAATGTGCCCGAACCGTGTGGGTTCCCCTATCTTAGGTCAATGCCGCATCAAGTCCTGACGCAACTCTCCATCGCCCTCACGCGCCCGATTCGCGCCTGCCTCTGCGTGGCCGTGGCGCTTTCCTGCGGCGACGGTCCGGCGGGGCCGCCCCCGGGAATCCCCGCCGCCTTGATGGTGCTCCCCGCCGACCTGACGCTGACCGCCATCGGCCAGACCGGGCAGCTGCGGGCGGAGGTCGTTGACCACTACGGCGACCCGGTGTCCGGCCGGAGGGTGGCGTGGACGAGCGACCGGCCGGGGACGGTGATGGTCGATTTCGGCAATGGGGTGGTCACGGCGATGGCGGCGGGGACGGCCACCGTGACCGCCGCCTCCGGAACGCTCAGCTCGAGAATCCAGGTGACGGTGGCACAGGAGCCGGGCATGATCGAAAAGGTGGCCGGCGACCTTCAGGCCGGCTTCATCGGCGAGCCGCTGCCGGTTGCGGCCGTCGTGCGCGTGACGGACGCCAACGGCCATCCCGCGGGGCTGGTTCGGGTACGGTTCGCGGTGACTTCGGGAGGGGGTTCCGCGGCACCCGCGTCGGCCGTCACCAACCCCGCCGGTCTCGCCCAGACCATCTGGACGCTGGGAACGGCCGCCGGGCACACGTTGGCCGCCACCGCGGGGAGCGTCACCGCGGAGTTCCAGGCCACCGGGGAGCGGCTGCCGCTGACCATAGAGACCGACTCCCTTTCCCGGGCGCGGCTCACGCTCCCCTACTTCGTCCGCCTGCGCGCCAGGGGCGGTTCCACCGAGGGATACGCGTGGAGTCTCGGGGAGGAAAGCAACCTGCCCACGGGCCTCCAGTTCGATTCGCGAGGAATCATCCGCGGCGTTCCTGAGGATACGGCCACCGTTGCCCTGCGGGTGCGGCTCGCCGACTCGGAGGGCGGGGAGGCGGTTCGCGAGTTCACCCTGCGCGCATGCGATGCTCCGCTCGGGCTGGAACTGGGGCAGGTGCGCATTCTGGAGGCGGACGCGATCCATGGATGCGGCTTCCACGTGCGCGCTCCCGAGGCGGGCGCGTACTACCGAGTCGCGCTGGCGGGAGCCGATGGCGGGAGCAGCGCCATCATGCCGGTGGCGCTGCACATCGAGGCCGATGCCGCGGGAAGTCGGGCCGTGGCCGCTGCGGCACCGCGGCCGGTCGCGCACAGAGCTTCCGCCGCGCGCGCCTTCCGCCAGGCCATCCCGGCCCGTGAACTGCGGGAGATCCAGGAGATCGAGCGCGCCAACGCCGCCCTGCATCGGGAGATACGACGACAGGAGGACGAACTCTTCTCGCGCCTGTCGGTGGATGGACGTCTTGAGATCCTGCCCGACCGCTCAATCCGGGTCGGAGGAGCGGTGGCCGCGGACGCCGGGCCGAGTCCGTCGACGCGCTCGTTCCGTCTGTACAATCCGACGGCCGAACCATGGGACCGCTGCGATGCCCACACGACCCTGAACGCCCGCCTGGTCACTGAGAACCGCCACATCGCCGTCTACGAGGACGCAGGCGAAGCGACAGGCATCTCCAAGGCCAACGCCGACCGGATCCTCGCCCACTACGCGGACTACGGGGCCCCCGTGATCGAGCGCTACTTCGGCGGCACCAGCGACGTCAACGACGATGGCCGGGTCGTCGTGGTGGTGGACCCGGTGCTCAACGGCGTCCGGGCCTTCGTCTGGAGCGGCGACCATACGCTCCCCCGCGAGACGTGCGCCTCCTCCAACGAAATGGAGCTGGTGCGCATGAGCGCCGGCGCCTTCGCGCAACTCGACGGCGAGCGCTACTGGGCCTTCGGCGGGCTCGTCCACGAAGTCAAGCACGTCAGCTCGCTCTACAAGCGGGTGCGGCATTCTCTGGGCGTGGCGGGCGAGAGGACCCCGGACTTTCATCCGACCTGGATCGAGGAGGGCACGGCCGAGATCGCCAAGGAAATGAGTTCGCGGCTCGCGTGGGAGGCTGCGGGAGGACCGGCGGCCCACGACCGCGTGACCGGCGCAATGCTCGAGGCGGGGATCAACGGGTCGTATCCGGAGGTGTACGGGATCGTCAACCTGATCGGCCGCACCGCGTCCGCCTTTGCTTGGTTCACCGATCGTCCCAACGCGGTCACGTTCAGGCCCAGGGACCGGGGCAACGTCTACGGGAGCGGCTGGCACTACCATCGCTTCCTGCGCGACTGGTTCGGGGCGGCCGGAACCTCGCCCGCCGAGGACGAGGCGTTCGTCACCTTGCTGAACGACTCCCTCACCGCCCCTGGCCTGTCGGGCATCGAGAGCGTGAGCGGTCTGACGTTCGACGATCTGCTGACCCAGCACGCCGTGGCGATGTCCGTGGCGGGGGCCGAGGACAGCCTGTTGGACGGCGTGCCGCGCTTCTCGTCCTACGACTTTCCGGAAGTGGGAGAGTTCGCTCCCTCCCTGAACGCCCCCGGGCACTATCCCTGGCCGGTCACCCGAACCGGATCATCCGACGATACGGCGGTCCTTTGGTCGGATTTCGCGGTGAGCCGGCCTTTCCGCGGCGAACTGACCGGAAGCGGCGCGCGCTTCCACGACTTCCGGGCGGCGGAAAGAGGCGCGAGCGCGACATTCCTCGTCGAGGTCGGGGCGGAGGATTTCGACGTGCGGGTGATCGTGGCGCGGATTCCGGATCCGGCGCGCTCGTGAGACCCGGCGGTGGGGCTTCGGGCGACCATGCCTCCAGAGCCGGAGTCAGGCTTCGGCGCCTCCGCGGTTGAGCGCCATCGCGATCACCGCGCCACCGATCCCGTAGACGACCAGCGAGACCACGGTATCGCCGATGAGGGTGGCGATCGTGTGCATGCCCACCATCGTTCCGTACATCATCAGGCCGAAGGCAAGGCCCATGACGGCCCCGACGATCGCTCCGGCCTGAAAGCCTTCCTTCGCGTTCGCGACGCCCTTCCAGCCGAGAATGATGGTGAGGAAAGCGGCGGAAAGGAGCTGGCCCAGGGTCACCGCCCACATGATGGGCTCGGGGTTGATCGCGTCGTTGGCGAAGAAGTCCGCCAGCAGTACGCCGTAGATGAGGAAGCCCAGCACCCACAGGGTAATGCCGCCCGCGATCGTGGCCATGAGGAAGTTCTTGTTCACCGAAGGCTCCGGGATGAGGGTGGCGCGTACGCTTCGAAGGATGGCAAGATGCGAGTTCTGCTTGCGGGCGTGCAACCTTGGCCCCCAGGCGCGGGACATCTCCGGGCTCCGCGGACGCGTGTCTTCATGCTTTGGACAAGGCTACGCGCGCGTCCGCCGGGACTGCGCGGTCGCTGTACGCAAGCAGGGGGTTGACTTCGACTTCGGCCACGTCGCTCCACGTCATGACGCAGCGCGCCACGGCCTCGGCCGCCTGGATGATTCCGGCCAGGGAGACGGGAGGACGGCCCCGGCTTCCGGTGAGCAGAGGACTGGCGCGCAGTTCCCCCGTCATCATCGCCACGTCCCGCGTCCGCACGGGAAGCACCCGGTGGGTGACATCGCGCAGCACCTCCACGTGGGTACCGCCGCTGCCCAGGGTCAGCACGGGGCCGAGCTGGGGGTCGCGGTATGCGCCGACGAGCAGTTCGGCCGTGGGTGCGGGCAGCATCGGGGTGACCAGTACGGACCAGGCTTCCAGAGGAAGGCCTTCGGCGCGGGCGTAGGCATGGGCATTTGAGACGATGGCCTCGAAGGCGCGGGCGGCGGCGGCGCCATCCGCCACGTCAAGCACCACCCCGCCGGCGTCCGACTTGTGGGTGATCCGGCGGGAGAGCAGCTTGACCGCCACCGGACAGCCCAGGCGTTCCGCCGCCCGGGCCGCCGCGTCTCCCGATTTGGCGACCACGGCGGCCGGGAAGGCCAGCCCCGCCGACGCCAGCAGAGCGCGCGCCTCCGATTCGGTCAGGATGATCCGTCCCTCCGCGCGCGCCGCCCGGATCGCGGGGTGGGGCGGGGCGGCGGTGGGGTCCGCGTCGGACGGCGGGGTGCCGATCCCGGAGGTGGCCGGCGACGGTTCGGCCTGCGGGTCGGGCGGGGTTGGGCCCGCCCGGGAGACGGTCCGCGCCGCGCCAACCGCACCGGTTCCCTCAGGATGGCCTTCGGGATCCCACCGAGATGCGCGCCGTCGGCGCGACCTGCGCTCGAGCTCGACCGCGGCGCGGCACGCCGCCTCCAGCGACTCGATCACGGGGATGCCGGCGTCGACGAAGGCCTTCAGGGGCGGGCTGTCGTGGGTCGCGTACATGGAGTGCACGACCATGGCCTTCCCGAGGGCGCGCATCCTGGCCGCCATCGCCCGGGCGGCCTCGGTCTCGGGGGCGGTGAGGCTGTCGGAGAAGCGGATTCCGTAGCCGCCGAAGAGCCCCACCACCAAGACGATCCCGACCGCCGGGTCGGGGGCGAGCACGTCCAGGGCGCGTGTGAAGACACCCGGGTCGGTGTCCGCCGCCCCCGCCACGTCCACCGGGTTGGCGACCGCGGCGGCCGGGCCCAACACCTCCCTCAGCCGGTCCCGGGTCGCGCGCGCAAGGGTCGCCAGCCGCGCCCCCGAATCGGTGATCGCGTCCACCGCCAGAGTGTTCTGCCCGCCGCCGTCCGAGAGGAGGGCGATCCCGCCGCCGGACGGCGCGGCGGGTTGCGACGCAAGCGCATGCGCGACCGCCGCCAGCTGGTCGGTACGCCGCACCTCGGTCACCCCGGCCTGCGCCAACCCCGCGCGCAGCCGGTCGTACGGACCCGCGACCGCCCCGGTGTGCGACAGGGCCGCCCTGGCCCCCACCGCCGTACGCCCCGACTTGATCACCACCAAGGGCTTGCGGGGCGTGACCCGGGCGGCGGCCCCCAGGAACGCGCGCGCGTCCGTGAAGCCCTCCACATGCGCGATCACCGCCCTCGTGTGCTCGTCCTCACCGAGGTACTCGAGCACCTCGTCGAACCCGATGTCCACCTGGTTGCCGAGCCCGCAGCACACGGAAATCCCCTCCCGCGTGCGCGCGCCGATCTCGTTCATGAGCCCGAGCGCGATGTTGCCCGACTGCACCAGCAGCGCGATCCCGCCGGCCCGCACGCCGCGCACGCCGATCAGGTTCACTCCTTGGTGGAGGTTCATCATGCCGGAGGTGTTCGGGCCGATGACCCGCACGCCGTGCGCGCGCGCCGCCTCGCCCAGGCGGGCCTCCAACTCGGCGCCGGTGTTTCCGGACTCTCCGAATCCCACCGCCAGCACCACCACACCGCCGACGCCCCGCTCCCCGCAGGCGCGCACGAGCGCGGGCGCCATCCGGGCGGGGGTGCACAGCACCGCCAGGTCCACGCCGTGCGGCAGCGCCTCCACGGATGTGAGCAGGACGTGGCCCAATAGGCGTCCGCCGCGCGGATTTACGGCGTAGACCGGGCCCCGGTAGCCCGACTTCGCCAGCCCGCGCAGGATCTGATAGCCCCTCTTCGTCGGGTTGGCGCTGGCCCCCACCACCGCGATCGAAGCGGGCTCGAAGATGCGCCGGAGGGTCATTTCAGGATCCCGGAGAGGATGATCGTCCCATCACGGGTCCACCGCCCGATGGGGGGACGGTGCCCGTCGGACGATGATGGTCCGCAAACAGTTGGCCGGCCAACGACTATCGACCCCGGTAGTCCGGAGCCCGCCCCTCCCGGAACGCCGCCACCCCCTCCGCCCAGTCCGCCGTTCGGAAGATCTCCTCGAGCGCGGCGCGCTCCCGCTCGAGCGCCTGATCGCGCGACAGGGTGCCCGCGGGTCCGATCAGGCGCTTGGCCTCCGCCAGCGGAATCGGGGCGCGGCGGGCCAGGCGGGCGGCCAGCGTCCGGGCGGCCGGCAGCACCTCGTCCGCCGGAAGCGCCCGGTTGACCACGCCCATGCGGGCGGCTTCCGCCCCCGAGAAGAAATCGCCCAGGTAGACGAGTTCGCGCGCCTTCAGCACCCCGACCCGCTCGGCCAGCGTGTACACGACGCCCCCGCCCAGGAAGGTGCCGAGCGCGATCTCGGGCAGCCGCAGCTTCGCTTCCGCCGCGGCGATGGCGAAGTCCGCGGACAGCGCCAACTCAAGCCCCGCCCCGATCGCGTGCCCGTTGACCGCAGCCACCACCGGCGTACCCATCGTCTGAATCAGATGGTTGGCGCGCTGGGCGGTGCGCACATAGCGCTCCCGTTCCTCCTCCGTCATCGGCTGCTCGGCGTGCGCCTTCAGGTCCGCCCCGGCGCAGAACGCCCGCCCGTTGCCGGTGGCGATGACGCAGCGAATGCCGGGGTTCGCCGCCGCGGCCTCCAGCTCCGCGACCAGCTTCTCGTAGAGCGGCAGATTGACCGCGTTCAGACGATGCGGCCGGTTGAGCGTGAGCGTCAGCAACCCCCCCTCGCGCGACGCGAGGACTTCGCGTCCCCCGGGTTCAGCGGCCACGAGGCCGGCCCGCTCGCGTCCGCGCCCGGAATCCGTTCGCGGATGTTCCCGTCCGCTCATCACGGTGCCCCCGCCTCCGCGGAACCTCCCGCGCCGAAGGCCGCTCCGCCGCGCACCAGCGCGCGTCCCGCCAGCGCCATCGTGGCCTCGCCGTCGCGGATCGCGAAGCTGCCGTTCACGATCACGTGCACGGTGCCCTCCGAGTACTGGTGCGGATCCTCGTAGGTGGCCATGTCCCGCACCGCGTCCAGCCGCAGCACGACGATGTCGGCGAAGTATCCCTCGCGCAGGTAGCCCCGTTCGGGCCATTCAAGGAAGTCGGCGGCCAGCCCGGTCATGGAGCGCACCGCGAAGGGCAGGGTGATGAGCCCTTCGTCCAGCACCAGGTCGCGGATCTTCTTCGAGAACGACCCGAAGGCGCGGGGATGGGTGATCGGCCGGGTCGGTCCCGGGTCCCGCCCGTCCGTGCAGGTCATCATCCAGTCGAGCTGCGCCAGGTGGCGCACGTTCTCGACGTCGTAGAGGCCGAGGTTCATCACCGCGGCGTTCCCCTCGCGCAGGATGTGGCGGGCCGCGGCGGAAGGCTCCATGCCCAGGTCGTCGGCCACCTCCTGGAGCGTCCTGCCGTTCAGTTCGGGCCGCCGGTCGGCGAACAGAAGGCGGTCGGCGCCGCCCCGGATGGTGAGCATCTCGAGCGTCTGGCGGTCGATCGCCTGGACCGTGTCGGGGTCGTCGAAGCGCCGCAGCATCGCCGTGTCGCCTCCCGCCACGAACCAGCTCGGAATCGTATACGAGCGCAGGTTGGACTGGGTCGCCGTGTAGGAGTGATGCGCTCCCGCCACCTCGACCCCACGCGCCCGCGCCGCTTCGATGAGCGCGGCTCCCTCGGGCGCGCGGCCGTAATTGTGCGCCCCCTGGGCGTTGAAATGGCTGAAAATGACCTTTGTCCCCGCCTCTTCGCCGATGCGGATGCCCTCCTCGATCGACTTCAGGTAGCCGAAGGACGGATAGGCGGCGCCGAGATCGCGGTCGTGGGTGTCGTAGATCGCCCCCGGGTACTCGGCGGCGACCCGGTTCAGCTCGATCACCTCCCCGGTCTCCGCATAGTTGCCGGGCAGGTAGAAGAGTCCGGAGGAGAAGCCGTACGCGCCTTCCTCCATGCCCCTGCGCACGAGGGCGCGCATCTCGTCCAGCTCGGCCTCGGTGGGCGCGCGGTTCGCCATCCCCATCACTTGGCGCCGCACCCAGTTGTGGCCCACGGAAAGGAAGGAGTTCACCCCGATGCCGTCCTCGGTCCACTTGGCCAGCCGGTCCGCCACATGGGCCGAGCCGCCCCCGTCCAACCCGAGAGCGACCGTCGTGATGCCTTGGAAGAG
Source organism: Gemmatimonadota bacterium (assembly GCA_012267435.1). Lineage (GTDB taxonomy): Bacteria > Gemmatimonadota > Gemmatimonadetes > Longimicrobiales > Gaopeijiaceae > BD2-11. The sequence continues at coordinate 15,424 of JAAXGM010000027.1, forward strand.
GAAGGCGCGCGCGTCCCGCCCGTGGCCGGTGTCGAGCTCGGCATGCGAATGCATGTCGATGAATCCGGGCGCGACCACCAGCCCGCGCGCGTTGATCGTGTCGCGCGCCGTGATCCCCGCGCTCGCGGCATCCCCCAAGAACCGGATGCGGTCACCGGTCACGGCCACGTCGGCCGCCATCGCGTCGCTCCCCGAACCGTCCAGCACCGAGCCCCCGAGGACGAGAACATCGGCCGGCTCCCCGCGCGCCGTGCAGGCCGCAAGCGGGAGGGCGAAGAAGGGTGCGAACCGCAGCGCCCGGATCCAGGAGACGAACCGGATGGCGTGGAGCGAAGGGCCCGACCCGACAGCGCGCGCCTTCATCGGCAAGTTCTCCGGAGGAAGAAGAGTCCGTTTTCGGCGGTGTCCCACCCGGGGCTGTCGATCATGTTCCGCGAATTCGAGCCACGTGCGCGGTGGACGGAGCGGGACGGGATCCGACGATCCGGTTGATATACGAGCGACGAAACGATTAGGCTAGGCCCCTCACGGGTCGGTCATCCCCCGATTCCTCAAACGGAGCGAGGCGCGCTTGGAATTCCTGGATTTCAACTTCGAGTCCATCGACATCGGGGCGCTGTGGCGGGCGGCGCTTGCCTTCGCGGCTCCGCGCTGGGTTCCCACCGTTGCGGCGCTCGCCCTGGCCACGGTCGCATACTTCATCGTCCGCTGGATTCTCGGCCGCGCGAAGAGGCGATGGGTGAAACGCACCGAAACCCGGCTCGACGATCACTTCGTGGAGTTTCTGCTGAGCGCGGGGCTGTTCTCGATCCTCGCCTGGGCCGCATGGCGTCTCATCCACATCTGGGCCATCCCCAACGCGACCGGGGATGCGCCGCTGGCGGCGAACTGGGTCCTCGCGATCTGGGTCGGGCTCCTCTTCCTTCCGCTCAGCCGCTTTATTGGCGACATCCTCGACGTGGTCGAGGACCGGGTCATCGCCAAGGGTGAAACGACGCTCGACGAGACGGCGTTCCCCCTCATCAATCGCACCGTCCGCTTCATCGCCCTGGCGCTCGGAGCCGTGCTGGCCCTGGACCTGCTGGGACTGAACATCGCCCCGCTGCTGGCCGGCGCGGGCGTCATGGGTCTCGCGCTATCCTTGGCCGCCAAGGACACGCTTTCGAACCTGATCGCCGGCGTGCTGCTGATCATGGACCGGCCCTTCAAGGTCGGGGACCGCATCGAGCTCTGGAGCGCGCCCAACGAGACCGGCACCTGGGGTGACGTGATCGAGATCGGCCTGCGCGCCACCAAGATCCGCAACCCGGACAACCTGGTGATCGTCGTGCCCAACAGCCAGATCATGGTGCGCGACATCATCAACTACACGATGTCCGGCGAGGACATTCGCCTGCGCATCCCCTTCTCCGTGGCGTACGAGTCCGACATCGACCGCGCCAAGGTGCTGCTGGTCGAGGCCGCGAAGAAGGTGGAGGGCGTGAAGCCGTCGCCCGAACCCCTCGTCATCGTGCGCGGTTTCGGACCCTCGGACGTACAGATCCAGCTGCGCGTGTGGATCCTCGAGGCCCGCAACCGCCGCCGGATCGCCGACGAGATCACGGGGAAGGCGGTCGCCGCATTTGCCGAAGCGGGGGTGGAGATCCCGTACCCGAAACGTGAGTTGATCATTCACGGGGAGTCGGCCCAGGCACCTGCGGGGCCGCCTCGGCCGGGCTGATGTAACGGACAGAGTAAGAAACCGAGATGAGCTATCCGGAATGCGAATTGCTCAACATGATGAGTATTCGATGCAACGAAGTGAGTAAACGGAAAGTGGAGGAGCATCCAATGAGACATCGCCCCAACGCCGCCGCCGCCATCGCCGCCTTCGCCACTGCGGCTTGCCCCGCTTTCGCCGTCCTGTCCGCCACCACCCCCGCGGCGGCCCAGGAGCGGCTGTCGCTCGCGCACTACCTGGACATGGAGAGCGTGTCCGATCCGCGCATCTCCCCGGACGGGGAGCGCATCGTCTACACCCGGGGCTGGGTCGACAAGCAGGCCGACCGCCGGGAGTCGTCGCTGTGGATCATGAACGCCGATGGTTCCCGCGCCCGGCACCTGATCGACGGCGGCGGAGCTCGCTGGTCGCTCGACGGCACCCGCATCCTCTTCACCGCGCGCGGCGAGCCCGGCGGCTCCCAGCTCTTTGTCCGATGGATGGACGACGAGGGCGCGGTCAGCCAGATCACGCGGCTGGAGAACGGGCCGTCGGGACCGCGCTGGTCGCCCGACGGCGCGTGGATCGCCTTCACCAGCCGGGTGCCCGACCGGGCCGACTTCGCCGGCGTGGAGCTTCCGCGGCGTCCCGAGGGTGCTCAGTGGGTGCGCGAGCCCAAGGTGGTGGAACGGGCCGGCTACAAGCGCGACCGGCAGGGCTACGTGGACACCGGCTGGACCCACGTCTTCGTGGTCCCGGCCGAGGGCGGCACCGCGCGCCGGCTCACCGACGGCGACTGGAACCATTCCGGCATCCAGTGGAGCCCCGACGGCAGCGAGATCTACTTCACCTCATACCGGGAGGAGGACTGGGACCGTCCCGAGCACTGGCAGGAATCGGAGATCTACGCGGTCGCCGTGGCGAGTGGCGACATTCGGCGGCTTACCGACAGGCGGGGCCCCGACGGCGGCCCAGTGCCTTCGCCCGACGGCTCGCTCATCGCCTACACCGGGATCGACACCCACCGCGACACCTACCGCAACCAGAAAATCCACCTGATGAACCGGGACGGCTCCGGATCGCGCGTCATCTCCGGAGACTACGACCGGCAGGTCGGGGGCATGATGTGGGCGGCCGACGGAAGCGGCCTCTACTTCAACGTGCGCCGCGACGGCTACGCGCAGCTTCACTTCGTGTCGGTCGATGGCGGGGTGACGCAATTGACCTCCGGCGAGCACTTGTTCGGCCTGTCGTCGTTCTCGGACGACGGAGTGGGCGTGGGGGTGGTCTCCAGCGCCCACGAGCCGGGAGACGTCTACAGCTTCGATCTCGACAGCCCCGACGAAGCGCGGCGCCTCACCGACGTGAACGCGGACGTGCTGGCGTACGTCGAGCTGGGCGAAGTCGAGGAGATCTGGTACGACTCGGAGGACGATTTCCGCATCCAGGGGTGGATCGTGAAGCCCCCCGACTTCGACCCGTCCCGCCTCTACCCCATGATGCTGGTCATCCACGGCGGCCCGCACAGCATGTACAACGGCGGCTTCAACTTCGCCTTCCAGGAGCACGCCGCCAACGACTACGTGGTGCTCTACACCAACCCGCGCGGCAGTACCGGCTACGGCACCGAGTTCGCCAACGCCATCAACCACGACTATCCCGGGGCCGATTTCCCGGACCTGATGGCCGGGGTCGACGAGATGCTCGGGCGCGGCTACGTGGACGAGGACAACCTCTTCGTCTACGGCTGCTCGGGCGGCGGCATCCTCACCAGCTACATCGTGGGCAACACCGACCGCTTCACCGCCGCGTCCGCCAACTGCCCCATCGTCAACTGGATGTCCGCGATGGGCACTTCGGACGCCATCAGCTACACGCGCACCTTCGAGAAGCCCTTCTGGGAGGATCCGGCGGAGTGGATCGACCGCTCATCCATCTTCTACGTCGGAAACGTGACCACCCCGACCATGCTCCTTACGGGCGAGATGGACTTGCGCACCCCCATGGGCCAGACCGAGGAGTTCTACCAGGCGCTGCGGTACGTGGGCGTGCCCACCGTCATGATCCGCTTCCAGGATGAGTGGCACGGCACCAGCTCGCGGCCCTCCAACTTCCTGCGCACGCAGCTATACCTGCGCAAGTGGTTCGAGAAGTGGGGGACGCACGAGACGCCGGTCACCGAGGACGGGTAGGGGGGGTACGCGCCGGAGCACAAGCTGGCCAGTGCGGATCCCGAATTGGCGGCCATGAGCCATGCCGTCGGATCCGGTCCCGCGAATCCGTATGCGCGGCCCGCCGCTTCCGCCGTCGCCGGGTGCCCGCCCGGCATCGGCCGACGGCTCCCCGGGGTCCAACGCCCGGGACTCCTTCGTCAGGATCCGGATGACGCCGTTCTCGGCGCGCTCGCCGTGGAGGTCCGCGGCCGCCTCTCCCTTGATTACCTCGATGCTCTCGATGTCGTCGGGATTCAGGGAGCTGAGCGCCGCGCCGCCCGCCTCGCTCTCGACGCCGTCGACGAAGATCAGCGGGGCGCCGTCTCCGAGGGCACCCCTGATTTGAAGTGCTCCCGGACTGTCGGCTCCGTCCGCGTCGACTGCCGCCTCGGGGTTCGCCAGGACGTCGAGGAGCGCGTCGTCGAGAGCGGTCGGGGCGTTGGTGTCACAGGCGACCACCACCGCCGCCAGCGTCAGACCGGCCAGCGCCACCCCGCGCGGCGGGCTCCATTTCATCTTTCTGGCAGCCATGATCTTCAGTCTCCGTTCGAGGGAATGTCTGGATTCGAGAAGGGCGGGTGTCGACACCCATCGCCGGTGCCGTCCCACCCCGATGGCGAGCAGCAGCTTTCCGTAGTCGTCCGCCGGGATTCCG
>JAAXGM010000187.1 GCA_012267435.1 Gemmatimonadota bacterium
GCCTTGACCACGCCCAGCACCGCGCTGATGGCGGTCGGGCCCACCCCCAGTCCGGTGGCGGCCGCGGCCGCGGTGGTGTTGGAGGAGGTCACGAACGGATAGGTGCCGTGGTCGAGGTCGAGCGCCGTCCCCTGCGCGCCCTCCATCAGGACCGAGCGCCCGGCGGCGAGCGCCTCCACGATCTCGCGGCCGGTGTCGGTGGACAGCGGCAGGGTGCGGCCCGCCAGTGCGAGCGCCGCCCACACCTCGCGCTCCAGCTCCGTGGCCGCGAACCGGCCGACCTCCAGCTCCTGCAGGGCATCCCCCATGGCCCGCTCCACCAAGCGCTCCAAGCGCGAGGCATTGCCCAGGTCGGTCACGCGGACCCCGCGCCGCCCGGACTTGGACACGTACGCCGGCCCGATGCCCTGCCCGGTGGTGCCGATCTTCTCACGGGCGCGTACTTCCGCGGCGTGGTCGAGCGCCCGGTGGTAGGGCAGCAGCAGGTGGGCGCGCTGGCTGATCCCGATCCGGCCCTCCAGCTCTATGCCGCGCTCCACCAGGGCATCGTACTCGGCGAAGAACTTCGGCAGGTCGAGGACCACCCCGTTGCCGAGCAGACAACGCTTGCCGGGGTGGAGGATGCCGGAGGGAATCTGGTGCAGGATGAACTCGTCGCCGTGCACATGGACGGTGTGACCGGCGTTGGCGCCCCCCTGATAGCGGGCGACGATGTCGGCCGACTCCGCCAGCACATCGACGATCTTGCCCTTGCCCTCGTCGCCCCATTGGCAGCCCACCACGACCGTGCAGCGGCCTCCGGCGGCCTTCGTCGACACGGTCAAGTTCCTCCGGAGGCCCGGGCGCCGAGGAGAGGCGCGCCGCCGATGCGACCAGGCATGCGCGGGTGGGTGCTCTCGGGCGTCCGAACCGATGGGTGCGGGGTGAGGCGGCCCGGGCCCGTCCTCATGCGGACGCGGAACCGGAGAGAGCGCGCTCCGGCCGCGTAAGCCCGGCCCGGCGCAGAACGGCTTCCACCTCACCGACCTTCCCGGCCGCCAGCCGCCTGAGCGGCGGGCGGGGCGCTCCCCCGTGGCCTCCCAGCAGATCCAGAGCGGCCTTCACCCCCGGCACCCCGAATCCCGCCACCACCTTCCCGTGGACGGGTGCGATCCGCTCCTGGAGGCGACCCGCCTCGCTGGCGCGTCCCTCCGCGAAGCGCTGGTGGATCGCGGCGCTCTCGGCGGGAGCCAGGTTGGCGACGCCCAGAATGCCACCCGCCGCGCCGAGTTCCAAGGCCGCGTACAGCCCCGCGCCGTTGCCCACGATCACCGCGAAGTCGCGCCCGGTGCAGTCCAGCAGCTCGGCGACCTTCTCGAGGCTTCCCCGTGAATCCTTGATCCCGACGATGTTGGGATGCCGGGAGAGTTCGGCCACCAGCCCGGAGGGGAAGTCGAGGGTGCTGAAGCGCAGCGGCGCCTGGTAGATGAGAACCGGCACCGGGGAAGCGTCGGCCACCGCGGTGTAGTGGTCGCGCACCGCTTCCGGGGTCATCGCGCCCAGGTAGTACGCGGGCGGCTGTACCAGCACGGCGTCGGCACCCGCGTCGGCGGCCTCCCGGCCGAGCCTGATGGTGCCGCGCGTGGACTCCACCCCGGTCCCGGCGATCAGCGGGCGGTCGTCGGTCATGACCCCGGCCGCGGCCTCGATGAGGCGCCTGCGCTCCCCGCGGCTTAGCAGCACCGCCTCGCCGGTGGATCCCGCGATGACGATTCCCTGCACCGGATGCGCCAGCCAGCCCCTCAGGTTGGCGCGCATCGCGACGACGTCCACGTCTCCGGTCACGGGATCGAAGGGGGTAACCGCGGGGATGAAGACTCCGGCCAGGTTCATGACTCCGCCTCCTCCGTCAATGCGCGGGCGGTGCGCTTCCAGTCGAGCCCCATGCGCGACCGGACCTCCGCCATGGTCTCCCGGGCGATGGCTCCGGCCCTCCGCGCTCCGTCGTCGAGAATCCGCCGCACCTCCTCGGGGTGCGCGCGATAGTGCGCGGCCACCTCGCGCATCGGGACGAATGCCTCGTCGATTTCCTCGGCCAGAATGCCCTTGCACTGGACGCACCCGCGGTGCGCCGTACGGCACTGGAGGGCGATGTCGTCGAGCTGCTCCCGGTCCGCGAAATGTTCGTGCAGGGAATAGACGTTGCAGACCTCGGGACGTCCGGGATCGGTCTTGCGGATGCGCGCCGGGTCGGTCACCGCGGTGCGCACGCGCCTGCGGATCTCGTCGGGTTCGTCGAGGATGCCGACCGTGTTGCCGAGCGATTTGCTCATCTTGGACCGGCCATCCAGCCCCACGATCCGCCCGCCGCGCGGAATGTGGGGCTCCGGCTCCGGCAGGTACTTGCCGAAGCGGGCGTTCCACTTGCGCGCGATGTCCCTCGTCAGTTCCAGGTGTTGGCGCTGGTCCTCTCC
>JAAXGM010000188.1 GCA_012267435.1 Gemmatimonadota bacterium
CCCGCCGCGCCGAGTTCCAGGGCCGCGTACAGCCCCGCGCCGTTGCCCACGATCACCGCGAAGTCGCGCCCGGTGCAGTCCAGCAGCTCGGCGACCTTCTCGAGGCTTCCCCGTGAATCCTTGATCCCGACGATGTTGGGATGCCGGGAGAGTTCGGCCACCAGCCCGGAGGGGAAGTCGAGGGTGCTGAAGCGCAGCGGCGCCTGGTAGATGAGAACCGGCACCGGGGAGGCGTCGGCCACCGCGGTGTAGTGGTCGCGCACCGCTTCCGGGGTCATCGCGCCCAGGTAGTACGCGGGCGGCTGTACCAGCACGGCGTCGGCGCCCGCGTCGGCGGCCTCCCGGCCGAGCCTGATGGTGCCGCGCGTGGACTCCACCCCGGTCCCGGCGATCAGCGGGCGGTCGTCGGTCATGACCCCGGCCGCGGCCTCGATGAGGCGCCTGCGCTCGCCGCGGCTTAGCAGCACCGCCTCGCCGGTGGATCCCGCGATGACGATTCCCTGCACCGGATGCGCCAGCCAGCCCCTCAGGTTGGCGCGCATCGCGACGACGTCCACGTCTCCGGTCACGGGATCGAAGGGGGTAACCGCGGGGATGAAGACTCCGGCCAGGTTCATGACTCCGTTTCCTCCGCCAATGCGCGGGCGGTGCGCTTCCAGTCGAGCCCCATGCGCGACCGGACCTCCGCCATGGTCTCCCGGGCGATGGCTCCGGCCCTCCGCGCTCCGTCGTCGAGAATCCGCCGCACCTCCTTCGGGTGCGCGCGATAGTGCGCGGCCACCTCGCGCATCGGGGCGAATGCCTCGTCGATTTCCCCAGCCAGAATGCCCTTGCACTGGACGCACCCGCGTTGCGCCGTGCGGCACTGGAGGGCGATGTCGTCGAGCTGCTCCCGGTCCGCGAAATGTTCGTGCAGGGAATAGACGTTGCAGACCTCGGGACGCCCGGGATCGGTCTTGCGGATGCGCGCCGGGTCGGTCACCGCGGTGCGCACGCGCCTGCGGATCTCGTCGGGTTCGTCGAGGATGCCGACGGTGTTGCCGAGCGATTTGCTCATCTTGGCCCGGCCGTCCAGCCCCACGATCCGCCCGCCGCGCGGAATGTGGGGCTCCGGCTCCGGCAGGTACTTGCCGAAGCGGGCGTTCCACTTGCGCGCGATGTCCCTCGTCAGTTCCAAGTGTTGGCGCTGGTCCTCTCCCACGGGCACCACGTCGGCGCGGTAGAGGAGGATGTCGGCGGCCTGCAGCACGGGATAGTTGAGGAGACCGACCGGCACCGACTCCATGCGCTCGGATTTCTCCTTGAACTGGATCATGCGCTCCAGGTCGCCGATGGGCGCCACCGAGTTGAACAGCCAGCTCAGCTCGGTGTGCTCGGGGACGTCGGACTGCACGAAGATGATGGAGCGCTCGGGATCGAGCCCCGAGGCCAGGAAGCCGATCGCGAGATCGAAGACCGCCCCGGGAAGCGCCCCGGG
>JAAXGM010000189.1 GCA_012267435.1 Gemmatimonadota bacterium
CCTGCCGCCGAGGCGGAGATCCGGGCGTTCTGGGAAGAGCGGGACATCTTCCGGAAAAGCCTCTCGCAGCGCTCCGGATCCAGACCGTGGGTGTGGCACGACGGCCCTCCCACGGCGAACGGGCTGCCGCACAACGGCCACATCCTGACCCGCGTCTTCAAGGACGTCTTTCCCCGCTTCCAGACCATGCGCGGGCGCTACTGCGAGCGCATCGCCGGCTGGGACACCCACGGCCTCCCGGTGGAGGTGGAGGTGGAAAAGCAGCTCGGCATCCACGGCCGGGCGGAGATCGAGGAATACGGAGTCGGAAACTTCGTCGAAACGTGCATGGGCAGCGTCTTCCGCTACATCCGGGAGTGGGAGGAGATGACGGCCCGGATCGGGCACTGGGTGGACCTGCCGGGGGCGTACGTCACCTATCGGCGACCCTACGTGGAAAGCGTCTGGTGGGCGCTTTCGGAGCTCTACCGCAAGGGCCTCCTCTACCGGGGCGAAAAGGTCGTCTGGTGGTGGGCCCAGGGAGGCACCGCCCTCTCCTCCGCCGAAGTGGGTCTCGGCTACCGCGAGGTGGACGACCCGGCGGTCTACGTGACCCTCCCCCTGCTCGACGATCCGGGTCTTTCCCTCACGGTCTGGACGACCACCCCGTGGACCCTGCCGTCCAACCTCTACGCGGCGGTTCGTCCGGATTTCGAGTACGTGATCGTCGAGGACCCCGAGGGGGACGACGGGCCCGGAGGGGCGCCGCGCCGGCTCGTCGTCGCGGCCCCCCTCCGGGAGGATCTGGCCCGGCGCCTGGGGCGTCCGTTGCCGCCTCTCCGCACCCTCCCGGGTGAGGAACTGGTGGGCCGGCGCTATCGCCCCCCGTTCGATGACTACTGGCGCCGCTTCCACGGCCTCGAGGGCCGCCTCGGAGACGGCAGCCGGGTCCCGGCGTTCTGGCGGGTGCTGGCCGCCGACTTCGTGGAGCTCGACCAGGGCACCGGTCTGGTTCACGAGGCGCCCGCGTTCGGCGAGGTGGACCATGACCTCCATCGGAAGACGGTGGGGGCCTACGAAAACGCCGCCGATATCCCGCTTCCCTGTGGGGTGGGACCGGACGGCCGCTTCACGGCCGACATTCCCTGGCTCGAGGGAGCATGGGTCAAGGACGCCGACCGGACGATCATCCGCCGGCTGCGCTCCGACGGCCGGCTCCTCCATGCCGGGACCCTCCGCCACGAGTACCCGTTCTGCTGGCGCTCCGACCAGGATCCGCTGATCCAGTACGCCCGCCCGGCCTGGTTCATCCGCACCACCGCCCGGAAGGACCGGGCGCTCGCGAACAGCAACCAGGTCCGGTGGATCCCGGAGCACATCCGCGACGGCCGCTTCGGCGACTTCCTGCGGAACAACGTGGACTGGGCGCTCTCGCGGGAACGGTTCTGGGGCACCCCGCTGAACATCTGGATCAACGACGTCACCGGGCGGATCGAGACTCCTGCCTCGGTCGCCGACATCGAGGCGAAGAACCCCGACGCGTTCGCCGACTTCCGGGCGGCCGAGGCCCGCCGGCCCGGGCTGGACGCCGACCTGATGGTCCACAAGCCCTGGGTCGACCGGGTCACCTGGACGCGTCCCGGCGAGCCGGGCGTCTACCGGCGGGCGCCGGAAGTCATCGACTGCTGGTTCGACTCCGGAGCGATGCCGTTCGCCCAGTGGGGATTCCCGCACCGCAACCGGGACCGGTTCCGGCAGTCGTTCCCGGCGGACTACATCACCGAGGCCATTGATCAGACCCGGGGCTGGTTCTACTCGCTGCTCATGATCTCGACGCTGCTCTTCGACGAGGAGACCTGCGCCCGGTTCGACCTGAAGCCCCCGGAGGGCGCGCACCCCTACCGTTCCTGCCTCGTTCTCGGCCACGTGACCGATCCGAAGGGCAGGAAGGAATCGAAGTCCCGGGGGAACTTCACCGCGCCCGAGCACACGTTCAGCGAGGCCGGCGCCGACGCTTTCCGCTGGTTCTTCCTCGCCGGGGCCGCCCCCTGGGCCAACAAGCGGCATTCGCTGCGGAATGTCCTGACCGCTTCCCGGGAGTTTCCCCTGAAGCTCCGGCACGTCTACGCGTTCTTCACGATCTACGCGGAGATCGACGGGTTCGAGCCCGCCTCGGACGCGGGTCGCCCGGTGGAGCAGCGGGCGGCCCTGGACCGCTGGATCCTCTCGCACCTCGAGGCGACGGCGCGGGAAACGGCGACCCACCTCGAGGCGTACCGCGCCTACGAGGCCTCCCGCACGCTCGCCGCCTCCGTCGAGTCGCTCTCCAACTGGTGGCTCCGCCGCAGCCGCCGCCGCTTCTGGTCGGCGGGCCGGGACGCCGACAAGGTGGATGCGCTCTCGACGCTCTACGACGCGCTCGTGGTGCTTTCCCGGCTGGCCGCGCCCTTCACTCCGTTTCTCGCCGAGGAGATGCATCGGAATCTGGTGGTCCGTCCCGGCGGCGCGGACGCTCCGGAGAGCGTCCACCTCTGCGACTGGCCCGACCGCCGGTTTCCGCTCGACGAGGCCCTGAACGAGGAGATGGCCGTGGTCCGCGAGATCGCGTCGCTCGGTCTCCGCGTGCGGGAGGAGAACCGGATCCGGGTGCGTCAGCCGCTCGGCGAAGCCACCGTGGCAGTGGAAGACGCCGTGCTGCGGGAGCGGCTCGCCCGGCACCGCCGGTTGCTCGAGGACGAGCTCAACGTGAAGACCGTGGACTTCCGCGAGGATGCCGAGGCCGACCTC
>JAAXGM010000028.1:0-8608 GCA_012267435.1 Gemmatimonadota bacterium
GACCACGACAGCATCGCCGCCGAAGTCGCCGGCCGCATCGCGCGCCTCATTCGCGACCGCGCCGCCGAGGGCCGCACCGCCGTGCTCGGCCTCGCCACCGGTTCCACGCCCGTAGGCGTCTACCGCGAACTCATCCGCATGCACCGCGACGAGGGCCTCGACTTCGCCAACGTCGTCACCTTCAACCTCGACGAGTACTTCCCCATGCGGCCCGGCAGCCTTCACAGCTACCACCGCTACATGCGGGAACACCTCTTCGACCACGTCAACATCGCCCCCGCCCACCGCCACATCCCCTGCGGCGACCTGGACGAAACCGACGTGGAGGCGCACTGCCTCGACTACGAACGCCGCATCCGCGACGCGGGCGGAATCGATCTGCAACTCCTCGGCATCGGGCGCAGCGGCCACATCGGCTTCAACGAACCGGGTTCGGGACGCGAATCGCGCACCCGCTGCCTCTACCTCGACACCGTCACCCGCGGGGACGCCGCCGGCGACTTTTTCGGCGAGGAGAACGTGCCCGCCCGAGCGATCACGATGGGGGTGGCGACCATCCTGGACGCGCGCGAGGTGGTGCTGCTGGCGACCGGCGAGCACAAGGCCGAGATCGTGCAGCGGGCCGTCGAGGGCGAAGTCCACGCCGATGTCGCGGCCACCTTCCTGCAGCAGCACCCCGCCGCCACCGTCTACCTCGACCCCGCCGCCGCCGCCGCGCTCACCCGCATCCGCACGCCGTGGCTGGTCGGCGACGTGGAGTGGACGCCGCACTGGGAGAACGAAGCCGTCATCTGGCTCAGCCGCCGCACCGGCAAGCCGATCCTGCACCTGGCCACGGACGACTACCGCGAGCACCACCTCGGGTCGCTGGTGTCGCGTCACGGGTCGGCGGAGCCGCTCAACGGACAGGTCTTCAACGCGCTGATCGCCAAGATCCGCGGCAAGAGCCGTCTCCCGCGCGGCCGCAGGATGCTCGTCTTCTCGCCGCACCCCGACGACGACGTGATCTCGATGGGCGGCCTCCTGCGCAAGCTCGCCGAGAACTGCAACGACGTGACGGTCGCGTACCAGACCTCGGGCAACATCGCCGTATTCGATCACGAGGTGCGCCGGTACCTGGACTTCATGAGGCGCGCGGCCGGGGTGATCGATGTGGGGAACCGCGAGGCCCTGGAAACCGTGTTGAGGTCGGTGGAGGAGGACCTGGCGCGCAAGGAGCCCGGCGATGTGGATCCCGAGGTCGTACAGCATCTGAAACGCATCATCCGCGAGAGCGAGGCGTGCGCGGGGATCGAGTCGCTGGGGCTTTCCGCCGACCGCGCCCGCTTCCTCAACCTGCCCTTCTACCAGACGGGCAAGGTCCGCAAGAATCCGGTGACCGAGGCGGACGTTGCAATCGTGCACGAGCTTCTGGAAGAGGTGAGGCCGTCGATGGTCTTCGCCGCCGGCGACCTGTCGGATCCGCACGGCACCCACCGCATGTGCCTGCAGACGGTGGAACGGGCACTGGAGCGGTACGGCGGCGACCCGCCCTGGCTCTGGCTCTACCGTGGAGCCTGGCAGGAGTGGAGCGTGAACGAAGCGACCGTGCTGGTGCCCCTGTCGGAACACGAGATGCGCGGCAAGGTGCAGGCGATCTTCAAGCACGAGTCGCAGAAGGACTCCGCGCCCTTCCCGGGGCCGGACGCGCGCGAATTCTGGCAGCGCGTGGTGGACCGGAACCGGGGGACCGCCGATTTCCTGGCGTCGCTGGGGCTGCCGGCCTACCGAGCCATGGAGGCGTACGTCACGCTGCGCGAGGGGCGGCGGGTCGAAGCGCGCGAAATCCCCACCTCGTCGCTGGCGGACGAGCCGGCCTGAGGAAGTAATCTTCCGGCTGCTTGCGCGGATACAACACGTGCCGATGGAACAGGGAACTTTCGGCACCAATCGCCCGGACTCCGGTAACAGCCAAAGAAGGAGGAACGAACATGTGTGAATGTCCGGTATGCGGCGGCGAGGCCGAACTCCCGGCCGACCCCGTCGAGAGCGAGCTGTTCGAGTGCGCCGAGTGCGGTGTCGAACTGGAGATCCTGGCGCTGGATCCCCTTACCCTCGGCGAGGCCCCCGACGCGGAAGAGGATTGGGGTGAATGAGGGTCGGCTTTCTTCATTCGCTGATCAGGAAGGATGAGAAGCTCCTCATCGCGGAACTGCGGCGGCGCCCCGGCATCGAACTCGTCTTCCTGGACGACCGCCGGCTCGTCTTCGACTTCCGTGCGCGGCCCGAGGTGGATGTGGTGCTGGAACGCTCCATCAACCACTCGCGGGCCATGCACGCGCTCAGGCTCTTCGAGGGGGCGGGGACGCCGTGCGTCAACGCGTACGAGGTATCGCGCCGCTGCGGCGACAAGATCCTCACGGCGGCCTCGCTGGCCGAAGAGAGCGTGCCGCAGCCCGATGCGCGGGTCGCGTTCACGCCGGAGTCCGCGCTGGACGCGATCGAGGAGCTGGGCTATCCGGTGGTGCTCAAGCCGGCGGTGGGTTCGTGGGGACGCCTGCTGTCGAAGATCAACGACCGGGACGCGGCCGAGACGGTGCTCGAGCACAAGTCCATCCTGGGCAGCTACCACCACTCGATCTTCTTCGTGCAGAAGTACGTGGCGAAGGGCGGCCGCGACATCCGCAGCTTCGTGGTGGGCGACGAGTGCGTGGCCGCGATCCATCGCACGTCGGAGCACTGGATCACCAACACGGCGCGGGGCGGCCTCGCCGGCAACTGCCCCGTCACCCCCGAGCTCGCCGACCTGTCGCTGCGCGCGGCGGCCGCGGTCGGTGGCGGGGTCCTCGCGGTCGACCTCTTCGAGAGCGCCGACGGCCTCCTCGTGAACGAGGTGAACTACACGATGGAGTTCCGCAACAGCATCGATGTGACGGGCGTCGACATTCCCGAGCGCATCGTGGCGTTCGTGGAGCGGGCGGCCGCATGATCCGCGTCTCCATCGCGGGCGCCTCCGGGTACGCCGGCGGCGAACTCCTGCGCCTCCTCCTCGCCCACCCCGACGCCGAGGTCCACCAGATCACCTCCGAGCGCCTTGCCGGCAAGTACGCCCACCGCGCCCACCCCAACCTCCGCACCCTCACGCGCCTCCGCTTCCACACGCTCGATGAACTCACCGAGTCCGACGTCCTCTTCCTCTGCCTCCCGCACGGCGAGTCCTCACGCCGCTTCGACGACCTCAGCCGGATCGCCCCCCGCATCATCGACCTCGGCGCCGACTTCCGCCTCGACGACCCCGCCCAATACGAGCGCTTCTACGGCCGTCCCCATCCCCGCCCCGACCTCCTCCCCCGTTTCACGTACGGAATCGCCGAACTCAACCGGGCCGCCCTCGCCGGCGCCGACCTCGTGGCCTGCGCGGGCTGCAACGCCACCGCCTCCATCCTCGCGCTCCGTCCCCTCTACCGCGCGGACGTCGCCGACTTGGCGGTGATCGAGGTCAAGGTCGGCTCGAGCGAGGCCGGCAACCGGTCCACCCCCGGCAGCCACCACCCCGAGCGGAGCGGCGCGATGCGGTCCTACAAGCCCACCGGACACCGCCACCTGGCCGAGATCCGGGCCGTGCTCGGCGCCCCCGTCCACTTCTCCGCCACCGCCGCCGAAATGGTGCGCGGCGTCCTCGCCACCTGCCACGTCTTCCTCAACCGCGACCTCGACGACAAGGCGCTGTGGCGCATCTACCGTGACGCCTACGCGGCCGAACCCTTCGTGCGCATCGTGAAGGAGCGCGCCGGGATCCACCGCTATCCGGACCCCAATCTGCTCGCCGGCTCCAACTTCTGCGATGTCGGCTTCGAGCGCGATCCGCTCGCGCGCCGCGTGGTCGTGATGAGCGCCATCGACAACCTGATGAAGGGCGCGGCCGGACAGGCCGTGCAGGCCTTCAACGTCATGCACGGGCTGCCCGAGACGCGCGGACTGGGGTTCCCGGGCCTGCACCCGGCCTGAAGCGATGACGTGCCGGAGACAGTGCGGACCCTCGCCGTGGGCCGACCGCCGATTCACGGTCCGCCGGAGCTGACCCATGTGCCGCCTGCTCTGCGTCCGCGGCCGCTCCGGCTTCGCCATGGACGAACACCTCGCCCCCTTCACCCGAATCGCCAGGGACAGCCGCGAATACCAGGGCCACGGGTGGGGCTGCGCCTGGCTCGAGGACGGCCGCTGGCGCCTCTATCACGACATCCGCCCCATCTGGGAGGACACCTGGCGCCCGCCCGGCCGCACCACCCTCCTGCTGGCCCACGCCCGCAGCGCCTTTCGCGACGAGGGGATCCAGGTCGAGAACAACATGCCCTTCCACGACGTGGAGCGGGTCTTCATCTTCAACGGCGAGCTTCACGGCGTACGCATCAGGGAACGCGGCCGGATCGGTGCCGAGAAGGTTTTCAATTTCGTCAAGCGCTTTGACCATGGGGACTTCCGGCTCGCGCTGGAACGCGGCCTGGACGTGATCCGGCGCCGCACCCGCCATGTGCGGGCCATGAACCTGATCGTGGCCGACACCACGCGGCAGGTCCACCTGGCCACCAGCTTCAGCGAAGACCCGGAGTACTTTCAGATGCACCTGGCGGTGGGGGGCGACACCCGCGTGATCAGCTCCGAGCCGTATCCGGGACCGGCGGCGTGGACCCCGATCCCCAACGGCACCGTGGCTACCTTCTGAAACTCTGAATGCCCATCAGCGGAGAAAGAGGACCAATGCTGCTAATCAAGATCGGCGGCGGCGACGCGATCAACCTGGACGGGATCGCGCGCGACCTCTCCACCGTCGAGGGCCCGAAGGTGATCGTGCACGGAGCCAACGCCTTGCGTGACCGGCTGGCCGAGCGGCTGGGCGTCGAGAAGCGGATCCTCACCTCCGTGTCCGGCTACACGAGCGTCGACTCCGACGAGGAGATGATCGACGTCATGCTCATGGCGTACGCGGGACTTCGGAACAAGCGCATCGTCGAGGCGTTTCAGGCCCACGGCGTCAACGCGGTCGGGCTCACCGGGCTGGATGGCGCCCTGGTGCGCGGCATGCGCAACCGGGGCATTCGGGTGCGCGAGGGAGGCAAGACGCTCATCAGGCGCGACCTCTCGGGCAAACCCGTCGCGGCGAACCGCAAGCTGCTCGGGCTGTTGCTGGACAACGGGTTCGTTCCGGTGGTGACGGTGCCCATCATCGACGAACGCAACACGGCCATCAACTCGGAGAACGACGACATCGTGGCGTTGCTGAGCGCGGCGCTCGAGCCCGAGCTGGTGGTGCAGCTCATCGAGGCGCCGGGGTTTCTGGAGGACGAGAACGACCCGGGGTCGGTCGTGTCCGAAGTCCCGCGCGGCGAGCTGGCACGCCGCGAGCAGGCGGCGGCCGGACGCATGAAGCGCAAGCTGCTGGCGATCCTGCGGCTGGTCGAGTCCGGGTTGACGAAGGTGGTGATCGCGGATGGCCGCAGCGAACATCCGGTGGCGGATGTGCTGGTGGGGAAGGGGACCGTGATCGGGTGAGTGTGAGTATTCCATGAGCAGGATATGAGTATGAAAACGGGGACTGGGGGAGGGAGCCCGGACCACGCGGGCGGGGCCGCCGCCCGGTCCGCCGCCGAGGTGGAGCGGCGGTACGCTCTCGAGGTATACCCCAAGCGCGACATCACGATCGTGAAGGGGCGCGGGGCGGAGGTTTGGGACGACCGCGGGCGCCGCTACATCGACTGCGTGGCGGGGATCGGGGTCGCGAGCGTCGGTCACGCCAACCCGGCGGTGGCCGAAGCGGTCGCCGAACAGGCGCGAACGCTCGTGACCTGTCCCGGGATCTTCTACAACGACACACGCGCGCGTCTTTTGGAGAAGCTGGCCGCGATCGCACCGGGCGGCCTCTCGCGTGGCTTCCTGTGCAACTCCGGCGCCGAAGCGGTCGAAGCGGCGATCAAGTTCGCGCGCCTCACGACCGGCCGCACCGGCATCGTGTCCGCCATGCGGGGATTCCACGGCCGCACCCTCGGCGCGCTGTCCGCAACGCACAAGGAGGCGTACCGGGACGCGTTCCGACCCCTGGTCCCCGACTTCTCATTCGTGCCCTTCAACAACCCGGAAAGGCTGCGGGGCGCGGTCGGCGAAGATACCGCGGCCGTGCTGATGGAGCCGGTGCAGGGCGAAGGCGGGATCCGTCCGGCCACCCTGGAGTTCCTGGAGGCGGCGCGGAAGGTCTGCGACGAGACGGGCGCGCTCCTGGTCTTCGACGAGATCCAGACGGGGTTCTGCCGAACCGGGCGCATGTTCGCGTGCGAGCGCTACGGAGTCGTCCCGGACATGCTCTGCCTGGCCAAGGCGATCGCGGGGGGAGTTCCGCTGGGAGCCGTGCTGGCCGACGACCGCGTGCAGGTCCCGCCCGGCAAGCACGGGACCACCTACGGCGGCAACCCGCTGGCGTGCGCCGCGGCGCTGGCCGCGATCGGCTTCATGGAGGGGGAGCGGTTTGCCGAGCGGGCCGAGGTGCTGGGCGCGCGCTTCCGCGAACGCTTCGCGTCGGCCAAGCCGAAGCGGGTGCGGGCGGTGCGGCAGGTCGGTCTCATGATCGGAGTGGAGCTGAGGGAACGAGTCCGTCCATACGTCGAAGCCCTTGGCGCGGCGGGGGTGCTCACGCTGCCGGCGGGAACGACGGTGATCCGGGTGCTGCCGCCGCTGGTGATCACGGAGGAGCAGATCGACGAGGTGGTGGAGGTGATGGTGCGGGTGCTGGAATGAGCGGGGACGCAGAGGTGGGTTGACGGCCGAACCGGCAGGATTCCACGGGGACTGATGCGCCGCGTCGACTCGGGCCCCAGGTTGGTACCGGATCCGTAGGTCCGAATGATCATCGAGCAGGACGTGGGACGAAGGCAGAAAGGTCAACAATGAGAAACGGTTTTCCGACATCGGTCATGGCTATCATCCTCGCCCTCGCATTCGCCGGGGTGAGCGGCTGCGGAGGCTCGCCCGAAGAGGCGGCGGACTCCGGGGGCGCTGAACAGCGCGGGCACGATGAGGGTGGCGAGCGAGGCGAGGGCGAACACGGCGAGGGTGGCGAAGGTGGGGAGCACGCTGAAGGCGGCGAGCACGCCGAGGGTGACGAGCACGGCGAAGGTGGCGGGGAGGGGGAGGAATCGGGCGAGTACATCGGCCGTGCGGACAGTTGGGATGCCACGCGGCGCGGTATCCGGCTGACCCTCGCCTTCGACGAAGAGCGCGACGCCTTCGTCGGCATGGTGGAGAACACGACTACGGGGACCGTGTGCGCCGTTCGGGTGGAAGTCCACCTGGCGGGCGGCCCCGAACTCGGGCCCACCGAACGCCAGGATCTCGGTGCCGGCGAGTCGGCTGCCGTGGAGCTTTCCGCAGAGGGCGAGGATTTCGAGAGCTGGACCGCCCACCCGGAGACCTCGGCCTGTGGGACCGCGTGACGGTGGGCCGAACCGAATAGCCGGGTCCGCCTGATACCGGACGGGGGCTCAGCCCGGCGTACCCGCGCCCCCGCCGCCCAACTCCTCGAGCGCCCCCAGCGCGAGGAGCGGGGCCCAGCTCTGGAAGCGCTGACCGCATCCTTCACCTGTGCGGGCATCGAAGTTCTCGCGGCACATTCCCGTGCGGCGACGGTCGGCGAGGAACATGCGCGCGCCCTTCCAGGCCAGGTCGTGGGCGAGATCGTGGAAGCCGTAGCGGCGCAGCCCCTGCAGGACGAGATAGTTCATCGGCGGCCAGATCGAGCCGCGCCAGTACTGCTGGTCGTCGAAGGCGGGGTCGTCGCGGGGGATGGTGGGGATCATGTGGTCGCCGTGGAAACGGGCGGGGTCGCGCAGGGTTTCGACCATGCGGCGGGCGCGCCGGGGGGAAGGAACGCCGGCGATGAGCGGGAGGAAGTTCGATGCCGCGATCCGCGTGGACGGGCCGGACGGGAGTTCGTCCAGGTAGAGACCGGCCGGCTCGGACCAGAGGACCCGGTTCATGGTGGTTACCAGGCGGCGGTAGTCGCGCTCCAGCCGCCGGGCGGTGGGTTCGTCTCCGAGAATGCGGGCGATGCGCGAGAGGCACTCGAGGTCGAGGGCGCGGTAGCTGGACAGGTCGACGGCGGAGATGGCGAGGACCTGCCTCTCCGGATCCCATTCGGCCTCGTCCCAGAGGGGGAGGTCGTCCTGGCCCGACTCCCAGGCGGCGCGCTGGTGGCCGCTGGCGCCGTCTTCCCACGGGGGGACGTGGTCGGGGCCGGGCA
This sequence comes from Gemmatimonadota bacterium, assembly GCA_012267435.1. Taxonomy (GTDB): domain Bacteria; phylum Gemmatimonadota; class Gemmatimonadetes; order Longimicrobiales; family Gaopeijiaceae; genus BD2-11. Next base: position 8,267 of record JAAXGM010000028.1, read on the forward strand.
CGAGATCGGTGTCGGAACCCCAGGCGAGGAGTCCCGGGGTGAGGCCTTCGCGGCGCGGCCGTCCGTCCTTGTCCGCCACCCACCAGTCGCACCATTCGAGGAGGCCGGGACAGGCGCCTGAAAGGGAAGCGGGGTCGGGGTGGATCCCGTGCAGCTTCAGGGCCGCGAAGGAGCCGATGGGGGGCTGGGAGCGGTCGGGGGTGCCGCCGTGGCGGCTGCGCCAGTTGGGGACGTTGCCGTTGGGGTAACGGGATTCGATGCCGGCCAGGAGCGTGGACCAGGCGAGGTCGCGGGAGACGGTGGCCAGCAGGAGGGCGTTGAAGAAGGTGTCCCAGCCGAAGA
>JAAXGM010000028.1:8694-9219 GCA_012267435.1 Gemmatimonadota bacterium
TGAAGAAGGTGTCCCAGCCGAAGACGGTCCAGTCGTCGGGGTAGGGGGGGTGGGGGATGGTGGGGTCCGTGTCCGGAGCGCGGCCTTCTCCGGGTGTGTCGGCCGGTCGACTGTCCGCCGCGGGCTTCGGAAAGATCCAGCGTCGGCCCGCAGGGGTGTAGAGCCTGCCGGTCCCGGGTTGAAGCAGGACCATCCACATCAGGTTGTCGGTGATGCTCTCGGCGAGGTCCGGTGGGGTTCCCGCGATGCGCGGCCGCCGGAGCCTCCATTCCGCGCGCGCCTCGTCGATCCAGCGGGCGGCCCCTTTGATCAATCCGGCGGCCTCCGCCCCCACCCCCACCCCACCCCACGCTGCCACCATCACCACGCATCCCTCCACCCCCTCCTCGACATCCATGCACCGCGCCACCTCACCCCGGGACGCTCCCGGCACCCGGCACGACTCCGTCCCCTCCGAGAACGCGGCCGCGATCTCCACGCCGCCCTTCAGGCCGCCCCGCCACCCCGCGCCCCCCTCTCCATCCC
>JAAXGM010000190.1 GCA_012267435.1 Gemmatimonadota bacterium
TGGTCGGCACGGGGCGAGCGAAGTTTGTATTCTACGACCTTCCTATTATGGGTCTTCACTCCAACTCCTTCTTGGCGTCGAGGGCTTCCCACTGCGCCGGCGACCAGAATCGTTACTGGGAATACCACACCACGCTTTTCGATAACCAGTTCTCGTGGGCGTCATCCGGGGATCCGGTCGGCAACTTCGTCGGTTACGCTCGCGCCCTGGGGCTCGATGACGGCGCGTTTCGTGATTGCCTCAACTCGGACCGGCACGCCGACCGGGTGTCGGCGAACCTGCGCCTCGCCAGCGCGCTCAACCTGACCAGCACCCCGAGCGTGCTGGTTAGCCGCGGCAGCGGAGCGGCTAGGCGGCTCCCGGACAACACCTACCCCACCATCGAGGACGCAGTCGAGCAACTGACGGAAGGACAGCCATGAGCGGAGGCGAAACCGCCACGGTGCGCCTCGTCTTCGTCGACAGAGGGGTCTATCATCACGAGGACGTCCGGCTGCCCAGCGCCGGTCTGAGTTCCAGCGAACGCCTCATCGACCGTCTCCGGGAAGACCCGGACGTGCTCGGCGACCTCTACGTGGACCTCAAGCGGCTGTGCGCCGCGTACAGGGTGGAGAACGGGGGAGAGTAGCTCTGCGCTGATCCGGACGGCGTCACCCCGGGCCGCCGAAGTTGTTGAGCACGTCGAGCGCCCGCTCCCGAGTCCATTCGTGCACCACGGGAGGTGGCCACGCGCCCGCGCTCGCGCGCTCCAGGATTCCCTCCGCTTCCTCCCGGGCGCGCCGCGCCGTCCTGGCCTCCAGCGCATCGGCGTCCAGCGCGTCCTGAAGTTCCTCCTCGTCGAGGAGCCTCGGCGCGTGTCCCGGCTTCATCCACACATCGAGAAAAAGATCGGTGGTGCGCCAGATGTTTCCGGGCAGCATCTCCACGGGCGTGAGCAGGTTGGCGTAGAAGCCGGTGAACGTGCCCCGGGCGCTGTGGAAGCGGCCGATGTCGTGCCAGAGGCCCGGAAAGGTGAACCAGACGATGTCGGACCCGGTCTCGAGCACGACCTCCCCGCCCAGTTCCATCGGCGAGGAGACGCTGATGGCCCGCGAGAAGGTGACGATCACCTCCGGGCTCTCATGGATGATCGGCTGACGGAAGGTCTGCCGGTGGTCCGGGGGCCGTAGATAATGGATGGTGACGCGGGGAGGGGAGCGATCCGGCTCCGGGCTCATGTGCGCGCGTCGCCGGCGTCGGGAGACCTGTCGCGACCCGTCGAGGCGGCGTGGATGGTTTTCCCGGGGGCGGTCGCGGGCGGTCCGTCGCTCGGACATATCCGTTCCACGAAGATGTCCATGATGCCGCCGCATACCGCCGGGCTCCACCCCAGCAGGTCCTCGGTAAGGTCGACCTTCACCAGGCGCGGGACGCCGTCCTCGATCACTTGGTGCGCCGCCTCGATGACCTCCGCCTCCCCGCACCCCCCGCCGACCGTGCCCACCAGTCCCGTCTCCGGGTCCACAAGCATGCGCGAGCCGGCCTTGCGCGGCGTCGAGCCCCGCGTGGAGACGATGGTCGCGAGCGCCGCCCGCCGGCCGCCGCGCACCGTCGCGAGGACGGCTTCGTACACGTCCTGGTCGCCCGGCGCACTCATTTCGCGCTCCCCGCGGGTGGTTTCCCCGCCAGGAAGCGCTCGACGATGCGCTCCCGGGTCCGCAACGGCGCGCCCGTCCCGCCGCGCCGCTCGAGGATCATTTCTCCCAAGACGCTGATCGCGATCTCGGCCGGCGTCTGCGCGCCGATGTCGAGGCCCACCGGGGCGCGCACGCGGGCGATGACCTCGTGAGGAATTCCCTCCCCCTCGAGCTGGATGAAGGTGGCCCGGACGCGGCGGCGGCTGCCGATCATGCCGATGTACGCCGGTTGGGCGTCGCGGTGGCGGGCCAGCAGTCGGCGCAGGCACTCGTAGTCGTACTTGTGCCCGCGGGTCACCAGCACGAAATGGCACCCGGCGTGGATGTCGATGCCGGAGAGGGGATCGGCGAAGTCGATGGTGCGCACGGCGGCGGCCTCCGGGAACCGCTCGCGGGTTGCGAACTCGGGACGGTCGTCCAGCACGGTGACCTCGAAGTCCAGCAGCGTGCCCAAGGTGGCGAGGGGCTGGGCGATGTG
>JAAXGM010000029.1:0-21909 GCA_012267435.1 Gemmatimonadota bacterium
GCCAGCGCGGTCGCGGTGGTGAACACGGGGCTTCCGTCGGCGTGACGCTGGGCGCGCAGGGTTGCGCTCAGGGTCTCCTCTTCCTCCGCGGCGTCCTCGCCGATGCCGTAGACGATGGCCAAGGTGGCGACGATCACTTCGCGGGCGGCGAACGACGAGATCACACCCACGTTGATCTTCCAGTCGAATCCGAGGGGCGCGAAGACAGGTTCGACCGCCTTGCCCACGCGCCCGGCAACCGAGTACTCGAGCTCGTAGGGAGAAAGCAGCGCACCCACCTCCGTCTCCAGCGCCTCGGCCTCCGCCCCAATCCCCGAAACAGCCGCAGCGGCCCGCAGATCCGCCACTTGGGCAATCGTTTCGGTCGGAACGACCGTGCTCCACTCGGATTCCTCCAGCTTCGGATAGGTCGCGAGCACCCACAGCACGACCGAGATCCCGAGGATGATGGTGCCGGCGCGCGTGACGAAGGCCCGACCGCGATCATATGCCGTCAGGAGGGCATTCCGCAGTGACGGCAGCCTGTAGCGCGGCAGCTCGATCACCAGCGGGCTGGATGCGCCGGGGAGGATGGTGGTCTTGAACACGAAGGCCATGCCGATGGCCGCGGTCATGCCCAACAGGTACGCACCCGTGAACACCAGGCCCCCGACTACGGGACGATCCGCAAAGAGCAGCGCCGTGATCATCACGTAGACCGGGAGGCGCGCGGTGCAGGTGAGGAGCGGGATCACCAGGATCGACACCAGCCGGTCGCGCCAGTTCTCGATTACTCGCGTGGACATGATCGCCGGGATCGCGCACGCGTGCGCGGACAGCATGGGCACGAACGCGCGGCCCGGCAGCCCGACCCGGCTCATGGGGCGGTCGGCGACGAACGCCGCCCGGGCCAGGTACCCGCTGTCCTCCAGAAGCGTGATCAGGAAGAACAGAAAGCAGATCTGGGGCAGGAACACGAGCACCCCGCCGATCCCGCCGATCAGCCCGTTCACGACGAAGCTGTTCAGGTCTCCCGGGGGCAGAATGGCGCCGAACACATCCCCGGCAAGGCCGAAGCCGGCCTCGATCCACGCCATCGGATACTGCGCCACGGTGAAGATCGAGATGAAGACGGCCGCCATGATGAGAACGAACCCGGCCACCCCGTGGATCGGATGGGTCAGCCAACGGTCGATGGCCTCGGTGAGGCGCAGGGACATCAGGCGGGTGTCCTTCGCCGCCCGAACCGTCCGCGCGCCCACCTCTTCCGCCCAGTCGTAGCGCGCCTCGTGCGGGCAGGTCGTGCACGTGCCGCACGCCGCGATGCCTTCCGGGAGCGCCGACATCGCATCCGGCCCCGAATCCAGCGCGTAGGCGAGCTCCCGCTTGAGAAGATCGAAGCCGTGCCCCGAGCGCGAGTTGACGGCAACGACCGGGGCGCCCAGTTCGACGGCAAGCGATTCGGTGTCGATCTCCAGCCCGTCCGCCTCGGCCAAGTCGATCATGTTCAGGGCGATGACCATGGGTACGCCCAGCTCCCGCACCTGTCCCGCGAGATAGAGATTGCGGGCGAGGTTGGTGGCGTCGACCACGACGATGGCCGCCTGGGGCCTGGGTCGTCCGGAGAGCTTCCCCAGGAGGGCGTCCCGGGCCGTTCGCTCCTCGGTCTTGTGCTCGGACATCGCGTAAAGGCCGGGCAGGTCGAGCAGCTGGATTGAGTTTCCGTCCAGCTCGAAGCTGCCCAGCCGCACGGAGGTGGTGGTGCCGGCGAAGTTGGCGGTCTTGCCGCGCATTCCGGTGAGCTGGTTGAACAGCGTGGTCTTGCCCGCGTTGGGATTGCCCGCCAGCGCAACCGTAACCGGGACCGCGGCGCGCGCCGGGACGACGGGAAGCGAGACGGGCGTCATGGGCGCCGGGTCACTTCGCCGGGTGCCGTTCGTGGCAGCTGAAGTCGTGATCGGGGCGCAGGATGACGTGGCACGCGAGCCGTCCCGCGATCCCGAGGCGCGTCCCCATGACGCTTACGATCATCGGATCACCCGACTTAACGACGTGCAGCCGACGTCCCAGGCACACGCCCATCGTCTTGAGCCGCTCGATGTCCTCGTGATCCCCGTCGATGTGGCAGATCAGCCCGCACTCGCCGGCGTCAAGCCGGTCCGCGGCAACCCCGTGATCGGAGACCAGGGACTCCCCCGGCGCGGACGGAGAGGCAAGGGGTGAGTCGGGTAGAGGCACGAGGGTTCCGTCTTCCGATGAGATAGGGCTGGAGCGGGATGCGGGTTGGAGCGGTTGGCGATTCGGGAGTTCCGGCGAAGGCGGCCGATACTCCCGCGCCGTGCTATGAGAATCATTCTCATCCGCAAGGAGCGAAGAAGCAAGGGGAAGGCGTTCGGGGTGCGGCGGCTCGCGGCAACGGCCGGGCGCACGGATGATGGTTCGGGACGGTGGCGGGCGGGCGCTCGATACTGGCGACGGGCGCGGCCACGGAGTCAGTGATCGCGTGCGCAACGAGTGTCGCACGCCGGGCGGGGGAACCGTATCTTGCCTTCTTCGAGGTGGAGGCGCGCGAAGCGCCAAAGTTCGGGTGCCATATTTGGATCCTGCGAGGGAGAGAATCGCGATGCCAGAAGGTCGAAAGAGGGGGATCGAGCGACGGCGTTTTCTGGGGATGGCCGCGGCGGGCGCCGCCGCCGGAGGCCTGCATCCGGAAATCGTTCTCGGTGATGAACGTCGTCCGCTCGCAGCCGAAGCGCGGCTGCTCCAGGAGGCCCAGGAACCGGAGTTGCCCCCGCTCGGGAATGGCGAACCGCCGGCAACCCAGTTCCAGGCATGGCCCGGAGGCACGGGATCGCTGCTGGAGCAGCTGTGGAGGGACACCGGAGGGTCTCCCTTCGAGCGCCACGACATCAAGATCGGACCTTGGCCGGGACCGGCCCCGACGGATCCCCAAGAGATCGCCTTTCTCCCCGCGCACCGGCTGGGCGCACTTATTCGGGAGCGCAAGATCACGTCCGAGGAGCTCACCGAGATCTACCTGGACCGGATGAAGCGTCACGACCCGACGCTTTTGTGCGCGGTGAGCATCCTGGAGGACCGCGCACGCGAGGAGGCGAAGCGCGCCGACGCCGATCTGCGCGCCGGGCGCTGGCGGGGACCGCTGCACGGGGTGCCGTGGGGCGTGAAGGATCTCTTCGCCGTGCGCGGAACCCGCACCACCTGGGGATCCGCCGATTTCCAGGACCAGGTGATCGACGAGGACTCGGAGCTGGTGGTGCGGCTGCGCGAGGCGGGCGCCGTCCTGATCGCCAAGCTGGCGACCGGGCAGTTCGCGTCGGGCGACAACTGGTACCGGGGCGAGACGAAGAACCCATGGAATCCCGAGCAGGGATCGAGCGGGTCGTCGGCGGGTCCGGGTTCGGCCACCGCGGCGGGGCTGGTCGGCTTCTCCATCGGCACCGAGACCCAAGGCTCGATCGTGAGCCCGTCGAGGCGCAACGGCCTGAGCGGCCTGCGGCCGACCTTCGGGCGCATCTCGCGCCACGGCGGCATGGTGCTCTCGTGGACCATGGACAAGCCGGGGCCCATGTGCCGGAGCATCGAGGACTGCGCGCTGGTGTTCAACGCCATCCACGGCGCCGACCCCAAGGACCCCGCGACGCTGACCGCGCCCTTCCGCTTCGAGCGCGACCCGGATCTTTCCCAAATGCGCATCGGCTTTACCGAGGATGCGCCCGAAGCCTTCGTGGCGAAGCTGGCGGAACTCGGAGCCGACCCGCGGCCCATGGCGGAACTGCCCGAGGGCAGCTCCAACTCTCTCGGCGTCGAGTCGTCGGCCGCCTTCGACTTTCATGTGGCGCCCGGTGGCGTGCTCGAGGAGGTCCCCGAGCCCCCCGAGGGAGAGGAGGCGCGCCCGCCCCGGTTCCATCGCGGACGCGACATCCTGGCGCTCGACTACGTCCAGTCGCTCAGGCGCCGTCACATCCTGATGAGGGAGATGGCCGAGGCGATGGAGGGATTCGACATGTTCGTGACCGGATCCGGAGAGGTGCGGCTCACGAACCAGACCGGGCATCCGGCGGTGGTGCTGCCCTACGACTTCGGCGACGGCAACACCGAGGACGAATTCGACCACGAGCAGCCCATCTGCACGACGATCATCGGCGGCCTGTTCGCGGACGACAGGATTCTGAGCGTGGCGCACGCCTACCAGTCGGTGACCGACTGGCATCGGATGCATCCGGATCTGGGGTGAGGGGGAGGGGGTGGGCCCAAGAGGCCTCGTCCCGGAGATAGCCGGACTCCGCTCGAAGACGGGTCTCGCACGCACCGCGTTCACGTTTCGCGAGATAGCGCCCAAAGCTTCAGTTTGGAGTCGTACGTCACCACGCCCTGTCGCTTCAGGTGCTGCTGCGCATTACGCAGCCGGTGCTTCCAGGCCTTCCCGTAACCTTCGCCATTGATGACCAGTTCCTCGGTGTCGTCGCAGAGGTCCGGAAGCAATTCTCGCACGGCGGAACCCAATTCCGTGGTGGACCGAGGCCCATCGGCCAATACAAGGCGAATCGCCTCGCCAAAGACTGCGTTGGCGCTGCGGTTTCCGACCTGCACTCCGGCCAAGCGGGGCTTCGCCTGACGAACAACGTCGGCGAGACGCTTTCGTGCTTCGGGCAGTACCGCGTTCCTGCTCTGCGCATGCGCGTTCCGAAGATCGGCCTCCAAGGGAAGGAGATCGGCCAGCGTCATGGCGTCTAGCGCGCTGCCAAGGCGCGCGTATGACCTCATGTGTCGACGAACGGTGACCACGAGGCTGCGCTCGCGAAGCAGTACGCCGTATTCCAAGTTCCTATCGAGTCCCGATGCCGTAAGGTTGCCTGAAGTGATGATGGCCGCCGTATCATCGGCAACGAAAACCTTGGCGTGAAGATTCGGAAGGGCGAGTATCCGCGCCCGCTGAATATTCCGAGCAATGTAGAGGAGTGCGGAGATATCCAGCGCGCCCGAGGCGACGGCGTCTGCTCGAATGTTGGCCAGCATCGTCAGTTCGACATCCGGCGGCACTTGGTTTCGGACCCAAGCCGCGATGTCCTGCTTCACGAAGGGAGCGGCCAGGATAACGGATCGGCGAGCGCTCGAAATCACGAGCGCCAAGTCTTTTCGCCAGCCTTGGCCAAGCAATGCGATGGGAAGCGCCGAAGGTTCCATGGGCGGCTCCTCCTACCAGCGTCGACCCAGCGTTCGGGAACGGGTTCCCCAGAGCGACCGGCTGGCGAGCCCGAGCAGCTTGCGGGTGATGGGTTCGCCGTCGAGGCGGATGCCGTTCAGGATCGCGGCGGCCTCGGCGAGGGAGAGCGCCTGCTCGCCTTCCGGGTCGACGATGGTCTCCTCTTCGCCGAGCATGCCCGGAGGCGCCATGATCTCGCCGGACTCGCCCTCGGCCCGGGTATTGTCCCCCGTCAACTCGGCGTCCGAGAAGGCTTCGCCCGCCTGTACGCCCCGGCGGCCCCCGGCGTCGAGCGAATCGAGCATGCGGCGGGCGAACGCGAGGTTCCACGCGGCATCTTCGCGGCCGGGACTCTGGCGCAGGGCGTTTCGGTTTTCCTCCATGGCGGCCACGACGTGGACCAGGGCGGAGTCGGAGCCGGGCGCGGCGATGGCGGCGCGCAGGCTGGCCACGCCGAGGTTGTACCAGGCGAGCGAGCGCAGTTCGTCGTCGGGGCCGACCGCACCGCGGGATAGGCGGGCGCGGGCGTCGGGCGCATCGGCCAGTTCGAGCAGGGTGGTGCCCAGGTTGTAGTGGAGGTGCGGGGCCATCGGGACTTCCTTCTGAAGGCGCGCGCGGTAGATGCGGGCGGCCGAACTCCAGTCGCCCCGGCGGTGCAGCCGATTCGCGCGCTCCTCGCTGGCGCGCTCGGCGAGGACGACCGCGGTGAGGGCGGTGGTCAGGACGGCCGTTACCAGCAGGCGGGTGCGGGTCGTCATGGACGGAACTCCGGAGGGGCCGTCCATGGAAATCGCCACGGGCCGCGAGACCTACCGGGAGCGGTCGGGGAAGGTCTCAGGCGAGCCCTGCCCGGGCGGTCCATCAGGCCGTCGGCTGCCACCAGCAGAAGCGCCAGCAAGGTCAGCCAGGTTGCCGGGTCGCCTGAGCCGCCGCCGCCTTCACCGTCTTCGGGGACCCGGCGGAAACGGGCGGCGAGCTCGGCCAGGCCGCGGTCGTCGGACGCGTTCAGGTAGCCGCCCCCGCCGGCGCGGGCGACACCCCGCAGGAGCCGTTCATTCAGCCGCGAGACCACCGGTACGCCCCCTGCGTCCGTGACCGGAGCGCCCGCGCCGTCCCCACCCAGCCCCGCCCCCTCCGCCGTGCCGATCCCCGCGACCCAGATGCGCACGTCCCCGCCCGCCGCCGCGAGGGCCGCGCCGTCCGCGACCGCAAGCTCGTCCTCGTGCGCCTCGCCGTCGGTCACCAGCACGATCACGCGCTCCCTCCCCTCCTCCCGGCGCGCGTCGAGCTGACCGCGCGCCTCTCCGATGGCCGCGCTCACGCGGGTGCCCTGGTCGCGCTCGCCCAGGAAGTTCTCCGCCAGCGAGTCGGCGAAGAAGCGCACCACCTGGTGATCGTCGGTAATCGGGGCGAGCGTGTGCGGCCAGTCGGCGAACACCACCAGGCCGACGCGCTCGCCCGGCAGCGCGTCCAGGAGCGCGCCGACCACCTGCTTGGCGCGCCTCATGCGCCCGTCCGGCACGTCCCGCGCCCCCATCGACGAGGAGATGTCCAGCGCGACCACCACGTCGACCGGCCGTGAGGCGTGCAGGCTGATGCCCGGCCCGAAGCGCACGCCCGCGGCCGCGAGAACCATCACGGTCACCGCCAGACCGAGAACCCGGAACCGCCGCCGGGGAAAGTCCACCAGCTCGCGGGTGGTGAGGCGCCCGGCCGCCTCCTCTCCCCCGAACCCATCCGCCAACCGCCTCAGCCGCCGGGTGGTCCGGGCCAGCGCAAGGGCAATCAGACCGATCGCGACCGGCAGAAGGAGAAGCAGGATCGGGCGGGCGAACGTCACGGCAGCAGCGCCCAGCGCGAGGCTCGCAACCCGAGCGCCCCCAGCAGCAGCGCCAGCGCCCCGGTCATCAGCCAGAACCGGAGGGGCACCAGGGCGGTGGTGAGCCGCGGTTCCCGCGAGGTCGTCTCGAGGCGGTCGATCTCCGCGTAGATCGAGTCCAGCGCGACCACGTCCGCCGCCGAGAAGTAACGTCCTCCGGTGATGCGCGCCGCCTGGGTAAGGACGGTCTCCATCCGCTGGCGCTGGGTCGGGGCGCTGGCGCCTCCCATGCCGGGAGCCGGGTCGGGCGGGTCCGGCCGGCCGATCGCCACCGGGTGGATACGCACGCCCACGGCCGCGGCCGCGCGCGCGGCCATGGCGGGCACAAGGCCGTCGCGGTTGTGCGCTCCGTCGGTGACCAGGACCAGCACCTTCGAGTCGTGGGGAGCGGCCTCCAGGAGCGCCGCGCCCGCGGCGATCGCGCCCGCGATGTCGGTGCCGTCGATGAGCAGCCCCACCTCCATGCCGTCGATCGCGTGGTCCACCAGGTAGTGGTCGCGGGTGAGGGGCAGCCGGGTGAGCGCTTCGCCGGCGAACGTGACCAGGCCGATGGCGTCGTCGCGGCCCGCCACGAAGCGCCTGGCCGCGGCCTTGGCGGCCTCCAGACGGGTGGCCGATCCCTCCATGTCGTCGGCCCACATCGACGTGGAAAGATCCACCGCCACCACGATCCCCGTACCGCCCTCCACAGGCTCTTCGTAGGCGGTGATCAGACGGGGGTGGGCGAGCGCGACGATCAGGCAGGCGAGCGCGGCCGCGCGAAGTCCCCGCGGGAGCGCATCCACCACCGCCCAGAGCCGGCTCCCCCGCAACGGCACCGATCCCGCCGACGCCAGGAGCAGGCCGGAGGTGCGCCGTGGTCGGATCCACCACAGCCAGAGGGGTACCAGCGCGAGCAGAACCAGCCATTCCGGACGGGCCAACTGAATGCTCATTCCGAAGCCACCCCACCCGCGATCGCCTCCCGCATCCTCGTGAATGCCGGCGCCGTTCCCGAGGCTTCGACCCACGCCCGCATCGTCCGCCAATCGCGCTCTGCCGTGGCGGACGCCCCCTTCCACATGCCCGCGGCGCCGGCGAACTTCGCCACCTCCCCCCGCCCCACGGCGCCGGTCAAGGCGGCCGGGTCGGGCCAACCCGGCGCGGCCGCCACGTCGCGCATCAGCTCCGTGCTCGTCCGGCTGCGGCTCCACGCGGGATCGAAGTGCGCCAGGTACGCGCGCATTACATCTCCCGCGCCCTCGTAGAAGTCGCGCAGCCGTCCCGTCCGGTGGTGGCCGCGCGTGAGCAGCCGGTCGAGTTCGGCAAGCGCCCGTTCCCTCCACTCTTCCGGCGTTTCCGGCGGCGCCTCGACCGGAACTCCGGCGGCCGCGCGCGCCGCCAGCCACTCGCGCGCCTGCACCGTCACCACGCCGAGCAGAAGCAGGGACAGCAGCGAGGCGCCCAACACGGCTGGAACGTGCCAGCTGAAGCCGACCACGTCGGCTGGCGGCCGCGGCCGCAGGCCCCGCGCGATGTCGTCCAGCAGGATGGGCGAGGTGACGAACACCCGGCGCCCCGCGACCACCAGCCGGTCCCGGGGAACATCGGCACCGATCCGTTGGCCGGTCCGAATCCCGTTCTGCGTATTTTGCGTAAATTGCGTATTTTGTGTAATTCCTGCCCCAAGCGGATCAACAGACCCGCCCGGCCAGTCCTCCACGCGAACGCGCTCTCCACCCATCTCCGCCGCCCCGCTGGTCATCTCCAGCTGGGGAGTCGCCGCGAGCCCGATCTCGAAGGGAATCAGGTCGTATTCGAGCGCGACCTGGAGGGACCCGTCCCCCACTTCGACCACATCGGTCCGCACACGCCGCAGGCTCTCCACGCCCCACTCGGCAAGAAGCGTTGCGGGCACCCGCAGCTCCCGTCCGGGGGGTACGTAGACGCTCACGCGAAGCGTGAAGGGATCTCCCAGCTCCACCGTGTCGGGGGACACGCGCACCGCCTGAACCGCCGCCCGATCCTGCGTGGCGTGCGCGCCCGACGCGAACATCGCGACCGATGCGATCAAGGTCAGCCGGCCGACCCAACCCTTCATCCAGACGCTCGGCCGTCGCAGACAAACAGCCATCCACGGCGGCCACGCCAACTCCCGCCCGGGAGTCGGCTCTCGGGCGACGCACGTCTTCATCGCAACGCCCCGCGCCCGCTGGCGAGCGGCATCCGTCCCCGTCTTCGACCCGGCGTCCGCTCGCGCGCCCGGAAGAACTCGGCCAGCACGGGCACGTAATCCTTCTCCGACCCGACTTCCACGACCTCCAGCCCCAGCTCGCGAAAGAGCCGGGTCAGTCGTTTCCGCGCCTCGCCGGTCTGCTTCGCATAGGCGGCGCGCGTGCGCTCGTGCCGGGTATCGACGATGCGGCGCTCCCCCGACTCCGGGTCCACCACCCGCACCAGACCCACATCCGGGAGCCCCATCTGCCTGGGATCGTTCAGGCGGATGGGCACCAAGTCGTGCTGGAAACTGAAGCGGCTCGCGATGCGCGGCAGGCGGGGGTCGGCTTCGAAATCGACCAGGAAGTCGCTGATGAGAAAAACCGCCGTCCGACGCCGCAGCACCTTCGCCAGGAACTCGAGCCCGGGCGAGAGCTTCGTGCGCCGGCCCGCGGGCTTGAGCGACAGCAGCTCGAAGATCAGGCGCAGGGCGTGCCGCCGACCGGTGTCGGGGGGGATGAAGAGTTCCGTCCGATCAGTGACCACCAGCAGCCCGACGTGGTCGTTGTTGCGCGCGGCCGAGAGCGCCAGGATGCAGGCGATCTCGCTCACGATGCGCGCGTTGGACGCGAACCCGGTGCCGAAGTCCTGCGATCCCGAGAGATCCACCATCAGCATTGCGGTGAGCTCGCGCTCCTCCTCGTGCTGCTTGATGAAGAGGCGGCCCCGGCGCGCGGTCACGTTCCAGTCGATGGAGCGGATGTCGTCGCCGGGCTGATACTCGCGCACTTCGGAGAACTCGAGCCCGCGGCCCTTGAACACCGAGCGGTACTCGCCGCTGAAGAGCGACTCCACCAGCCCGCGGGTGCGCAGCTCGATCTGCCTCACCCGCGCCGAGAAGACCCGGTGGTGCTCGCTCGCGATGGACTCCGGTCCGGCCACGGCGTCCTCCGCGTCTACATCTTTTTCATGGCGAAGGCACCGCCTCCAGCACCCTCCGGACGACCTCGGTCGCGCCGATGCCGCGCGCGTCCGCCTCGTAGGTGGTGCGCAGCCGATGCGGCAGAACCATGGGCGCCATCGCCTTGACATCGTCGGGAAGGACATAGCTCCGCCCGCAGAGCCATGCCCGCGCCCGCGCGGTGCGCGCGAGGAAGATCGACGCCCGCGGCGAAGTCCCGAAATCGATCAGGCTCTCCAGTTCCTCGAGCCCGTACCCCGCCGGCTCGCGGGTGGCGAAGGCCAGCTCCACGATGTAGTCGAGCACGGCTTCTTCCACGTGCACCGCCGCCACGTGCCCTCGGGCCCTGAACACCTCCTCCACGGTTGCCACCGGCTCGAGCGGGGTTCCGGCCCGGTCGCCCGCCCAACGCACGATCTCCTTCTCCTCGTCCCTCGAAGGGTATCCGATGTCGAGCTTCATGGCGAAGCGGTCCAGCTGCGCCTCGGCGAGCGGATAGGTGCCGTGCAGCTCCACCGGGTTCTGCGTCGCCAGGACCATGAAGGGATCGGCCAGCCGAAAGGTGTCGCCCGCGATGGACACCTGGCGCTCCTCCATCGCCTCGAGCAGCGCCGCCTGCACTTTGGGGGGCGCCCGGTTGATCTCGTCGGCGAGCACGATGTTGGAGAAGACCGGCCCCTTGCGCACGCGGAATTCGCCCGTGCGCGGGTCCAGGATCGGGGTTCCGGCGATGTCGCTCGGAAGCAGGTCGGGGGTAAACTGGATTCGGCTGAAGCCGGTGTCGATGGCGTTGGCCAGCGCGCGCACCATGAGCGTCTTGGCGAGCCCCGGAAGGCCCTCGAGCAGCACGTGGCCTCCCGTGAGCAAAGCGATGAGGAGGGCCTCAACCGCGGCGTCCTGGCCCACTACGCGCTCGCGCACGGCGGCGGTTATCCGCAGCGAAAGCCCGAGACCGGCCTCCCCGGCGCCGGCTTGGCGCGCCAGCAGCCCCGCCGCGTCGCCGGACATCAGGCCAAGTGCATCGTGCGTCCGCCGACCACGGTGCGGATGATGCCGATCTCCTGAAACGCCTCGGGGTCGGTCTCTTGCGGATCCTCGGCGAGGATCACGAAGTAGGCCAGCTTCCCCGGGGTGATGGATCCCTTGAGGTGTTCCTCGTGGGAGGCGCGCGCGCCGTTGATGGTGGCGATGCGCAGGGCCTCGCTCACCGTCACGCGCTGGTTGGGTCCCCAGATCCGGCCCGTCATGCCCTCCGCATCGATGACCTCGGTTCCGGGCCCGGCCAGGTTGCGGATGTCATCGCTTGACCCGACCGCGATGAAGCGCGAGTTCTTGACCGCGAAGGCTTCGGCCCGCGGCAGGTCGTCGTCCACGGTGTAGACGCGTCCCCCGACCAGGATCAGGTCCGGGGTGACGTCGCCTGCCTCCTGGATGCGGGCCCCGGCGCGGGCGCGCGCGAGCCTGGCGTCCGATCCGCGCAGCTCGAAGTCGCCGATGCCGAAGCCGGTGGCGAGGGCGGCGCCGATGCCGAGAAACTCTCCTCTCGAGTAGCGGTTCATGGACGCCTCCGGGCCAAGTCGTTGACATTCTGCTAATTTCCACCCGACGCACGCCCGTGCAAGTACAGAGAAATGGAGGTTGAATGGACTTCGGGTTTCCATCCGACGCCGCCCACGCTCCGGGAGACCGGGTCGAGATCGTGGCGCCGCGGGAGGGGGAGCGGGTGACGCTCCCGGCGGTGCTTGGCCGCCGCTGAGACCGGGATGGGGAGCGCGGCCACGACCCTGGCCCGCTCGCTGGCGGAGCACGAGGAGCGGCTGATGAGCTGCGTGCATTGCGGCTTCTGCCTGCCCGCCTGCCCCACCTACGTCCGCCTGGGCGACGAAGCCGACTCGCCGCGCGGCCGCCTCTACTTGATGCGCGCCGTGGTCGAGGGACGGCTCGATCCGGCGGCGGACGCGTTCCAGACCCACATCGATCGCTGCCTGGGATGTCGCGCCTGCGAACCCGTCTGCCCGGCGGGGGTGGAGTACGGCTCGCTCCTCGAACACGCCCGCGAGGCCGCGGCGGAGGCCAGGCCCGCGGGCGGCGCGGCGCGGGCCGTCCTGTGGCTCTTCCGCCGCCGCAAGCTGCTTTTTGCGTTGATGGCGCTGGGGCGCCTCCTGCGCGCCACCGGCATCCCCGCGCTGGGCGCGCGCTTCCTGCCCGCGGGCTTCCCCCGGGTCCGCCTGGGCCTCGGGATGCTGGCTTCGACCCGCCGGGGACGCGCCGCCCGCAAGGCTGCGTCGCCCGCCTCCTCCCCGGAGGCGGAGGGCCCGGATCCCGCACGGAGTCGGCCAAGGCCCCATCCGCTCACCGGCAAGCGCGTCGCGGTGCTGAACGGGTGCGTCCAGGCCGGGCTGCTGGGACACGTCAACGACGCCACCCGCCGGGTCCTCCGCGCCAACGGCCTGAACGTCGTGGACGCGTCCGGGCAACGGTGCTGCGGCGCGCTCCACGCCCACGGCGGAGACCTCGAGGGAGCCCGCCGCTTGGCGCGCATCAACATCGACGCCATGCTCGGGGCCGGGGCCGAGATCATCGCGGTCAACGCCGCCGGATGCGGCGCGCAACTCAAGGACTACGGAGAATTGCTCGCCGGCGACGAGCGCTACGCGCGACGGGCGGAACGGGTGGCTGAGAAGTCGCGCGACATCTCTGAAATCCTGGCCGAGGCCGGACCCCGCCGGGGGGCGCCACTGCCGATGTCGGTAACTTGGGATGCGCCTTGCCATCTCCTCCACGCCCAACAGGTTTCGGAGCCCCCTCTCCAGGTTCTGCGGGCGATTCCCGAGCTGGAGCTCATTCCCCTGCCCCGGGCGGACGAATGCTGCGGGGGCGCGGGCATCTACGGCATCACCCATCCGCGCCTCGGGGGCAGAATCGGTGAGGACAAGGTGGAGGCCGTGCTGGGAACCGGAGCGCGCGTCGTCGCGACCTCAAACCCGGGGTGCATGATGCAGATCGGCGGGGGATTGCGCATGAAGGGGGCGCGGGTCGAGGCCTGCCACCCGGTAGCGCTCCTCGACGAGAGCTACGGGGCGGCCGGATTCTACGACACACCCGCGTTCGGGTTGCCCGGCCTGCGGGATGGCGGCTGATTCGATGTCCCGGTGGACGATCCGTCCATTTCGGACCCACCGGGACTACGAGGCCTGCATCGCGCTGCAGGAAGCCACCTGGGGAACCGGGTTTTCCGAACTGGTCCCCATGGCGCTCATGATGGTCAGCCAGCGCCTGGGCGGCGTGGCCGCGGGCGCGTACGACGAGGACGGCGCCCTGGCGGGATTCGTCATCGGGATGACGGGGCTCGAGAACGGCGTCCCCGTGCACTGGTCGGACATGCTGGCGGTCAGGCCCGACCAGCGGGGAAGCGGACTCGCAATCCATCTCAAGAGTTACCAGCGGGACGCGGTGATGGCGCTGGGCATCAGGCACATGTACTGGAGCTTCGATCCCCTGGAGTCGCGGAACGCGTACATCAATCTGGCCAAGCTGGGAATCGTCGTGCGCGAGTACGTCGAGAACATGTACGGTCAAACCGACTCCCCCCTCCACCGCGGAATGACCACCGACCGTTTCGTCGCCCGCTGGCAACTGGACGCGCCCCGGGTCGAGCGCCGTCTGGCGGGAGACGAGTCGCCTCCGGCGATCGGCGAACTCGCGGAGGCGCCGCGCGTGATCGAGTGCGCGTCCGGGTCATCTTCGGCCTGGCCCGAACCGGAAGCACGGGAAACGCCACGCGCAAACAGGGTCCTGGCGGCCATTCCCTCCAACATCCAGGCCCTGAAGTCGGAGTCTCCGGAACTTGCGGCGCGCTGGCGGGAGGCCACGCGTTCGGTCCTGCGGAGCTATCTTTCGAACGGGTACGAAGTTTGCGAGCTCATTCGGGGAGCGCGCGTTTCTCGCTATCTCCTGAGGAGAATCGAGGAGACGCCCTCCTGAACCGGGGCTCCGCCGAGAGGGGATCGGCGGCGCCCGAACCGGAGGAGCCGCCCCGGCTCGCATTCGACCAGGATCCTTTCCATGACCGAGAAGAAACCCGACTCGCTCCACGTGGCCATCGTGGGCGCCGGTCCCGTGGGGATCGAGGCAGCGCTGGCCGCCGCCGAAGCCGGGGTGTCGTTCACCCTGTACGAAGCCGGCGCGCATGTCGGCAACAACGTGCTCTCCTGGGGACACGTCGGCCTTTTCACGGGCTGGGGTCTGAACGTGTCGCCGCGAATGCGGCGGTGGCTGCGGCGCGCGGGACACGAGATACCCTCCGGGGACGAGCCTCCGACCGGACGGGAACTGGTCAGCAGGGTGCTTGAGCCGATCACGGCCCTGCCCGTCATCGACGACCGCCTGCGCCTCGGCACCCGGGTGCTGTCGGTGGCCCGCGAAGGACTTCTGAAGCACGAGGAGATCGCCAGCGCCGAGCGCGCCAACCTGCCGTTCCGCCTGCTGGTGCTCACTTCCGACGGGGAGCGGATCGACCGCGCGGAGATGGTGGTCGATTGCACGGGCACCTGGGACGTCCCCAACGCGCTTGGCGAAGGCGGCATTCCGGCTCCGGGAGAGGCGGCCGCGGAAGACCGGATCGTCCGGCACATTCCGGACATCGAAGCCAATCCGGGCGAATGGGCCGGGAAGCGCATCCTGCTCGTGGGAGGAGGTCATTCCGCACAGACGGTCGCGCGGTCGCTCGCCGGCCTCGCTCGGGTAAATCCGGCAACCCGGGTGACCTGGGCGCTGAGGCATCCCGAGCTGCGCCTTCAGCCGATCGCCGGGGACCGCCTGCCAGTTCGCCGCCGTCTCACCCTTGCCGCCCGGCGGCTGGCCACGAGCGATGTGTCCGGCCTCGAAGTCCTCCCGGGTTTCACCGTAAACGGAATGGAGCGCAACGGAGATGGTCTGGGCGTGGTCCTGAGGCGGCGGGACGGCTTCACTGTCGGGCGCCGGGTCGACCGGATCGTCTCCATGTGCGGCTATGTCGGCGACCACGGCCTCTACCGGCAGCTCCAGGTGCACGAATGCTACGCGACGGCGGCGCCGATGAAGCTGTCCGCGGCGCTGCTCGCCGGCTCAGCGAGCGACGACTGCATGGACCGGACGAGCTTCGGAGCCGGCACGCTCGCCAACCCCGAGCCCGGCTTCCTGATTCTGGGATCGAAGTCATACGGCCGGAACAGCACCTTCCTCATGCGCGTGGGGTGGGAGCAGGTGGACGAGGTGTTCGGGCCGCTGGGCGCACGGGTGACGCCGGCCTCCGCCCGGTGAGAATCGACGCGATCGAAGTCCGGGAGATCCGGCTTCCGCTGCGAGAGCGGTTCGAGATCTCGAGCGGATACTCCGAGGAACGACGCATCCTTCTGGTCAGGTTGCACGCCGATGGGGAGACCGGGTGGGCCGAGTGCGTGGCGGGGGAGGATCCCGGCTACTCGTACGAGACCACGGACACCGCGTGGCACATCCTCGCGGAGTTTCTCGTTCCCACGCTCCTGGGCGCGGAGGTTGAGGAGCCCGCGGACGTGGAGCGGCTGCTCGCGCACGTTCGCGGCCATCCCATGGCCAAGGCGTGCCTCGAGATGGCGTCATGGGATCTGGAGGGGCGGAAGAGAGGCCGCTCCCTGGCGGAGATCCTCGGGGGGTCCGGTGAACCCGTGCCGGTGGGGGTGAGCGTCGGGCTGCAGGAAAGCGACGACCTCCTGGTCGAGAAGGTCGGCGGGTTCCTCGCGGCGGGCTATCGGAAGATCAAGCTCAAGATCAAGCCGGGGAGGGACGTGGAGATGGTGCGCGCGGTGCGCGAGGCGTTCCCCGACGCGCCGCTCATGGTGGATGCCAACTCCGCCTACACGCTGGCCGACCGGGAGCGCCTTGCCGAAATGGACGATCTCGACCTGCTGATGATCGAGCAGCCCCTCGCCCACGACGACCTGCACCGGCACGCGCGCCTCCAAGAGGCGCTCGAGACCCCGGTTTGCCTCGACGAGTCCATCCGCTCGGCCGCCGACGCCGAGCTGGCGCTGGCGCTGGGGAGCTGCCGCATCATCAACATCAAGCCGGGCCGGGTGGGCGGTTTCGGCTCGTCGCGCCGCATTCACGACCTGTGCCGCGCGCGCGGCGTCCCGGTCTGGTGCGGAGGAATGCTCGAGTCGGGGGTCGGGAGGGCGTTCAACATCGCGCTCGCCACGCTGCCCGGCTTCACGATACCGGGCGACATTTCGGCCAGCCGACGCTATTGGGAGCGCGACATCGTCGACCCCGAGTTCGAGGTGTTCGACGGGATGATGACGCCCCCCGCCGGACCCGGGATCGGCGTGACCCCCGACCAGCGGCGCATCGACCGGGTCACGGTGCGGCTGGAGCGCTGGCCCCGGCGGCCGGCGTGGCCGGGCGCAGACAGTCCGGACAGAAGCGCCACGCGCCCTTGAGTTCCCGCCCGCAGGCGCACGTCGGCACCCGCGGCGCGCCGCACCAAGGGCATCCCAGGCAGGTCGGCGGCAACTCCCCGCCACACCCCGCACAGGCAAGCCGGGTGGAGGAGGCGCCCCCGATGACCCTGCCCACCTCGTGGGGCGTGGTGAGTCCCTCCGCCAGCTTCCTGCGGGCATCCCCGGCCATGGAGCCCATCCCGGCCGCGACCGCGAGCTCCCTCAGCGCGGAGGTGGAGGCGCCGGCGCCCACCTCGTCCCGTAGACGGTCGGTCATGACCAGCACCTGGAAGATGCCGACGCGGCCGCGGAAGCCGTCCTCGCACCGGTCGCAGGCGCGGCCCACGCCCCGGCATGCCGGGCAGGCGCGGCGCACCAGACGCTGCGCGATCACGCCGCTCAGGCCTCCCGCCACCAGATAGGCGGGCACTCCCATGTTGAGCAGCCGGGCGATGGCGCCGGGCGCGTCGATGGTGTGGATGCTCGACAGCACCAGGTGCCCGGTGACCGCGGCGGCCATCGCGATCTCGGCGGTCTCGCGGTCGCGGATCTCGCCCACCATGACCACATCCGGATCCTGGCGCAGCACCGCCCGCAACGCCACCGGAAAGGTGAGCCCCGCCTTCGGCCGAACCTGCACCTGGTTGACGCCGTGCAGCCGGTACTCGATCGGGTCCTCCAGGGTGACGACGTTCTGCCGCTTCCGATCCAGTTCGCCCAGCGCGCCGAACAGCGTCGTGCTCTTCCCGCTGCCGGTGGGACCGGCCGCCAGAATCACCCCTTGCCGCCGGGCGAGCATGCCGCGCACCGCGGCGAGATCCTCCTCCCCGAGCCCCACTTCTTCCAAGTCGGTGGGCGCCCGCCCCGGGTCCAGGATGCGCAACACCGCCTTTTCCCCGTGGTCGACCGGAATCGTGGAAACGCGGACGCGGAAGTGCCGGCCCTCGCGGTCGTAGGTGAAGCCCCCGTCCTGGGGACGCTGCTTCACCGAAATGTCCATGCCGCCCAGGATCTTGACCCGCGAGAGCACCGCCTCCCGAGACCATTTGGGCAGTTTCACCGCGTGCCGCAGAACCCCGTCCACGCGCAGGCGCACCCGCAGCTGCTCGCCGTGCCTCTCCAGGTGCACGTCGCTGGCCCCCACGGCAACCGCTTCGCCCAGGACGCGGTCGACCAGTTGCACGGCCGGCGCCTGGGCCTCTCCCCGGGCGTAGCCACGGCTGGCGGCTTCCTCCCCCGGCAGCGCCGCGACAAAGACCCGCAGGCCGCCGCCCAGCGCCCGGTCCAGCGCCTCCGAGATCGCGGAACGGGAGGCCACGACCGGCTCAACCCGCAGCCCGGTGCGGAACTGCACGTCGTCCGCCGTGGCGAGATCCAGCGGATCCGCCATGGCCAGCCGCAGCATCCGCTCCTCCACAAGCAGCGGGAGCACGGTCTTCGACCGCGCCAGGCTCTCCCCCACGCGCGGCAGTGTATCCCCGCCGACTCCCAGCGGAGGCGGAACGTAGGGGAGATTCAGCTGCCGGGCGAGCGCCTTGGCCACGTCCTCTTCGCCACAGGCCCTCATGCGAACCAGCGTCGTTCCGAGGCGCTCGCCGGTCTGCCGCTGCTCCCGCAGCGCGCGCGTAAGCGCTCCCCGGGCAATCGCGCCGGTGTCGAGCAGGATCCGACCAAGGAGCTTGGGCGTGCTGCGGGGATTCCTAGGCGTGCTTTGCGGATTCACGCACGAAAGCTCGCCGCCCGGGGTGGGCGCTGGAATGGAAGAACGAGCCCCCGCGGCGGGTCGGTCGGCCTGGACTCCGGTCGCGCGCTCCCGCCGCGGTCGATGAGGGTGCGGATCGCCGCCGGCCCGGCGAAGGCTACTCGGCCGGTCTCACGTCGATGGTGATCTGCACCGCCAAGTGACCCAGATCCGCACGCGTGCGGACGGCTTCCCGAATCCGCGGCTCCAGCTTGCCGTAGGCCGCCATCACCCCGTTGCGCAGGTGGGTTCGCAGCAGGACGAGCGCGTTCGCGTCCGGTCTGGTCGTCCGGGTCTGCTTGCGGGCTTCCACGAGATCGGCGGGCACGATCTCGAAGGGCACGATGCCGATGTCGTCGTAGCGCTCCGAGTCCAGGTACTGGATGGAGACCGAAACATCCCCCCGCGCATGGCAGTGGCTGATGTCGCCGATCGCGCGGAACCGCGACGCCAACCGCTTGATGTCCGCGCTCTGAGCCGCGGACATGTAGCCGCGATTGGTCAGATTGAAGATGCGCCGCAGCCGCTCGGTCGGGGTGGCGTCGGCTTCGGGGGCTTCACTGTCGAGTTCGCGTCCGGTGGCCGCGCGCGCGTAGTGTTCCAGGTTCAGATCGCGGTTCCGCTGGCGATCAATGTTGTCCAGGATGCGGTCCGGATTGGTTCTGAAGCTCATGCTTCTCCCTCATGCGTTTTGCTTGTTGGGCACCCGGCAGTCCGTGGATGAATCCGCGCGAGCACCGAGAGCGGTGAGGCGCCGGGCTGGCAAGGCGCTTTGAAGGGCCAATAGCAGCGCTCTTGGTCCGAAAAGCAACGCAGAGCGAAGCGGTCCAGCGCGGATGCGTCGCCGCTCGAATGCCGCGGGGAGTTCGTCCGCAGGCTGCTAGGATAACCAGCCCCGCGGCTACAGGCTATAATGTTGCGGACCGGTAGACCCTCACACGCCCACCCATCACACCGCAGGAGGATGCGATGTCCGATTCACCGTCCCCGTCCCTGCCCTCGCTGCCCGCAAGAATCGTCGCGGTATTCGTCTCCCCGGGCAGGCTGTTCGAGCAACTGCGCGACAAGCCCGTGTGGGGAGCCACCATGCTCCTTCTGGTGATACTGAACGTCATCATGATGCTTCTCCTCCCCGCGGAGCTCTTCGAGGAGCAGATCCGCCGGAGCGTCGCGGATTCCGGAATGGGGGAGGACGAGATCGCCGTTGCGGCCACCGTCGGCCGTTACGCCGGCATTGCGATGGCTGGCGTGATGGGCGCCGTGGGCAGTTTCATCATCGGCCTGGTCCTGTTCTTCGTCTTCTCCACGCTGCTCGGCGACAACGGACGCTTTCGCCAGTATCTTTCCGTTGTCGTGCACGCGCTGGTGATCTCGTCGATCGGCGCCCTGATCCAGGTGCCACTGAAGAGGAACGCGGGCGACATGGAGCTCGTGCTCAGTCTGGGGACTTTTGCTCCATTCCTGGAGGAGGGTTTCCTCCTGAGCTTCCTCAGCGCCATCGGACTCTTCGGCATCTGGTGTGCGATGCTGATGGCGATCGGGATCACCCGTATCCAGCCCACACGCAGCTGGGGTGGCGCGTTCTCGCTCGTGATGGCGCTCTACTGCCTGTTCGCGCTGGGGGCGGCGGGTATCGCGTCGATGGTGTCATGACGGACCGCGCGGCCCGCCCCGCCCCCGCTACTGGCGTGGCTGGCTTGGGAGCCCATCTTATATCGGCTTCACCGCGTTCACCCGAAAACCCGTCGCGATGATCCGACGCATCGTTCTCGCCATCGCCGTCATTGCGGCCGCGTACCACCTCTATGTGGCGGGAGTGGCGCCCTTCACCGCGCTCATCCAGCGTCCGGTCCATCTCGCGCTCATGGCGTCCCTCGGGTTCCTGGGCCTGGGGGTCCGGGGCACGCGCGGGTTGTACCGGAAGCCCGGCACGGTGGACGATCCCGGGGGCGGCTTCGCGCTGCGGCACATGGTTTCCCTGCTGCTGCTGGCGGGGACCGTCCTAAGCTGCGCCTACCTGGTCTCGGAGAACCAGGCGCTGGTCAGCCGGTCGGCCAATCCCACCACCCTCGACCTCATCGCGGCCGGAATCACGCTGGTTGCGGTGCTCGAGCTGGCGCGCAGAGCCACGGGGTGGGGCATCGTGGCGGTGGCGATCCTGTCCATCACTTACGCGCTCGCCGGACCCTGGCTTCCCGGCATTCTGGCGCACCGCGGCTACGGCCCCCAACGGCTGCTGGAGCAGCTCTACCTCTCCACCGAGGGCATCTGGGGCATTCCGCTGGGGGTGTCGGCGGACTTCGTCTACCTGTTCGTCTTCTTCGGAGCGGTGCTGGACATGGCGGGGGGCGGGGCGCTCCTGATCGCGCTCGCCGACCGGGTCGCGGGACGGACGAGGGGCGGCCCGGCCAAGACCGCTGCGGTCGCCAGCGCGTTCATGGGCTCGCTGTCGGGCAGCGCGGTGGCCAACGTGGTGACCACCGGCACGTTCACCATTCCGCTGATGCGCCGGGCGGGGTTCCGACCCTTCTTCGCGGGCGCCATCGAGGCCGCGGCGAGCACGGGCGGCCAGCTCATGCCACCGGTCATGGGGGCGGGCGCGTTCATCCTGGCGACCTGGACCAACATCCCGTACCGCACGGTCGCGCTGGCGGCGGCCATCCCGGCCATTCTGTACTACATGGCCCTGTTCGCCGCCATCCACTTCCGGGCGGAGCAGCAGGGGCTCGATCCGATGGTGGACAAGGACCGACCTTCGGTCATCGGCAAGCTGCACCTCCTTGTCCCGCTGCTGATCATCGTCGCGCTGCTGGCGCAGGGCCGTTCACCGATGCGCGCCGCGTTCTGGGGCGTAAGCACGGCGCTCCTGCTCTCGCTGGCGGTGCCCTCGACCCGCATGAAGCGCAGCGACTACCTGAAGGCGACCCTCGCCGGTGCTTCCGGCGCCGTTCAGGTGGCGGCGGCGTGCGCGGCGGCGGGCATCGTGGTGGGGGTCGCGTCGCTCACGGGGATCGGGCTGCGCATGTCGGAGTTCATCGTCGTCATCTCGCAGGGCCAGCTCTTCCCCGCCCTGCTGCTCACCGCCGCGGGTTCGATCATCCTGGGCATGGGGCTGCCGACGACCGCCGCGTACGTGGTGCTGGCCGCGCTCGGGGCCCCGGCGCTGGTCGAGCTGGGTGTGCCACTGCTCGCCGCGCACCTGTTCATCTTCTACTTCGGCTGCATCTCCAACGTGACCCCACCGGTGTCGCTGGCGGCGTACGCGGCGGCCGGAGTCGCGTCCTCTCCTCCCATGCGCACCGCCCTCACCGCCATGCTCCTCGCCATGGCCGGCTTTCTGGTGCCCTTCCTGTTCGTCTACGCGCCGCCGCTCCTGCTGGAAGGATCCGTCGTGGATATCCTGCTGACGTCGGGGACGGGCGCCCTCGGCATCAGCGCCCTGGCGGGAGCCGCGATCGGCTACATCCGAAGGCC
>JAAXGM010000029.1:22024-23122 GCA_012267435.1 Gemmatimonadota bacterium
GCGGCAGGCTGATACTTTGTCGCGAGTTTGTCGTATCGCCTCGAGCCAGCCAGCCTCCCGGGAGACCCAGTGACCAGAAGAACCCTCATCGCGTGCGCCCTGATCGCGGCCCTGGCTGCCGCTGGATGTGAAGGATCCGGCGGCGGCAGACAGTTTCGGAGCGTCGGCACCGCGGGCACCGGCGGCATCTACTATCCTCTGGGCGGCACCATCGCAAGCCGCCTCTCGGTGCTCGACAGCACCAGCCAGTACACGGCGGAAGTGACCGGCGGCTCGGTCGAGAACATCGCCCGCCTGAACGCCCGCCAGATGGACCTCGCCATCGCCCTTTCGGTCACCATGTACGAGGCCTACCGCGGCATCGGGGATTACGACGAGCCGATCCCCGGGCTGCGCGTGGTCGCGCCGCTCTACCCCAACATCACCCACGTGATGGTGCCGGAGGGATCCACGGTCACCGACGTGTCGCAGCTGCGCGGAGGACGGGTGAGCGTGGGGTCCGCCGGCAGCGGCACCGAACAGTCGTCGCGTCAGCTGCTGCTCGCCCACGGCATCACCTACGACGACATCAACGTCCAGTACCTCACCTTCACCGAGTCGGCGAACGCGCTGCGGGACGGCGCCATCGACGGGTCCATCATCTCCGTGGGATACCCGGCCGCCGCGGTGCTCGAGGCCACCACCACCGGCGGGGCACGCCTGCTCGCCCTCTCCGACGAGGCCATCGAGACGATGGCCTCCACCTATCCGTACTACGCGCGCGGAGAGCTTCCCGGCGGGATCTATCCGGGGGCGGACGAGCCGCTCCAGACCATTGCGATGATGAACTGGATCATCTCCATGGACCACTTGGAGGCACCGGTGGTGAACCATGTGCTCGGGATTCTGGAGAACGAGAGGGAGATCCTCATCCGGGTCAGCCGCATGGTCGAGCAGGTGGACTTCGCCTCGCTCGATCTGGCGCCCATACCGCTGCATTCGGCGACCGAGGCGTGGTTGGCCGATCGGTAGGGCGGCCGGGGGTTCCAATGCGGCCGGCGGCCCCCAACACATTGCCCTGCTCCCGAAGCGGGCTGCCGGTCGCGCGTTTTGTGGTCG
>JAAXGM010000191.1:0-136 GCA_012267435.1 Gemmatimonadota bacterium
CCTCCATCCCCTCCCCCCGCGCCAGCCCGGCCGCGATCGCCGCGCTCAGCGTGCACCCCGTCCCGTGTGTGTGGCGCGTCCGCGTCCTCGGTCCGCGATACACACGCTCCACCTCACCGTCCCAGTACAGATCCAC
>JAAXGM010000191.1:208-4028 GCA_012267435.1 Gemmatimonadota bacterium
ACGAGCGCCGCCCCCGCCCCCGCCTCCACGAGGACGCGTGCCGCCCTGGCCATGCCCCGCGGGTTCGCCTCCGCCACCGGCACCCCCGCCAGGAGAGCCGCCTCGGGCCAGTTCGGGGTCACGATTGCGGCCAGCGGGAGGAGTTCGTCGCGCACCGCCGCCACCGCGTCCCGTTCGAGCAGCGTGTCACCGCTGGTCGCAACCATCACCGGGTCAAGCACATAGGGGCCCAGCCGATGCCGCCGGATCGCCGCGGCGACAGTGGTCACGATCTCGGCGGTGGCCAGCATCCCCGACTTCACGGCACGGGGCGCCAGGTCCTCTGACACGCTCCTGATCTGCGCCGCTATGATAGGTGGCGGAACCGGATGAATCTCCTGCACGCCCAAGGTGTTCTGGGCCGTCACGGCGGTCAGCGCGGAGGTTCCGTAGACACCCCACCGGTGGAAGGTCTTCAGGTCGGCCTGGATGCCCGCGCCTCCGCCGCTGTCGCTTCCGGCGATGGTGAGTGCAACGGGAAGGGGCTTCGGGCTGTCCATGAAGGCGTCCGCGGTGACGAGGAGGACTGGTGGACCGGATCAGCAAATCTAAGCGGCGACTGGCCCGGCGGCTGAGGTCGCGGCGCATGCGGGAGCGGGAGGGGCTCGCCCTTGTGGAGGGTCCCGGCGTGATCCTGGAGGCGCTCAGGTCATCGGTCGAGGTGCGGTGGGTTTTGGTGGGGGAGGAGTATGGGATCGAGGAGAGTGGGGGGGCGATTGTCGCGGCATGCGGGGAGCGCGGTGTGGAGGTCCTGTACGCGCCCGACCGCGAAGTCCGGGACCTGTGCAGCACCGATGCGCCCCGCGCGGTGCTGGCGTGCGTGAGGCCGGCGCCGCTTGAGTCGCGGCCGCTCGACCGGGGCCGCTATCTGATGGCGCTCGGCGTGCAGATGCCGGGCAACCTGGGGACGCTCATCCGGTCGGCGTGGGCGTTCGGGCTGGACGGGGTCGTGATCGGCGCGGGGACGGTCGATCCGTGGAACCCGAAGGTGGTGCGCGCGTCGGCGGGGGCGGTGTTCCATCTGCCGCTGGTCGCGGAGCCGGAGGGGGAGGACGCCGCGCGGCTCAATCTGCTGTGCGCGGACGCGGGGGGCGGTGCGGTGGAGGCGGCGGAGGAGGCGCGCGCAAGGGACTGGGTGCTCGTGGTGGGGAACGAGGGGAGCGGGATCGGGCCGGCGTTCGGAGACCTCGGGCGCGCCGTGGCGGTGCCCCTGGCGGACGGTGTGGACTCGCTGAACGTGGCGATGGCGGGATCGATCCTGATGTACGAGTTGACGCGGCGGGAAGGGGGCGCCGATTGAGCGGCTGGGTCGTTGTCGTGGCGGCGGCCGTGCTGGGAGCCTGCGCCGGGTCGTTCCTGAACGTTTGCGTGGCCAGGTGGCCGGGCGGCGCGTCCGTGTTGTCGCCGCGGTCGCGGTGCGACAGCTGTGGAGCGCCGGTCCGGGGGTTCCGGAACATCCCCGTCATCAGCTTCCTGTGGCTGCGCGGCCGCTGCGCCGCCTGCGATGTCCGCCTCACCCTCCAGTACCCGCTGGTCGAGGCGGCGACCGCCCTGATCTGGGCCGGGATGGCCGCCCAATGGGGCGCAGGAGCCGAAGCCGTACGGGGCAGCCTCCTCCTCACGATCCTCCTTGGCATCGCGCTGACCGATGCGCGCACCTACATCATCCCGGACCAGTTCACGCTCGGCGGGGCCGCCCTGGGACTGCTCCTCGCACCGCTGCCGGATGGCCCGACGCTGGCGGACGCCGCGCTCGGCGCCGCGATCGGCTTCGCATTCCTCTGGCTGGTGGCCTGGATCGGCAGGTTCTTCTTCGGCAAGGACGCGATGGGCGGAGGCGACGTGAAAATGATGGCCATGGCAGGTGCCTTTCTCGGTCCCGCCGGAGTCGTCATCACCCTCTTTGCCGGCGCGCTCATCGGTTCGATTATCTTTGGACCCATCTCGCTGAGGACCGGCAGGCTGGTGCCCTTCGGCATCTTCCTCGCGCTGGGCGCGGGCATAGCCTACGGATGGGGCGACGTGCTCACCGCGTGGTATCTGGACACGGTCCTCAAGCTGAAATAGACCGAAAGACAGGATCGAATCTCATGACGCTGGCAACGGTTGACGGGGTACGCGCGCGCGGCGCGGACCTCGGCGCAGACCGCATTCTCCGCGCGCTCGGCATCGAGGACGTCAACCCGGGAGGCTTCGCGGGCGAATGGGTCGGATCAGGCCCCACCCTCGACGTCTTCACCCCGATCGACGGCACCCGCATCGCGACCGTGAACCAGGTCACCGGGACGGAGTACGACGAGATCGTCGACCGCGCCCACCGCGCCTTCCTCGAGTGGCGCAAGGTGCCAGCGCCCCGGCGTGGCGAGATCGTGCGCCAGCTCGGCGAGCGTCTGCGCGAGAACAAGGATGCGCTCGGCGCGCTCGTCACCCTGGAAATGGGCAAGATCCGCGCCGAGGGCGGGGGGAAGTCCAGGAGATGATCGACATCTGCGACTTCGCGGTGGGGCTGTCGCGCCAGCTCTACGGCCTGACCATGGCCAGCGAGCGTCCGGACCACCACATGCGCGAGCAGTGGCACCCGCTGGGTGTGGTCGGGGTCATCAGCGCCTTCAACTTCCCCGTGGCGGTGTGGTCGTGGAACGCGGCCATCGCGGCCGTCTGCGGCGACGCCACCCTGTGGAAGCCCGCCTCGGGAACGCCGCTCACCGCGATCGCCGTCACGAGGATCGCATCGCAGGTCTGCCGCGAAAACGGGGTCGACCCTGCGGTGTTCAGCCTGGTGGTTGGCCGGGGCTCGACGGTGGGCGACCGGCTCCTGCACGACCGGCGCATCCCCCTGGTATCGGCGACCGGCTCGTGCGGGGTGGGCAAGCGCGTCGCGGCGGTGGTGGGGACGCGGCTCGGGCGCACCATTCTGGAGCTGGGCGGCAACAACGCGATCGTCGTCACGGCGCACGCCAACCTGGACCTGGCCATTCCCTCGATCCTCTTCGGCGCCGTCGGCACCGCGGGCCAGCGCTGCACCAGCACGCGGCGCGTCATCGTGCACAGGTCGGTGCGCGAACAACTCGTCTCCCGGCTGGTGCGCGCCTACCGGGACGTGCGCATCGGCGATCCGCTGGACGACGCCACGCTCATGGGCCCCGTCGTGAACCGCCAGGCTGTGGACGACCTGCTCGACGCGCGGCGCAGGGTCGTGGAAGAGGGCGGCGAGATCCTCTACGGCGGCGAGTGTCTGACCGGGGACCGCCATCCGGGCGGCCTCTACGTCACCCCCTGCATCGCCGCGGCCGGGAACCACTTCGAGATCGTGCAGCACGAGACCTTCGCGCCCATCCTGTACATCATCGACTACGGATCGCCCGAAGCCGCGCCGGCCGACTCGGTCGCCGAACTCGACGAGGCCATTGCACTCCACAACGGCGTCCCCCAGGGCCTCTCGTCCTCGATCTTCACCGACCACGTGCGCGAGGCCGAGCACTTCCTGTCCCACCGTGGCAGCGACTGCGGGATCGCCAACGTCAACATCGGGACTTCCGGGGCCGAGATCGGAGGCGCGTTTGGGGGTGAGAAGGAGACGGGCGGGGGACGCGAGTCGGGGTCCGATTCGTGGAAGGCGTACATGCGGCGGCAGACGAATACGGTGAACTGGAACACGGAGCTGCCGCTGGCGCAGGGGATCGAGTTCGGGTAGCGACGCGCGCGTTTCAGCTGGGGGGACATGTTGATGCCCCGCCGCCATCGCCAATAATGTAATCGACTGTCGCGCCCCAATAGAAAT
>JAAXGM010000192.1 GCA_012267435.1 Gemmatimonadota bacterium
TCGTCCGGTCCGCAGACGGCGGGATGCCTCTCGCGGGCGCGATGGCGACGGTCGTCAGCACGGGCGGAAGCGCGGTCACGCACGGAGACGGGTCGTTCCGCATCGCCGTGCCGGACGCCGAACCGTATCGGCTCCGGGTCGATCGACTCGGATACGCGGCGGTTGCCGTCGATGTCCGCCCGGGAGAGATGGCCACCGTCGATCTCGAGGTGGCCGCCATCCCCTTGCCGGACGTTGTCGTCACGGCGGTCCTGAATCCCACGGCCGCGAACGAGACGATCCGGCCTTCCGCCGTCTTCGCGGGGGAGAAGCTGCAGCGGCAGCTGGCGGCAACCCTCGCGCAGACGGTGGAATCGGTCCCGGGGGTAGCCGTGACCAGCATGGGGCCGGGCACTTCCCAGCCCGTCATCCGCGGCCTGGGCGGGGACAGGATCCTCATGCTCGAGGACGGCCAGCGAGTGGGCGACGTCATCAGTAGCGGCCCGGACCACGCCACGGCGACTCCCCCTTCCTCCGCTCGGCGGATCGAAGTGATTCGCGGACCGAGCGCGATCCTCTACGGCAGCAACGCCCTCGGCGGCGTGATCAACGTGGTTCGGGACGAGGTGCCCCGCGCTGCGCCTTCCCGGGCGACCGGCTTCACTTCGCTCCACGGCCGGGGAGCCACTCGCGGCATCGGCGGGAGCAGCCAGGTGACGGTCGGAGTCACCGGGCACATTCCTCTCCGCATCGAGGCATCGATGCACCAGGCAGGGGATTTGCGGACGCCAATCGGGAGACTGGATGGAACCCAGGTCGACACCTGGGGCGTGGCGGCGGGGACATCGTGGGTGGACGACTGGGGCTATGCCGGTGGTGCGTTTCGCTTCTACGCGAACGACTACGGGATCCCCGGAGGCTTCCTCGGCGGCCACACGAACGCGGTGCGCACGGAGCAGGAGCGGGCCGCAGGCCGATTTCGCAGCGTCATCCGGCCTGGGGGAGGCCTGGAAGCGATTGAACTGGATGCCGGCTACACGTGGTACCGGCACCACGAGTGGGAACCCCCGGACATCCTGGGAACGCTGTTTGAGCGCCAGGTCGCGAGCGGGGAGGCGCGGGCGCGGCACGCCGGGTGGGGGCCGTTCGCATCGGGCGCCGTGGGAGCGAGAGTCTCGTGGGAGCACTTCGGATTCGGGGGCGCGCTGTACACCCCGAATTCCCGGCGCACGACACAGGCCGCGTATGTCATCGAGGAGATCCGGCTCGATCCGGTCTCGATCGAGGCCGGACTCCGCTACGACCGG
>JAAXGM010000193.1:0-2456 GCA_012267435.1 Gemmatimonadota bacterium
CGCCGCTCTCGGTGCTCGCGCGGATTCATCCACGGACCGCGAGTGGCGGTTGAGCGCCGTCAGGTGGCGCCGTGCACGCCCCCGTCCACCACGATCACCTCGCCGGTCATGAAGGGCGACCGGTCGAGAAACAGAACCGCGCGCGCCACGTCCTCGGGCGATCCCCAGCCGCCAAGGGGGATGCGCGCCGCGGCCGCCCGGACGGCCTCCGGGGTGGCGTCTTCCTCGGGGAGCACCGAGCCGGGCGCGACCGCGTTGACCCGCACCCGGGGCGCCAGCGACCGGGCGGCCACCCGGGTGAGGTGGGCGAGCGCGGCCTTGGAGACGGAGTGGTGGGGATAGCGCGCCCACGGCCCCAGCGCCGACAGGTCGACGATGTTGACCACGTTGCCGCGGCTGGCGGCGAGCGCCGCCGCCGTGGCTTGGATGAGCAGGAACGGCGCCTTCAGATTGACCGCCATCACTTGGTCCCATTCCTCCTCACCGACCTCTTCGAACGGCGTGGCAAGGAAGGTGGAGGCATTGTTGACGAGCAGATCGAGGCGCCCCCAGGCGGTTGTCGCGGCCTCGGCCAGCGCCCTCGCGCCGGCGCCCGTGGCAAGGTCGGCCCGGACGGCGCGCGCGCGCCGTCCCCTGCCCTCCACCACCGTCACCACCTCCCGCGCCGGCACCGCCGAGCCGTGGTACCCCACCACGAGATCAAAGCCCGCGTCAGCCAAAGCCAGAGTGATGGCGCGCCCGACGCGCACGGCTCCGCCCGTCACCAGAGCCACCCTGCCGCCGGGTGGCGTCGCCTCGGTTCCGGCGCGCGGGCGGTCCATCACGGGCGGGGATCGTCGCTTGTGGAGAAGCCTTGGGTCACGGACGTCGGACCCCCCTTTCAACCGGGCCGCGTGCGGCCACCTATCGAATCCGATAGCGCCTGCGCGGCATGCCGTGAATAAGCCCGGAGAAGCTACCGGAGCCCGCGAAGAGCGGCAACAAACGAGATGAGTGGAACCGATAATCTCGCCGGCAGGGCCTGCGTCGTCACGGGAGGCACGCGGGGCATCGGGCTCGAGATCGCGAGGGCGCTCGCGCGCCGCGATGCCGATGTCGTTGTCAGCGCCCGGACGGACGGCGATGTCCGCCGGGTGGCGGCCGAGCTGGCGGCGCTGGGTGACGGACGCGCGGCCGGGATCGCCTGCGACGTGCGGAGTCCAGAGGCGTGCCGGCTGCTGATCGATTCCGCGGCGGAGCGCTT
Source organism: Gemmatimonadota bacterium (assembly GCA_012267435.1). Classification (GTDB taxonomy): domain Bacteria; phylum Gemmatimonadota; class Gemmatimonadetes; order Longimicrobiales; family Gaopeijiaceae; genus BD2-11. The sequence goes on from JAAXGM010000193.1 coordinate 1,244, forward strand.
CGGGCGGCTGGACGTCTTGGTGAACAACGCCGGCTGGGGCCGCTTCGCCCCCATCGGCGAACTCTCCGTCGAGGACTGGCGCCTGCAGATCGACACCAACCTAGGCGGCGTGTTCTTCTGCTCCCGGGCCGCCGTCCCGCACCTGGTGGCGGGTGGAGGCGGGTGGATCATCAACATCGGCTCGCTCGCGGGCCGGCACGCCTTCGCCGGAGGAACGGGGTACAACGCCAGCAAGTTCGGCCTCCTGGGCATGACCGAGGCGATGATGCTCGATCTGCGCCACCAGGACATCCGAGTGAGCCTCGTCATGCCCGGCAGCGTCAACACCGCCTTCCGCGGTCAGTCCGCCGAACACGACTGGAAGCTGGACGCGCGGGACGTCGCCCGGGCCGTAACGGACCTGCTGGCCTATCCCGGGCGCGCCCTCCCCAGCCGGGTCGAGCTGAGGCCCAGCCGTCCCATTCGAGAGCGATGACCGAGGGTGGTCGCGTGAATCAACCAACCGACCACACCACATGAAAACGCGGAACACGCAAACTCACCAGAGCGCGCCCGATCATGGACCTGGCCACTCGAACCGGGACGACCCGCGAGGGCATCTCCGCATGAAACGGACTCTGGTGACCGGGGCCGGCGGCCAGATGGGCACCGAACTGGTTGCGGCTCTGGGCGGGCTGCTCAACGTCCTCGAGGCCGCGCACGCAGAGGGCTCGGCCGTCTTCTTCGCGAGCACGACCGACTATGCCGTCGAAGCCCTCCGGGGCGCGGTTGCGTACGGCGCCTACACCTGCCCGCTGCGGCCGGACACGCAGCTGGACATGATGTACATGCCGGACGCCATCCGCGCCGCAACCGAACTGATGCAGGCGGACCCCTCGCGCCTGACGCACCGCAACGCATGCAACATCACCGCCATGCAGTTCACCCCCCGGATGCTCGCCGCGGAGATCCGGCGCCACCTGCCCCACTTCCGCATGGACTACCGGATCGACCGCCTGCGGCAGTCCATCGCCGACTCCTGCCCCGTCGGCTCGACGACTCCGTGGCACGGGAGGAGTGGGGCTGGAGGCCGGAGTACGACGTCGGCGCGATGACGGCGGAAATGGTCGCACACCTGCGGCAGCGGGAATCCGCGTCCTTCGATGCCCCGAGCCCGCGCCTGACCGTCCCTCGCCAACCCGGGAACCCCATGCCGCTCGACCGCCTGACCGAC
>JAAXGM010000193.1:2623-3914 GCA_012267435.1 Gemmatimonadota bacterium
CCGACGTGATCGCGGCGGAGGAGGCCGAAGCACGGGCGTCGGGGGTGGGTCCGGGCGCGGTGCGCTTCATCAGCGGAACCTACGCCGCGCACGTGGAGCTGGAGCGCCGGCTGGCGCGCTTCCACGGACGGGAGGAGGCCATGCTGTTCTCTTCCGCCTACGCGGCCGTGGTGGGTTGCCTGGTCCCGCTCATCGACCCGGCGACCACGCTCATCTCCGACCAGTTGAACCACAACTCCATCATCAACGCCGTGCGGCTGGCGCGTCCCCTGTCGAAGGTGGTGTACCCGCACCTCGACATGCGCGCGCTGGACCGGGCCCTCGCGCAGGCCGCCGGAAAGGCCCGCCGCGCCGTCGTGATGACCGACGGCATCTTCAGCATGCGCGGCGTGCACGCGCCCGTGGACGAGATCGTGGAGATCGCCCGCCGCCACGACCGCAGCTTCCCCGAGAACGTGGTGGTGGTGCTCGACGACTCCCACGGGGTGGGCGCCATCGGCGCCACCGGGCGGGGCACGGAGGAGTACACCGGCGCCCCTCCCGTGGACGTTCTGGTGGCCACCCTTGGGAAGGCCATCGGGGTCAACGGCGGCTACGTGGCGACCAGCTCGGCGCTTGTGCGCTATCTGCGCGAGAGCGCCCCGTTCTACATCTACTCGAACCCGATCACGCCCGGAGAGGCGAGGGCCGCGCTGAAGGCGCTGGAGATTCTCGACAGCGAGGAGGGACGGCGGTTGCTGGAGCGCCTGCGCGCGCTCACCCGGCGCTTCGAGGATGGCCTGGTGCGGCTCGGGATCGAAGTGCTGAAGGGAGAGCACCCGGTGGTTCCGCTGATGATCCGCGACACCGCGCGCACGCATGAACTCGTGCGCCATCTGCGCGACCATGGTATCCTGGCCACCGGTCTGGCCTTCCCCGTGGTGCCGCGCGGAGACGAGGAGATTCGCGCCCAGATCAACGCCGACCACACCGAGGCCGACATCGACTACGTGCTGGAAGTGCTGGCGAATCGTCCGGGAGGGGCGGGGACATGAACGGGGACAAGGGCACGCGGAAACGTCCCGTGGCGAAGACGGAGCCCCGGAAGTCGCGTGGCGCGGGCAAGGACGCACCGGGGCGCGTGGACGGGCGCACGCCGGGACGCGACTTCATCCGCGAGATCGTGGCCGCCGACCTGGCGAGCGGCAAGCACGGGGGCCGGGTGGCCACCCGCTTCCCACCCGAACCCAACGGGCTGCTGCACATCGGCCACGCCAAGGCCATCTGCCTCGATTTCGGGGTCGCCGCCGAG
>JAAXGM010000193.1:4016-7764 GCA_012267435.1 Gemmatimonadota bacterium
TCGACCTCTTCCGCCGTATGCGCGCCGGCGAGTTCGAGGACGGAGCGCACGTGCTGCGCGCCCGCATCGACATGGCATCGCCCAACATGATCATGCGGGATCCGGTGCTCTTCCGTATCCGCCGCGCACACCACTACCGCACCGGATCGGAGTGGTGCATCTACCCCATGTACGACTTCGCGCACTGCCTCTCCGACTCCATCGAGGGCATCACCCACTCGCTGTGCACGATCGAGTTCGTGAACAACCGGGCCATCTACGACTGGCTGCTGGAGGAAGTGGAGGCGCCCGAGCCCGTGCCGCGGCAGTACGAGTTCGCACGCCTGAACCTGGAGTACACCATCGTCTCCAAGCGCAAGCTGCTGCGCCTGGTGCGGGACGGGCACGTGAGCGGATGGGACGACCCGCGCATGCCGACCCTCTCCGGGCTGAAGCGCCGGGGAGTGACGCCCGCGGCGATCCGCAACTTCTGCCGCCTGGTGGGCGTCGCCAAGGCCGACAACCGCGTGGACGCGGCCAAGCTCGAGTACGCCATCCGGGACGATCTGAACATGCGCGTGCCCCGCGTCATGTGCGTTCAGCGGCCGCTCAGGGTGGTCGTCACCAACTTCCCGGAAGGCGAAACCGACTGGCTGGACGCGCCCCTCTACCCGCACGACGTGCCCCTCGAGGGAACCCGTCCGGTGCCCTTCACGCGCGAGCTCCACATCGAGCGCCACGACTTCATGGAGAAGCCGCCACGCCGTTTCTTCCGGCTGGCCCCAGGGAGGGAGGTGCGCCTGCGCTACGGCTACCTCATCCGCTGCGAGGAGGTGGTGAAGGACGAGGCGGGCGAGGTGACGGAGCTGCGCTGCACCTACGACCCGGCGACCCGGGGCGGTTCGGCTCCCGACGGGCGCAAGGTGCGCGGCACCATCCACTGGGTGTCGGCCGAGCACGCGCGACCCTGCGAGGTACGCCTCTACGACCGGCTCTTCCGCACGCGCGATCCCGACCGCGGCGACTTCATCGCGCAGCTGAATCCCAACTCGCTGGTGGTGCACGCGGACGCGCGCGTCGAGCCAAGCATAGCCGAAGATCCTCCCGGCACCCGCTACCAGTTCGAGCGAGTGGGCTACTTCATCAGCGACGAGGAGGACTCGCGGCCGGACCGGCTGGTCTACAACCGCACCGTCGGCCTGCGCGATTCGTGGGCGAAGATCCGCAAGCAGCAGATGGCGCGGGAGGCGCGGAAAGCGAGGGGGCGGAAGAAGAAGAGGAAGCGCGGGAGGGGTTGAGGGAACGCCGCCGGGTCCGGGCATGACCGGCCCGCTGCCCGCGGCAGTCGTGGCTCCTGTTCGATGGGGAGCCAAGGTTCAGGCCAGCAACGCCTCGTTCTTCCGGAACGGATCCCGGATCCGCAACTCCGGGAAGAGCATGAGGTCCCGGTCCCGGGACAGGAGCACCTCGACCCCGTGCGCGAGGCAGATCGCGGCGACCCGCGCGTCGTGCACCACGCCCCCGTGCACGCGCGGACGTTGAACGAAGCGTGCCAAGGTGGCGGGGAAGTCGTCGGTCTCGCCGATCAGGCGATTTGACGGCGATGCGGCCCAGGCTTCGAACTGTCGCCACGCCTGCTCGGAAGTGCTCGCCCCATCCTTCCAGATCCGGCGGTTGGTGGCCACGCTCAGGAACTCGAAGCAGCAGGGCCAGGGAATGGCCCACGGGTAGCGCCCCTCCGCCAGCCTTCGCATGATCTCCCGAGCGGCCGCGTGGACACGGGATTCGCGGCGGTGCGCGTAGACCAGCACATTGGTGTCTACGGCGATCAACGGTTGCGCCGGAGGTCGTCGTTCGTCACCGATGCTCCCGGGCGTCGTAGATGATGTCGCGCAGGTCCTGCCAGGAGTAGTCCTCAAGCGGGTCGCGAGCACCCGCGCGGCCGACGCTCAGATCCGGAAGCCCACCCATATCTCTCGGAGGAACCTTGATGGCTGAATCTGGACGTCGTGAGTCCCACGCGAGTCGAGTTCCCCGCCTCCCGCTCGGTCCCACGCGTGATCAACGACGGCGCCGCCCGTGGAGCATCCTGCCGGCGATGCTGGCGGTTGCGTGCGGAAGCCCCTATCCGCCACCGCCGGAGACGGCGCAGGACTCCGTCGTTGACACCCTGCACGGCGTCGTGTTCACCGATCCCTACCGCTGGCTCGAGGACCAGGGCAGTCCCGAGACGCGGGCTTGGGTCGCCGAGCAAAACGCGTACGCGGAGCAGATCGTCGGGGAGTCGGCGTTGCGCACCGGGCTGGAGACGCGCCTCCGAGCGCTGATGGACGCTCCCGGGGCGGTGTATCCGCAGCGACGGGGTGACTTCGAGTACTTCGCGTTCCGGAAGGCCGGGCGCGAGGTGGGCGCGATCTACCGGCGGCCTGCGCCGGAGGAGCCGGACACGAACCCACTGGATCTCACCGCGGACTACGAGGTCGTGATCGACCCTCTGGATCTGCGGGCGGACGGCACCACCAGCGTCGGCATCCAGGGCTTCTCGCCCGATGGCAACCTGATGCTCTACTCCATCCGGGACGGGGGCCCGGACGAGATCGAAGTACGGGTGCGCGACCTGAACTCGGGCGAGGATCTCCCCGACCGACTGCCGACGGCGCTCTACAGTGGCGTCGCCTTCACGTCCGATGGCGTCGGCTTCTACTACACCCATCGGTCCCGCCAGACGGGCCCCCGCGTTCGCCGGCATGTTCTGGGCACCGATATGTCGGAGGATGTCGAACTGTTCGGGGCGGGGATCGGGCCGACCGCCTTCGTCAACGCCTCGGAGGTCGATGAGGGCCGCTACCTGATCTACACGGTGCAGCACGGCTGGGCGCGCACGGACGTCTACCTGCACGACCTGCGCGCGGGTACGCCACCGGTCCCCCTCGTGGTGGGCGCGCCCGCGCGCTTCCGGCCCCGCTGGGTGGACGGGGAAATCCACTTGCTCACCAACCTGGACGCGCCCCACAACCGGGTGGTGGCGGTACGGCCCGAGACGCCCGACCCGAGCCAGTGGCGGGAGGTCATCCCCGAGGCCGAGGATGTGCTCACGGGGTATCAGTTCATCGGCGACGACATCTTCGCCGACTACCTGCACAACGTGAGCAGCCGCATCGTGCGTTACGGAGCGGACGGGGCGGTGAAGGAAGAGATCCCCGTCCCGGAACATCACGTCGCCATCCTGCGCTCGCACGGCGACGGCGGGGCACTCCTTTCCCTCACATCCCTCCTCACGCCCCGGACCGTGCTCCAACTCGACCTCGAGACCATGGAAACGGAGGAATGGCTGCCCTCGAGCGTCCCGTTCGACGGCGGCGCCTACGAGATGAAGCAGGTGTGGTACACCTCCGCGGACGGGACCGAGGCGCCGATGTACGTCGCGCATCGCCGGGGACTCGAACCCGATGGCGCGACCCCCACCCTTCTCTATGGCTACGGCGGCTTCAACGTAAACCTGCTGCCCCGTTTCGACGCGCGCGCCGCGGTCTGGATGGAGCAGGGCGGCGTCTACGCCATGGCGACGCTGCGCGGGGGAGGCGAGTTCGGAGAGGAGTGGCACCGCGACGGCATGCTCGAGAACAAGCCCAACGTTTTCGCCGACTTCATCGCGGCCGCAGAATGGCTCGTGGACAACGGCTACACGAACCCCGACAAGCTGGCCATCCGGGGCGCGAGCAACGGCGGGTTGCTGGTCGGGAGTGCGCTGACGAAGCGGCCGGATCTC
>JAAXGM010000194.1 GCA_012267435.1 Gemmatimonadota bacterium
CGGGTCGGACATCGCCTCCAGGTCCGTGGCCAGCCCCTCCAGCCGGTCGGCGAGCACGGCGCGCACCTCGGCCGCGTTTCCGTCCTGGGCGGCCTGCTGCATCATGCGGTCGGCGACGGAGCGCTGGATGGCGTGCAGCACCCGCTGGCGGTAGGCGTCCGGGGCCGCGTCCGCCCCCCACGTGTGTTCGATCAGGCGGTCCGCGACCTCCTCCAGGCCCGGGTAGTCGCCCATGCTGCCGAACACCAGCAGGCGGGCCATGCGGTTGGGGTGCAGGATCTCGCCCACCGCGAAATCGGCCGCCGCCTCCGCCGCGCCCACCGGGTCGAACACCAGCCCGGTGTAGCCGGGGAAGACCTCCCCCTCGTCGTGGCGGTATGCCGGGGGCGGGATCATCGACACGACATCCTCGGGCAGCGTCAGGAAATCGACCGTCAGCGTCGAGAGAATCGTCTCCAGCGCGTCCCGCTGCTCCTCGGCCGGAAGGATGGCGAACGGCGTCTGGCCATCTCCCTTGAGCGCGTAGCGATAGTCGGCGCCGCCGATGGTCTGCGCGGCGGAGCGGAGCTGGAAGCGGTGGTGCATGTAGAGCGGCATCAGGACGTATTCGAGGTCCGAGAGCGGCTCCCCGATGCGGAGCACGTCGGTGCCGAACTTCTCGAGCCCGATCTCGCGCACGTCGATCTCGAGCTTCAGATGGTCGACCAGGTTGGCCCCGTTGTCCCATACGCTCGCCCCCGGATGCGCGGCCCCGATGAAGTTGTTGTTGGTGTGCATCATGAAGACGAGCCCGTCGTCGATGCCCTGCATGACGATCTCGTTCAGGGCCGCCCGCTCGTCGACCCCCTCCGGGAACTCCCGGTAGAGCCAGTTGACGGAGAGCTTGTCGTAGGTGCCGATGCGGGGCACGTAAGCGTCGGAGAGGTCGATGTCGCCGTTGTCGTCGATCGTGGCCATGGGCGCGGGATAGTCCATGACGCTCTCGCGGCCGTAGGTGCTGGCGAGATAGTTGTGCGGGAAGCCGAGCGTGTGCCCGACCTCGTGCGCGGAAAGCTGCCGGACGCGTGCGAGCGCCATCTCCACCGCGTCGGAGTTGCCGGCGACCTGGGCCAGGTACTCGAAGTCCGGAGCCCCCGCGAGCATGCACGCCTCCCAGTAGGCGCGCTCATCGGCGCTCATGGGGATGTCGAAGTAGCCGCCCCCGTCGTCGGAGGTGATCCCGCCCGTGAACGGCGGCACCATCCCCTGCCCGTGCAGGTAGTCCTGACGCAGCCGCAGGCTCCCCAGGTTCACCACCCCGCGCACGATCTCGCCGGTGCGCGGATCGATCACCGAGTTGCCGTACGAGTAGCCGCGCGTCCGTCGATGGGTCCAGTGGATCATGTTGTAGCGGATGTCCTGCGCGTCGACCCCCTCGGGCAGCACCTCGACCCGGTAGGCGTCGATGAAACCAGCCTCCTCGAAGGCCTCGGCCCACCACTCGGCCCCCTCGATGAGCGCGCTCCGCACCGGCTCGGGCGTGCCCGGATCCACATAGTAGACGATGGGCTCGACCGCCTCGGAGCGCTCCGCGTCCGGGTCCCGCTTCTGCAGGCGATGGCGGGCCACCCAGCGGATGCGCATGTCCTCGTCGATGGGACTCGCGTAGTCGCGCACGGTCGGCCCGTTCACCCCGATGCGCGGATCGGCGACGCGCGGTTCGTAACCGGGGCCGGGCAACTGGATGAAGGAATGGTGCTGCCGGACCGTGAAGGTGCTCCCCGTGGCCGCGACGCCGCTGACCAGGTTGCCGGGCCGATCGCTCGTGAACGTGAGCATCGCCTCGACCTCGGTGTTCTCCGGGAAGGACTTGGTGTTGGGCAGATAGATGGCGCTGCGGGAACGTTCCAACTGAAACTGCCCCTGCCCCCGCTGCGCGATCTGGTTCACGACCCCGCGCGCGTCGCGCATGAAGAAGTCGGTGGCGTCCACCAGCACGCGGTCCCCGGTGCGCGCCACGATGTCGAAGCCCCAGTGCACCGACGGCGCGAAGGCGTCGCGCACGGCCCGCGCCTCGGCGGTGTTGTCGGTGATGGCTCGGAACTCGTAGTTGGGCTCCACGAGCAGCACCCGCGGCCCGATGCGCCGCGCCTCGAAGACGTGCGTCCCGCGCAGCTGCCCCCGGTCGATCCCCACCGGATTGCTCCCGAGCCCCGACCCCATCGAGATCTGGTAGAGAAACTCGGTGTCCAGCTCGGCGATCTCCCAGTAGAGCGACCCGGCGGCGTCGTCCCAGTAGAGGTTGAAGAAGC
>JAAXGM010000195.1 GCA_012267435.1 Gemmatimonadota bacterium
CGGCGGGCCCGGACTGCCTTGGAATTGCCTCAGTCCCGGACTCTCGTGACAGGCGATCCTACGCAGATCGGCCGCCTCGAACGGCGACCCGACCGTGCCTATCGTAGCTACTACCGACGACGTGGGCGGCTGTGTTCCATTCACCGTGACGGTCGCCCCGGCCGTACTGCTCTGGTAGCCCGGCGCACTGCACCTCGCGGATACAGTGAGCGTGCCTCCGTAGATACCGCCGAACGTCGGCGTGAAGCTGGTTCCGGACCCGGTTGCGATGGGCGAGTTGAACTGCGGCCCCCCGGAACAGGTCCCGCCAGGTGCCGTATGTGCAATCTGGGCGGACCAGGAAACCGTCGCATCGCTCGGTGCATTGGTCACCGTGGCCGTGATCGTCGGCATCGCCGGAGTCGCGGAGATCGCGGGCGTCCCCGGTTCGATGTTGATCTCGAGGAGGCATATCGGCGGCAAGAGTGGTGGCGGTGGCGGTGGCGGCGGTCGTGGCGGGGTGGGGCAACGGACGCAATACAGGCCCCCTTCCGCGCCGAAGAGCACGCGGGACTTGTAGCGGGGTTGGCAGGGGTCCTCTGACACTGGAATGTCCACACAGTTTCCGCAGAAGGTGTCAGTACACACCCGCTGATTACCTGGCAGCGGCGGCAGTCTCGAGGCCGTGACGGTCCCCGCGGCACCGTTGGCACCCCGGTACTCCGGTGGGTGGAACGCCTCGAAAGCCGGCACCGCGCCGCCGCCCGACCCCCGCGCCGCCACGCCGACGAGGCGCGACGCCTCCGCGAGGCCAGGCACCCCGGCCCGCATCGGGTCGCGCAGGGTCGGCGCGAAGGTTCGTTCGTCGAAGTCCACCACGGCATGCTCGGGCTGCGTCGGTGCGGGCGGGTCGTGGAGCAGAACCGTGCGCAGGTCCGCGTCCGCCTGCGCCGCACGCCGGGAGGCGGAACCGCCCTCCGTCTCCCACGTCCGACCCGACGACACAGAGGACACGCGTCGCGGCGTACCCCGGGGCGCGTAGGCGACCTCCACGACGTCGTCGCGCGTTTCGAGTCGAACCGCCCTCCCGGCGTCGTCGTAGCGCACGATCGTCACGGCGCCGCCGTCCTGTGCGATCGCCGCCACCCGGTTCCCGCCTTC
>JAAXGM010000030.1:0-2602 GCA_012267435.1 Gemmatimonadota bacterium
ACGCCCACGTCGAGGTGGTAGGGCGGCATGAGGCGGCGGGACACCTGTTCGCGGATGCGGCGGGCGTAGCGGCGCACATCCCGGTAGGTCACGAACGACATCGGCGCCACCGACGACTCCCGATGGCAGATCTGGCAGTTCTCCTGCACGATGGGAGCGATGTCGCGCGCGAAGGTGATCTCCGGTTCGTCCCCGTTGGCCGACTGCGCCGCCACGGCGGCCGGAACCAGCAGGGCGGCACACAGCAGGGCGGGCGGCAGCGCGCGGCCGGAATACCTGGGGATGGTCATTTCGTCCTCCTGTCGGGCATCGTAACGCAGGGCCGCTCCAGGGAGTGCGGCCGGCATGCAACTCTATTCGTCCAGTACGCTCTCGTACCTTGGATTCACGACGAACTGCCGATCCTGAAAGATCTTCCTGTCCCACGGGAATATTACGGTGGAACCGGTCTCCAGCGCAAAGTAATCGGGCTTGTAGCCCCGTGGCCGCACGAAGCAGGTCGCGGTGCGGACCTCGGCGGGCCCGACGTCGCGCACGGCCGCGAGCCCCAGCCGCAAGGTCTCGCCGGAAGTGGTAATCTCGTCCACGAGCAGCACCCGACGCCCGGCGGCGACGCGGGGCGCCGCGTCGAGCACCTCGGGGCGCTCGCGGATGGTGTTGTCCGCCCCCCGGCGCGAGATCTTCATCGAGTGGAAGTCGAGGCGCAGCATGGACGCGACGATGGCGCCGGGAATGACGCCCGCGCGCGCGATGCCGACGACGAGGTCGGGCCTGTGTTCACGCGCCACCTTGAGCGCAAGTGCCCGGCACAGTTCCCCGAACATCTCCCAGGACACCTCCAGGTAATCGCCGGTCGGATCCGAGAAGCGGGGCTGGTTGTATCTGGATGGCATATTGGCCCGGCGTGATCTGATTCGGGGATGAGATGCGGACCGGATGCGCCGGACTTGCGTTCCGGCGCGGTTCCGGGCGGAGGAAGTTAGGAATAGTCGACGGGCCACGCCACCGACCGACGACTTGTCGCGCGCCTTGCCGGCAACCGGCATTCTCGGAGCCGGGGAGGATCCCGCGACCACCGGCCAGCAGCTTGAGGGAACATGACCAGCTCCGAACAGACCGAAGACCCGCGGGCCCTTGCGGATCGGCGCCTGGAGGTTGCGCTTGAGAAGACGGGCGCGCTCGACCCGCGAGCCGTGTGCAGGGAGCGTCTGCGGCAACTGAAGGGCATTGACGCGGCCGCCTTCGAGCAGGCGGTCGGCCACTATCGCGACCGCTTGATACCGTCAATCGTCGCGGGCGAAGAGCCGTTCACCGCCTGGGTCGAGTACGGTCGCACGATCGCGCGACTCACCTTCGAGGGAAGAACCGTCGCCATCGACCGGACGGGGCTGGCACGCGAATACGCGACACCGGCCGATCCCGAGGCGCTGGTGCTGCACCTGCCTCAGGGGGGGAGGGGACGCGCCCTGCTGGTGGCTCAGCCGCGCGAACCGTCGCCGGCGCAGCAGGCGACCCGCGACCTCCTGGTTGACGGGCGTTCCACATTGCGGGAACGTTAGGAGTTGGGGTACGTAGGGAGCCGGGAATGGACGAGCAACGAATCTACACGCCGCGCAACGTCGCGTGGAGCCCCCGTCCGGGGTGGGCCACCGTGCGGCTCGTGGGCACCTGTGCGGACCGCTCGCTCAGGCGCGGACGCGTGGTGATGCATTCGCCGAGCGACGACTACCATTCGATCCCCGGGCACGACCACGGACTCGAGTCCGAGCGCATCGTCATCGTGCTCGCGGAAGCCACCCACCTCATCGAGGACGACCTGCACCTGGTGCCCGAGGGTGCCGTTGTGGCGGTGGGGGAGCCTCTGCCCTGAAGCAGGGGGAGAGCTTCTTCTCCGAGGGCCGGGGCGGAGCCCGCGCCCGCACCCGCAAGCCTTTCGCAGGTGTTTCTACGCCGCGCCCGGCAGCCCTTCCCGAAAGGCCTCCGACAGCCGCTTCGCCACCGGCCCCACCCGTCCATCGCCGACCGGCCGGCCGTCGATCTGTACGATGGGATGGACCTCCGTGGTGGTGCCCGTCAGAAACGCCTCGCTGGCGGTAGCGAGCTCCTCCACCGCCAGGGGGCGCAGTTCGACCGGGATTTCCAGTTCGGTCGCCAGCTCCAGCACGTACTCGCGGGTGATGCCGTGCAGGATCTGGTGGGTGGCCGGGTGGGTCACCAGCGCCCCACCGCTCACCGCGAAGAAATTGCTGTGGGCCCCTTCGATGGCGACACCGTCGCGCACCAGGATGACGTCGTCGACCTTCGCGTCAACGGCCGCCTGCATGGCCAGCACGTTCGGCAGCAGGGCGATGCTCTTGATGTCGACCCTGGCCCAGCGCCGGTCCGGTGCGGTGATGGCCCGGTAGCCCCGCTCCCAGGTCTCGCTGGAAGGCCGCTTGTGCGCGCGTGCATACGCGTACACCGTGGGCTCCACGGCGTGCGGCGGGAAGTAGTGGGTGCGGGGAGCCGTGCCCCGCGTCACCTGCATGTAAACGTAGGCGAAGTCGGCGTCGACGAGGCCGTTCAGTTCCAGCAGCCGCAGCTTGATGGCGGGCAGCCGGCC
>JAAXGM010000030.1:2652-37491 GCA_012267435.1 Gemmatimonadota bacterium
CCGTCGGACAGGAGAAAGCCACGGTCGTCCGCGGCGACGCGGGCTTCACCCCTCGGCAGGTACTCGCCGTTCAGATAGACCGTGTCCACGTCACGACCCGTCGTTTCTGCCAAGCCGCTCGAACTCCTCGAGGAGCTGAGCCTCGTGTATGGGCTCGACGGAAGCGGAGGATCCGGCGTCGGAATCGTCGGCTTCCACGTCTTCCCCGGATGCGGTTTCGGCGGACCCGCCCCCGGCGGTGAGCTGCCGCGGAGGCTCGGGCGCGCCTCCCGGGAGCAACCCCATCTGCGCCTTCAGGGTCAGCAGACGGTCGTCGAGTCCGGCGCCTTCGCCCCCCGATTCCAGCCTCAGGAACTCGTCTTCGAGCGAATCTCCGGTCAGTGCCTCGGTGACTTCCGCCTGAGCGAGGCTGCGGCGCTCCTCATCCTCGATCTTGGCCGCCATGCGGTTGAACGCGTCGAACGCCGACTGGTCCGACAGCCCGGACATGGTGGCGTGGATGCGTTTCTGCGCCTGAGCGCGCTTCTGCTTCGCGATCAGGAGGTTCCGCTTGCGCTTCGCCTCCTCGATCTTGTCGTTCAGGGTCCGGAGCGATGCCTTGAGCTTCTCCGTCTCCTCTTTCTGCGCGCGCCAGGTTTGTTCCAGCGCCCCCGCGCGCTGGGTGTGTTCCTGCTGTCGCCCCAGAGCCTGCATGGCGAGGTCGTCACGGCCCTCCCTCACGGCCAGCTCCGCCCGCTTCTGCCACGCCTGGGCCTGCTTGACCTCGGCATCGAGCTGGGCTCCGAGCTTGCGCTCGTCCGCGATCGCACCGGCGACATCGCGCTTCGCCTTGGCCAGCTGGTCCCGCATGTCGAGGATGATCTGGTTGAGCATCTTCTCCGGGTTTTCCGCCTTCGCGATCAGGTCGTTGATGTTCGACTTGATGAGCGTCGACAGCTTCTGGAAGATTCCCATGAGTTCAGCCCTCCATCGCCTGCGGTGCGCTGCCTGCCTGCGCCAGGTCGCGGATACTGCCCATGTGACTCGACGCCGCGAGCTGAAGGCTCTCGATCGAGGCTTGGAGCTCGGTGAAGTCCAGGTGCTCCAGTTCGAGGGTGTCGGTGAGGATCAGCTCCCCCTCCTCGATTCCGTAGGCGCCGTGCACGATGTCGGTCGCGTTGAGTTCCAGCAGTGTGCGGTACAGCCCGGTGAGTTCGTCCTCCGGTTCCGCCGGAAGATCCATCATCTTGAGGCGCAGCACCAGCACGGGATCCGAGTGGTGGACCACCACGCCCGCGCCTCCATTGTCGCCGTGTGCGAGGAACATGCCCTCGTCCACCTCTTCATAGTCCAGATCCATGCGGATCAGGAAGCCCTCGACATCCTCTCGACTTACCATGACTTGACTCCGTCTCCGGGGCGGGGGGCAGGTGGCTCCGCCCGCTCCTGGTGTCCGCGTGCTCGCCGGGCGGGTGCTTCCGGCCGCGGGCGCGACCGGAATGTCGCGCCATCCGGCGGCATAACCTATAACATTAGCAGACGCGACGGCGCGGGGGCCAGTTTCGGCACGGCCCGCGGGCCTACGCCCTCCGGCGCTCCCGGTTCCCGTCCGGCAGCACACCCGTCAGGAAGGCCCCCGTGTACGAAGTCTGGTGCGCGGCGACCTCTTCGGGTGTGCCGGCGGCGACCACCCGCCCGCCGCCGTCGCCCCCCTCCGGGCCGAGGTCGATGAGCCAGTCGGCGGTCTTGATGACGTCCAGGTTGTGCTCGATGACCACCACCGTGTTGCCGCGGTCCACCAGGCGGTGCAGCACCTCCAGCAGGACGCGCACGTCCTCGAAGTGCAGCCCCGTGGTTGGTTCGTCGAGGATGTACAGGGTCCTGCCGGTCGCGCGCTTGGAGAGCTCGCTCGCCAGCTTGACCCGCTGCGCCTCGCCGCCCGACAGGGTCGTCGCCGGCTGCCCCAGTCGTACATAGCCGAGTCCGACCTGCGCCAGCGTCTTGAGGCGGTGGCGAACGCGGGGCACGGCATCGAAGAACTCGAGGGCCTCGGCGACCGGCATCGCAAGAACCTCGGCGATGTTCCGGCCCTTGTAGGCAATGTCGAGGGTCTCGCGATTGTAGCGCTGGCCCCGGCATACGTCGCACGGCACATAGACGTCGGGCAGGAAGTGCATCTCGATCTTCACCAGCCCGTCGCCCTTGCACGACTCGCATCTGCCTCCCTTTACGTTGAAGGAGAAACGGCCCGGGCCGTAGCCGCGCACCTGTGACTCGGAAAGGCTCGCGAAGAGTTCGCGGATGGGGGTGAAGAGGCCGGTGTAGGTCGCGGGATTGGAGCGCGGCGTCCGTCCGATGGGCGATTGGTTGACCTCGATGACCTTGTCGACCAGCTCGGCGCCGCGCACTTGGTCGTGATCTCCGGGGAGGGCCACCGAGCGGTGGAAGCGGCGCGCCAGAGCGCGATACAGGGTATGGTTCACCAAGGTGGATTTGCCCGATCCGCTGACCCCGGTGACCGCGACGAAACACCCCAGGGGGAACCCGACCGCCAGGTCGCGGAGATTGTGCTGGCGAGCGCCCTCCACCACGAGCCGACGCTCGGGGTCGGCGGGCCGGCGCCGGGGCGGCACGGGGATCTCGCGCGCGCCGCGCAGGTACGCGCCGGTGAGCGAGCGCGGATGGTTGACAACCTCCCGCACCGTGCCCGCCGCCACCACCTCACCCCCTTTGCGTCCGGCTCCCGGACCCAGGTCGACGACGTGGTCGGCGGCGAGGATGGTGTCCTCGTCGTGCTCCACCACCAGCACGGTGTTGCCCAGGTCGCGCAGCGACCGGAGGGTTTCGAGCAGGCCGTGGTTGTCGCGCGGATGCAAGCCGATAGACGGTTCATCCAGGATGTAGAGCACTCCCACCAGCCCGCTGCCGATCTGGGTCGCCAGGCGGATGCGCTGCGCTTCCCCTCCGGACAGGGTGTCGGCCGAGCGGCCCAGGCTGAGGTAGTCGAGGCCCACGGCGGTCAGGAAGCGGAGGCGGCTGTCGACCTCCTTGAGGATCGGACCGGCGATTTCGGCCGGGAGCGGCGGGCCGGGGGCCTGCTCGACGGTGTCGGAGCGCAGGCGGCCGGCCACCGGGAGCGAGCGCACGAAGGCCAGGCACTCCGAGATGGGCAGCTCGATCACTTGGCCGATGGAGCGGCCGCCCAGGGTCACCGCCCGGGAGCGGGAGCCGAGGCGTGTCCCCGCGCACGCCTTGCACGGCAGCACCGACATGTAGGACTCCAGCTGGCCGCGCACGTAGTCCGACCCGGTCTCCCGGTAGCGCCGTTCGACGCTGGCGACCACGCCCTCCCAGACGTCCTCGTAGTATCCCGCCGAGCCCGCCGACCGGTAGGGGAAGCGGATCTTCATGGGAGCCGAGCCCCAAAGGATGCCCTGGTGGACCTCTGGGTCCAAGGTGTTCCAGGGTTTGCGCGGGTCGAACTCGTAGGCGGCGGCCAGCCCGGGAATCACCGAACGCCGCAGGTGGCCGGCGGGATCTCCCCAGGGGAGCACCACCCCCTCCATCACCGAGAGGCCGGGATCGCCGAGCAGGAGTTGGGGGTTGACCTCCCGGCGCGTCCCGAGCCCCCCGCAATCCTCGCACGCGCCGAAGGGTGAGTTGAAGGAGAACTGGCGCGGTTCCAGCTCCGGCAGACTGGTGCCGCATTCCACGCAGGCGTAGTGCTCGCTGAAGAGCCGGGTCTCGTCTTCGCCGCGAACCCGCACCCCGACGACCCCCTCGGCGGTCGCAAGGGCGGTCTCGACCGAGTCGGCGAGGCGGCCGCGGTCGGAGTCGCGCACCGTCAGGCGGTCGACGACGATGGCGATATCGTGGTTCTCGTACCGATTGAGTGCGGGAGGACGGGAAAGGTCATGGACCCGGCCATCGACGCGCGCGCGCACGAAACCGGTGCGGCGCGCCCGTTCGAACAGCTCCCGGAACTCGCCCTTGCGCCCGCGCACCAGGGGGGCGAGGACCTCGACCTGGCTGCCCGCCCGCCGGTCCAGAAGCTGTTCCACGATCTGGGTGGCGCTCTGGCGCAGGACCGCCCGGCCGCACTCCGGACAGTGGGGGGTGCCCGTGCGCGCCCACAGCAGGCGCAGGTAGTCGTAGATCTCGGTGACCGTGCCCACGGTCGAACGCGGGTTGCGGTTCACGGTCTTCTGCTCGATGGAGATCGCAGGCGACAGCCCCTCGATGGAGTCGACGTCGGGCTTCTCCATCAGGCCCAGGAACTGGCGGGCGTAGGCGGAAAGCGATTCCACGTAGCGCCGTTGTCCCTCGGCGTAGATCGTGTCGAACGCGAGCGAGGATTTGCCCGATCCGGACAGACCGGTGATGACGACGATGCGCTCGCGCGGGAGCTTCAGGTCGAGGTTGCGGAGGTTGTGCTCGCGCGCTCCCCGGATGATGAGCATGTCGTTGGTCATCTGCCCCACTCGCGGTAGACGAAAAGCCCCAGCGAATGCGCGTAGGTTGGGCCGCTCTGCTGGACCCCGAGCACGCCCCGGCGCAGGAGCGGGTCCTCGGCGAAGCTCTCGAAGCTCCACAGGTCGGCGAAACGCCACTCCAGGCGTGCGTTGGGAATGCGGGTGCGCGTCTGGGTGGCGGTCCCGACCGGAGCCAGGTCGACGGAGAGGAATACATCGTCCCACAGGTATCGGCCAAACTCGATCTGTGTGGAGGCGAGGGTGCCCAGCAGGCTGGGATCGGGGCCGAGGCGCCGCGTGGCCCGCTGGTTGGAGACGGCGAAGTAGTCCAGGAAGCCGATCTCCTGCGCCACGGCCTCCTGAAACTCGTCCGCCAGCCGACCCAGACCGAGCGATAGACCGTCGGTGATGATCGCCCCGCCCAGGAGTGACGACTCGCCGGAGCCCAGCAGCGCCGGAGGCCGGCCGAACACCAGGTAACTGACCAGCTCCGGTTCCTCGATGGGCACGGCCGCGTCGCTGGTCAGCGACACCGAAGGAGCCACCAGGGTGCCGCCCACGTTGGCGATCACGTTCAGCGGGCTGTCCCCGGCACGTAGGCGGGCGACCGCCTGGATGTCCAGGTTTGGATTGACGCCGGGAATGCCGATGAACTCGAGGGTGCCCTCCTGCACCACGAAGCGGCGGCCGAAGTAGTTGTAGGATCCGCGGATGGCCGCTAGCTCCCCGACCGCCACGAAGCGGCGCGCGCCGCGGTCGTACTCGAGCTCCAGGTCGCCGTCGATCTCCATGTCGATCTGGCGGCTGCGCAGCCAACTGTCGCTCTCCACGCCCAGCTGGATGTCCGCGACCAGGTTGTCGAGGAACGGGTTCTGTCCCGCTTCGATGATGGGCAGAACCCCGGCCAGGGTGGTGTCCACGGCGGCGAAGAAGGTGGTGTCCGCCAGGTCCACGATGGTCTGGTAGCGCGCGAACTCGTCCAGGTAGAGGGTGCCCTGTTCGACGTCCAGGGTCCCCCGCACGACCGGGCTGCGATAGTTTCCCGTCAGGCGCAGCCGCCCGCCGACCACTCCCTCGATGTCGTAGCGGTTGACCGCCCTGAAGCTGGTTCCGTCGATGGCGAGGTCGAGGGCCGGGTCGCGCAGGGGGCGCAGGTGCAGCGACCCGTTCACCTGGGCGAGGCCACCGGAACGCAGGCTGGCCGAGAGGGTGGCGCGCGCGTCCTCGGTGAACCCCAGCACGGCTTCCACATCCGTGTACCGGACCCCTAGTTCCGGCAGGCCGAGGACGCCTCCACTCAGGGACAGCTCGCCGTTCGTGCGCATGCTCGCCGGAGGACCGGTAAGACGCAGTTCCCCGTCGACCAAGCCCTCCACGTCGTCGAGGCCGGGAATCACACGGGACACGACTGCAAGCGGAAACTCCCGCGCAACCAGGTCGATGTCCATCGATTCCTCGGGGAAACGGGCGGGCACCCGCTGAAGCTCCAGAGCCGCGGCCAGCGCGCCCCGGGCGGACAGCACCCGTGCTTCCTGGCTCCACGCCTCGACCTGACCCGTGATTCGTCGGCCCAGATACTCGAGGTCGCCCGCTACCCGGGTGAGGTCCACGTTGCCGTATCCCAGGCCATCCGCCTGGAAGGAAGCCTCCATTCGAGGGTTGTCCCCGGTTTGGGATACCCGCAGGTCGAGGCTTACCACTCCGTGAAGGTCGCCTTCCTCCAGGTTGGTCAGCTGCGCCACGTGGGTCAGGCGCTCAAGCGGGAGGCTGCGCACCACCAGCTCGAAGTCCGCCGGGCCGGGGCCGCGCGGGATGATGCCGTCGGCTTCGATCCTCATGCCGCCCGGGCCGGGTCGCGTGAAACTGAAGTCGTCGACCACGAAACGCTCGCCATCCCACAGGAGGCGCGCCGGCCCGCCGAGATTCCAGCGGCCGCCGGCGAAGCGGGTAGTGAGCTCGTCAAGGTGGAGCACCCCGCCGGTTGAGTCCGCCTGGTAGGTGGCGCGGGCCTGGTAGCTCCCTTCGCCCGAGCGCCGCAGGTCGGCGCGCAGCCGGCCCTCGGATCGGGAAAGGTCCAGGTCGATGGCGGCGGAGGCGAAATCCCTGCCTTCGACCGCGAAGGAGTCGGTGAGGATGGAGGCGACGAGCCGCCCCTCGGTCCCCGGCAGGCCGTCGACCCGAAGGCCCAGCTCGGCCCGGCCGATCGCGTTGTCGCGAAAGCGAAAGCCTTCGATGGTGACGACGCCATCCGCCGCGAACCGGTCGACCGCGCCGCGCAAGGTGGCTTCGGCGGTGACACGCCCAGCGACCTCGATCTCTCTCAGCAGGGGAAGTGTGTCGGGATCGATTCCCTCGAGGCGCAGCAACTCGATCTCCAGGCGCGACAACGTGTCGGCCGCGATCATCGGGCCGGCCATGAAGAAGGGCCGCAGGCCATCCAGTGATTCGCTGGCGAAAGCGACGCGGACCTCTCCGGGCTGGATACCCTCCGCGAGACCCAGGTCCCCGGATGCGTCCAGCGTGCCCAGGCTGGTCGCAGCGTGCAGCGTGTCCAGGGTGGCCGCTCCCGCCTCCAGCCGAAACGCCGAGCGCGCCGAGTCCACGGCGACCACCCCCACCATGGCGGAAGCGATGCGAGCCCGCACGTCGGCCGCGACCGAGTCGGGCCGGAGCCCGCGACCGTCCACGAACACGCCGCCGGTCACGATCGTGGGTTCCGGAAGTTCGGGCACGATGCGCGAGAGGTGGAAGTCGCGCACCTCCGTCTCGGCCTGATAGCTGCGGCCGATGTCGCGCGCGTCGAGGCGCGCGTTCATCGCCAGAGGCCCCGCCGGGGTCTCGAGGTCGACCTCCACCGCAAGGTCCGCGAGGGGCCCGCGCGCGCTCACGGCACCGGTGACTTCGCCGGTCAGCGGCAGGGACGGGAAGTACGTGCCCAGCGCGGTGAACGACAGCGGTTGGAGGTTGCCGGACAAGTCCACGAACGTTGCGTCGTCCCCTCGTCCGACCGTGCCGCCGACGGTGATGTCCGACTGCGGGAGCCCCGTAGCCGCATGCGCCGCCGACGCGACGAAGTCAATGCCGTCCGACAGACGTCCTTCAGCCTCGATGCGGAGTGAACCCGAGCCTCCGATGGCGACGCGCTCGTCCATTTCGCCCAGCAGGCTGTACTGGAACGGCATCGACGTGAGGGAGAAGCCGGTCACGCCCGGGTTCGGCCCGAGGTGCACCCGCCCCCCGAATTCCAACCGGGAAGAGGCGGCGGCTCCGGCGGTCGCGACCGTCTCGAGTTCGCCGGAAACCTCCAGGTCCCCCGTCCCGCCCCGCATGCGCACGCCGCCGCTGAGCGCGCCGCGCCACGGGAGCGGCGGGCTCAGCCACGGATCGAACGCGGAGACACGCAGTTCCCGGAGGCCGAGGTCGCCGTCCAGAAGCAGGGAATCCGGCGTGAGGGTCAGGGTGAGGCGACCCTCGAGTCGCCCGTCGGCGGTGCCGAGATCGAGGGAGGAAAAGGCGAGCGACGTCAACCCCGGCCTCAGGGTCAGGCCCAGTTCCAGAGACCCTCGCGCCGGAGGCAGCTCCGGAACCAGCCAGTGGATGTCCTCGAGGGCCGCAACCGGAGCGCTCAGGCTAGCGTTGATGCGCAGGTCCCCGTCCCAGGCGACCGCGCCCGTTCCCGACATTTCGGTCTCCGGAAGCCGGAGACGTTCGGCGTCGAAGTAGAGTCCGTCCTCTCCCACGAGGATATGCCCGCGATAGTCGGCCAGCTCGAAAGGTTCCTCGGTCATGCTCCCCCGCAGGGAGAGCGCGAACACCTCGAGGGTGGTCCGCTCCGCTCCGAATTCCACCTCCCGCAACCGCCCGTGGATACGGCTGAAGCGCCGTTCGCGCACGAAGCCGTCGCCGCCCGGAGCCGGCACAACCCCCGTGCTTCCCGGAGGCGAGTCCGTGACCATGCGCACGATGACGTCGCCGTCGAACACGGAAATGTCGCGCAGGACCAGGATGGGTTCCTCGTCCCCCGGCTCGGACTGGAGGTTGGGCGCGGTGGCCGCTTCCCGCGGATCCGCAAGGATACGGCTCCAGTTCGACTCGTCTTTCCCGGGACCGCGCTCGACCGTCAGCACGGGGTTCCACAGCTCCAGTCCGGCCAGGGCGAACTCCCCGCCGAGCAGGCCCCGGAGCGAATAGCGAACGCGGATCGAGTCCGCGCGGAAGGAATGGGGTCGCCCCGCCTCCGCGATGGTGACGCCGGACAGCGAGACCCCGGCGAGCAGGTTGGCGGAGCGGATCCCCGAGACCGCGACGTCCGCGCTCAAGCGTGACGACACCCGACCGAGGACCGCCTCCACGGCGATGCGCTGGCCCGGCCTGGTGTACACCAGCGCCGCCGCCACACACAGGAGCGCGGCCAGCGACAGGCCCGCGATGGGCAGAACCCGTCCGCGGCGGCTGGATCCCCCTCCGGTTTCCCCGGCGGGCCCTGTGCCGGACATCAGAAGACCTGTCCCAGAGAGAGATGGAGCTGAAGCCGGCTCAGCGACCAATCCGCGGATTCGCCGTACAGCACCGGGTGCGGAAGTATCTCGAGCCGACCCGAGCGAACGAAGTCGGGCGCGGCGGCCAGCCTCGCCTCGTCGTGATCGACGGCGGGATGGTGGGGCCGGATCCCGGAGGTCAGGACGCGTTGTTCTTCGCCCCCGCCCAGCCGGTACGCCAGGTCCAGTCGCAGTGGACCGATGGCGGTGAAGTAACGGACGCCCATCCCCGGGGCCCATTCGAGGCGCGCGCGTTCCCGGGAGCCGTCGTCGGACCAGACCTGCCCGAAGTCGAGAAACAGGGTTCCCTGCCAGTCCGCGGAGCCGAGCGGAAAGCGCACCTCGACGTTGCCCTCGAGTAGCCGGCTGCCTCCCGTGGGATTGGACGTGAAGCGGTCGTCGTCAAGGGTGCGCGGATCGCAGGTAAAGTCGATGATCTGATCCGGAGTACACGGCGCCGGGCCGCCGTCTCCCGGGTCCAGCAACGTCTCCACATCCACGAACAGCACGCGCGGCCCCAACTGATTGTGCGCGAAGCCGCGCACCGAGGTGGCGCCCCCGGCATAGAACCGCTTCTGCGGGTGCGCGATCTCGGAGCCGACCTCCGGGCCCAGCGCTCCGAATCCTCCGGCGCCCAGCCATCCTCCGCGGAGCCGTCCGGCCACGACCCATCCCTCCCGGAACTCGCGGAATCCGGAAGCCTCGCCCACGACCAGGTTGTAGGCGAAGTCGGATCCGGTCAACCGGGAAGCGTGCTCGGCCTCGGCGCCCAGCGAGTATCCGAGGGCCGGACCGAAGCCTTGGCCCACCCCCGCGTGCGCGAGGCGGATTCCCACGGGCGAGAGCCAGTTGCTGCGTTGCAGCACCTCTATGCCCTCGAGGTCGCACAACAGGAAGCTGGAGCAGAAGAAGATGTCCACCGCGTCCAGTTTGCCCGCCGTCGGCTGGAGGAAGATGGTTTGCGATCGTCCCGGCGCGCCCCCCCGGGTGACGGACAGATCGACGCCCAGACTCTGACGGACGAAGAGGTCGGGCAGACTCTGCCGCTCCCAGAACACGTTGGCGGCGAAAGAGGTGCGCAGCGAGAACAGGCGGGGCTGTGAGAACTGGGCCGAGAGCGACCAGTTGGAGCGGCCGTACGGACCGGTTCCGGCGTCGCGGCAGAGCGTGGAGTTGAGCGGGGAGTTGAGGATGTTCGAAAGCCGTCCGAGAACTTGCAGGCGGCGTCCGCCCCCGGAGAAGTTCCGGCTGGTCCAGCTGGCTTCGGTGTTGACGCAGTCGGCCGTGCTCCAGCCGCCTCCCGCGCGATATCGGTGAATGTCGCCCTCGACGACCGAGACCGAGACCGGGATTACGCCGTCCGGCCGCGAGTCCAGTTCCTCCGTTACCGCGACATTGCTGAAGACTTCCATGCCGTAGAGGTTGCGCCGGGCCTCGAAGACGAGTTCGGCGTCGTAGGGGCTGCCTTCGCGGAAGGGAATCATGCCCATTATGACGCGCCGGTCGACTCTTTCGTTTCCATCGATGGAGATGGGCCCGAAGCGCGCCGGAGTTCCCTTCAAGACGTCGAAGTTGACGCGCGCGCGATACGGCCGCGCCGCCGGGATCAGGATGTCGAGCAGAACCTCGGCGTGGGCGTATCCGGCGTTCCGTAAGCGGATGGTGAGGGAGTCGCGGGCCGCCCCCAACGCCATCTGGTCGAGCGTTTCGCCCGCGCGCACCGGGAGGTCGTCTAGGAGATCCAGGTCGCCGGGCCGGTCGAGCCCGTTGAAGGCCAGGGAATCGATGAGCACCGGCCGTCCCTCGTCGATGCGGAACGTGATCCGGACCCCCTCCCCGGTGCGGTCCAGGGTCGGGCCGATGAGGGCTTCCCGGTATCCGCGCCGGTAGTAGAAGAGCTGCAAGCGCACCACGTCGCGTTCGAATTCGCGCGGATTCAGGAAGTGTTCGTTGATCGCGAAGGAGCGTCCCGACCAGCAGAAGAACTTGAGCAGCCACCCGCGGCATTCGGTGGATCGCGTCATGATGGAGGCGCTTAGCACGCGATCCGGGAAGACCTCGTTCCCCTCAAAACGGAGCGTGACGACCTCTTCCAGCTCCGCCTGGGCCGCCGCGGGGACGGCGGTCGCAAGCAGCGCGGGGAGGAGCGCCAGGGCCGTCCCGGCTCGAGTCACGCGCTGCTCGCAATACCCGGCGACCGTGGGTGCGCGAAGTCGCGGCGGGGGAAGGTCTCGCGCGCGACCGGCTGGAAGCCTTCCGCCGGCGGGGAGCGCAGGTACCGAGTCACCGCGATCCCGTCGTTCGTCACCCGCACCAGGTTGCAGCTGTTCTTGCCCCTCTCCCTTCCGCGTCCCCGGTCGGAAGCCGTGGTGCCGCTGCATACCAGCAGCACGGGCGAATCCGCCGCCTCCGGTCCGTTCGGCACACCTACCGAGGTGAAGGCGCGATGAAGGTGACCGAAGAGCACCAGTTCCACGCCCATTTCGGCCAGCCGGTTAACGATGCGGCGGGCGCGGGGGAGGGCCGCGATGCGATCCCCGCCGGGCGCTCCGACCAGCGCGTGGTGCACCACCAGGGCGCGCAGGCCCCCGTTTGCCGCCCGGGCGAACGCCGCCGCCGCGCGTTCCAGCTGCTCGTCGTCCACGTTGCCGTTCACGATCGTGTGATCGGGCGTGGTGGTGTTGAGCGCGACCACGACCGCTTCGCCGAGGTCGTATTCGCTGTCGAGTTCGTCCGCGATCCAGCGCCGGTAGTTGCGGAAGGGGGCGGAGGCGCGCTCCCAGAGGCGGTACAGGGGCACATCGTGGTTGCCGGGCGTGACCACCAGCGGGACTTGGGGAAGACGCTTCAGGTACGCCGCCGCCGCCTCGTATTCGCGGTTCTTCGCGCGCTGGGTGAAGTCCCCCGAGAGCGCGATCAAGTCGGGCGAGACGTAGTGCGCGAGCGTGAGGAAGTCCTTGGCCGCCTCAGGCGCGTGCGGTCGCCCGAAGTGCAGGTCCGAGCCATGGAGAATGGTGAATACGCGGTCGGAACCAGTCACGGCGCCCTCGCCGTCTTCGGGTGCGACCCTCCGCTCCGGGACGCGAGACGGACCATCGCCGTCACCGCCGCCGCGATCAGCAGGAGGCTGATGACCTGCGCGATGGTCAGGGTGCCCAGGAAGCGGTCGTCCTTGGCGCGTACGAACTCGACCAGGAAGCGGGCGGCCGAGGCCAGCGCCAGCCACAGCGCAAACACCCAGCCGTGAGGATGTGCGCTGTTCCGGAGACGCCAGACGATGGCGAAGATCACCAGTGCCATGGCGATCTCGTAGAGCTGCGTGGGATGTACCGGCACGATCTGTCCGTAGGTTTCCACAAGGGCCGGGTCCACCTCGATACCGAAACGCGCCAGGTTGTCCACCGAACTGGGGGGTGAACCCTGCGGAAAACGGATTCCCACCCAGGAAGCCGTCGGGCGGCCGTAGTCGTCCCCGACCAGGAAGCACCCGAGTCGCCCCACCGCGTACGCCATCGCCATGCTCGGGGCGGTCAGATCGAGGGTCTGGCGCACCGGCAGGCCGAGTCTCCTCATCTGGTACAGGACCGCCACGGTTCCGCCCAGGAAGCCCCCGTACCACACCAGCCCGCCGCGCGCGAAGAGGAAGCGCGGATTCTCGATGAGCCTCGGGAAGTTCAGAAACACGTAGTAGAGCTTGGCTCCGACGATTCCCCCGATCACAGCGGCGAACACGAGGTCCCAGGCGTGGTCGGGCTGGATGCCGGTCTCGCTCATCCGTGCGCGCAGCAGGTAGCCGGCCGCCAGGAAGGCGAGAAAGAGCATGACGCCGAAGGAGGTGACCGGCTCTCCGCCGAGCAGCGGCACCCATTCGGGAAAGCGAAACAGGATTGGATACACGGTTCCCCAGCGGGTTCAGGGTGGCGTTGGGCCGGCGCGCCGGTGAGTTGGGCGCGCCGCCCCGCACAGGGTTGCGGGAGCGCGGCGGGTCATTCGCGCAGCCCGGGGAACGGGAGCGAAGCGTCGGCCGAGAGGTCCAGGTCCGAACTCTCTCCCAGGCCCAGGCGAAAAGCCGCTGCCCGCGCGACCATGGCCCCGTTGTCCACCGACAATCGGGGGGTCGCGTGAAAAAGCTGTACTTCGGGGGGGTGCCGCCTGCGCAACTCCCGGCGCAAGGCGCTGTTTGCCGACACGCCCCCGGCCACCAGGATCCTGTCGGTGCCCGTACGCTCCACCGCCTGCGCCGCTCGGGTCGCAAGGACGTCGTTGACGGCGGCCTGAAAGGATGCGGCCACATGGGCGCGTTCGGCGCCGAGGCCGCCGTTGGCCTCGAGTTCGCCAACCTGGGTCGCGACGGCCGTCTTGAGTCCGCTGAAGGAGAAGTCCAGAGCCTCCGTCGCGCCCGGCTTTCCGGAGGATGCGAGCAACGGCCGCGGGAACGAATACCGCTCCGGGTCCCCTTCGGTCGCGAGCGCCTCGAGCGGCGCTCCACCTGGATAAGGCAGCCCGAGCAGGCGCGCCACCTTGTCGAACGCTTCCCCGGCCGCGTCGTCGCGGGTTCGCCCGAGCAGTTGATACCTGCCCCAGGCGGTGGCGTGGAGGAGCAGGGTGTGCCCCCCGGAGACCAGAAGCGCCACAAACGGCGGTTCCGCGGCGGGATCCTCGATATGGGGGGCGAACAGATGGGCCTCCATGTGGTGCACGCCCACGATGGGAACCCCCGAGGCGTAGGCGGCCGCCTTCGCCCAGCACACCCCCACCAGCAGGGCTCCGATAAGGCCGGGCCCGGCAGTGACGCCGATGCCATCGAGTTCCGCCAGCATGCATCCGGCATCGTCCAGCGCACGGCCCACCACGTCGTCCACCACCTGCAGATGAGCCCGCGCCGCGAGCTCCGGAACCACGCCGCCGTAGACGGCGTGCATGTCCTGGGAGAGGATCACGTGCGCGCGCAGATCGTGGGCGCCATGAAGCACGGCCGCGGAGGTTTCGTCGCAACTGGTCTCGATGCCGAGTACGAGGAGATCGCTCACCGCCCCTGGGACCCCTCTCGGTTGGCCAGCTCGACCCGCACCTCGACCGTGTCCGGCGAGAAGCTGATCAGTTCGCCCGAGACGCCGTTGCCGACGCCCACCCGCACCACCTGCGACTCCGCAATGCGCGAGAGGTCCACGGGATCGAGGCGAATCGCGCGCAGCTCCGCGACCCGGCTTGCCGGCCCCATGACCCGTATGGACGGAGGATACGCGGTGGGGGGCGCGGCCAGCGTCAGCTCGTCACGCGGGACGCCGACCACGGTGGGGGCAACGGGTACCTCGACGGCCACCATGGGTTCGAAGGCGATGGCGACCGCGGCCGGCTCCACCGCCTCGACGACCACTCCCTCGATGCCCTGCAGGCGCACCCAGTTGCGATCGATCACGAGGGACGTGTCCGCGGAGCCCACCGCATCCACCGGGACCATGATCGAGGGCTGGTTTCCGGCAAGGCGCAGGAGTTGCCGTGCGGTGCCCGCAAGCCGAACGGTCGCGCTCGAAGGCGTCGGGGTGCCGGCGACCGCCCACTGCGGATCGTTCAGTTGCACGCGAACCGGCACGCCGGCGAACGCCCGGCGCTCCGGCTGCTCCATCTGCACCACCACCCAGAGGACGACGGCGAGCGCCAGCGCGGCAAGCATCGGAGTCGAGTTTCGCCCCGACTCGGATGCCTGCCATGGCAGCTTCAGCTTGCCAGCAGCCTCTGGATCAGTTCGAGGTTTTCCGGGGAATCCCACTCGGTTGCTCCCGCGATCTTCTTGTAGATGACCCCGTCCTTGCCGATCAGGAAGGACTCGGGGACCCCAGTGGTTCGGTAGGTCTGCCGGATCCGCCCGGAGGCGTCGTGCAGGATCCCGAAAGTGAGCCCGTGCTCCTGGACGAAGCGCGCCACGTCGCCACCGGGATTGCCCGCCTCGTCGCGCTCGCCCCGCGCGGCGTCCACGCTAACCGCGAGGATGTCGAACGGCTGGTCCTCGAGTTGCTCGTACAGGCGCTGCATCGAGGGCATCTCCACAATGCAGGGGCCGCACCAGGTAGCCCAGATGTTGACCAGCACCACCCGGCCGCGATGGTCCTCGAGGGAAACGGGGTTCCCCTGGAGGTCGGAGATCGTGAAGGCCGGGGCGTCGGTCCCCAGGCCGACGGGCTGAAACCGTCCTCGGCCCGCCCAGGCCATGAGGACGAGCGCACCAGCCCCCAGCACGGCCACCAGATACGGAATGCGCGAAGGTCTGTGGGTCATGTCGACGGCCTCTCGGAGCCAGCGGATCCAGCCTGCAACGATACCACTCTTATCTTGTTCCCGCTCATGGTGATTGTTCCTGGGCTCCGGCCGTGTCGGGCCGTGGGAGGTCGACCGGCAGCAGCGCGCGGTCGCCGATCACCAGCCGCACTTCGGACCCCACTTCCACAGTGCCCGCCGGGGGCGGGTCCTGCTCGATCACCACGCCCGGCTCCATTCCCGTGGGCGATTCCAGTTCGATCTCGGTCACGAAGAGTCCGAGGGAATCGAGCAGGAGGACGGCTTCCTGCTCGGTCAGCCCGAGCAGGAACGGCATTTCCACCACCGGTGGCCCCATGCTGATCGCGAGCCGCACCTCGAAGGGCAGGATCACGTCGGTTCCCGCCTCCGGTTCCATGCCGACCACTTCGCCCGCGGGCTCCTCGCCCTCCACGGTGTCCACGGCGACCGAAAAGCCGGTCGCTCCGAGGAGGATGCGCGCCCTCCGCTCGTGTTGGCCGAGCATGTCGGGGACGGCGCGGTGTTCCTGACCCAGGCTGATTGCGAGCTCGATGGCGGCTCCCGGAAGGGCGAGCTGGCCGGGCAGCGGGCTCTGACCCAGGACGGAGCCGGTGGAGGCGGAGGGGTGGTACATCGAGTCGATCGCGCCCAGTGCGAGCTCCGCCGCTTCGGCGCGGGTCGCGGCGTCCTCCAGGTCGAGTCCGATCAGATCGGGCACGCCCAGCAGGTCCGGAGGCGGAGCGGGCACGGGGAATACGACCCGAGTGGCCACCACGTAGCCGAGACCGAACATCACGGTCAGCAGAACGGCGCCGCGCAGCACGCGCCCGAAGGGGCCGGGCGGACGCCTTCCCCGGGAGCTGCGGCGTCTCTTCCTTCCCGTGGAACGGCGCTTGCGACGGGCGCCGCGGGCCGGCCTGCGCCGACCGATCGAGCTTCCCAGCCTCATCGGACTCTCCGCATGCGCGCCGCGAAGGCGCCGTCGAAACCGGTGCTCTGCGGCAGGACGCGCAGATGGCCGCGGTCGTCCAGAACGCGCGGATCCATGTCTTCGGGAGCTTCCAGGCGGAATTCGGGGTGCTGGCTCAGGAATCCCTCCACGACTTCGTCGTTTTCCTCTGGCTCCAATGTACACGTGGAGTACACCAGAAGTCCCCCCGCGGGAACGGCGCGGGATGCGCCCGCGAGCAGCCGGGACTGCACGCCGGCCAGGCTCACGGGATCCGTCTCGGTCAGGCGCCATCTGGCGTCGGGGCGGCGAGCCAGGGTGCCCGTGCCGCTGCACGGCGCATCCAACAGAACGAGGTCGGCTCCGCGCACGGGTGCTGATCCGGCGTCCGCGACCACGGTGCCCACGGGGGCCCCGAGGCGGGAGGCGGACGCGGTCATGAGCTTCAGGCGGGGCGGGGAAAGGTCGGCTGCGAGCACGTATCCGGCGCGTTCCGAGAGCACCAGCGCCTTGCCCCCGGGGGCTGCGCACAGGTCGGCCACCAGGGCGCCCGCAGGTGGGTCGGCGTAGCGCGCCACCAGCGCGGCGCCGGGGTCTTGGATGACGCCGGGCACGGCCCCGATCACGCGCGCCGGGTCGGTCCCGGCCGCGAGGCGCACGCAACCGGAGCCGAGCCCGGCTTCGGCGGCGGTCATGCCGGCGGCGCGCAGGCGGTCGAGAGCGTGTTCGACCTCGACGCCCACGGGGCGGAAAAAGAGCCCCGGGATGCGGTTGTCGTGCCGCAGCAGCGCCTCGGTGGCGAACGCTCCCCAGCGCGCCAGCCAGCGCCGCACCAGCCAGCGGGGATGGGAGTGCCAGTGCGTGAGGTGGCCCTCCAGGTCGACCTCGCGGCTGGGGAAGGCGTCCACGCGCGACCCCGCGCGCGCCGAGGCGCGCAGGACGGCGTTGACCAGCCCCGCAGCCCCTCCCGCACCGGTCGCGCGCGCCAGTTCCACCGTGGACGACACGGCGGCGTACGAGGGTACGCCCTCCATGTGGTGCAGCTGGTACGCGCCCATGCGCAGCAGGTCGAGGACCGCCGGATCGAGGCGCTCGAGCCCCCGGCGCGCGTGTAGCGTGATCGCGTAGTCGAGACGGCCGCGCAGCCGCGCCACCCCGTAGGCAAGGGCGTGGACCCAGTGCCGGTCGCGGGGGAGCAGGGCGCCCGCGCGCGTGTCCAGGGCGCGGTCCAGGCGCTGGCCCCGGGCGCAGGCGCGCAGCACCCGGTAGGCGACCCTTCTGGCATCGCGCGATCCGCCGGCGCCCATTCGCCGCGCGCGCGCTACTCCGGCAGCGGGGGGGAGGAGGGGACCGCCACCTCGCGCGTGGGCATCCGGCCAGCCAGGTAGGCGCGCCGCCCCGCGACTACCGCCTCCCGCATCGCGGCCGCCATGCGCACGGGATCGCGGGCCGCCGCGATGGCGGTGTTCATGAGCACGCCGTCCACCCCCTGCTCCATGGTGAGGCAGGCATCCGAGGCGGTGCCCACCCCGGCGTCCACGACGATGGGGACGTCGCATCGGTCCTTGATCGCGCGCACGTAGTACGGGTTGAGCAACCCGAGACCGCTCCCGATGGGGCTCGCCAGGGGCATCACCGCCACGCACCCCGCGTCCTCCAGCCGAAGGGCGGTGATGAGGTCCTCGTTGGTGTAGGCCATCACCTTGAACCCCTCACCCACGAGCACCCGGGCGGCTTCGAGGGTCGCCTGGGTGTCCGGAAGCAGGGTGGCCTCGTCGCCGATCACCTCCAGCTTCAGCCAATCGTTGAACCCCGCGGCGCGCGCCAGCCTCGCGTAGCGGATCGCGTCGTCGGCGGTGTGGCAGCCCGCGGTGTTGGCGAGGAGGAAGAACTCCTCGGGGTCGAGATGGTGGAGGATGCCCTCCTCCCGGGTGCGGTCGAGGTCCACCCGCCGCACCGCCACCGTCACCATGTCCGTGCCGCTGGCGCGGATGGCCCGCACCATGGTTTCGTTGTCGGAATACTTGCCGGTCCCCACGATCAGGCGGGAGCTGAACTCCCGGCCCCCGACCACGAATGGGGTGTCGGCGCTCGCATGTGTAGACATCGCCGCATCTTCGCTCCCGCCGCCGTGACTGGTATCTACTGACATATACTGTTATCTACTGGAGTTATTGGGCTGGGCGGGGTGACGGGCTTCCAGTTTCGCTCCCCGCGGCTCCCGAGCGGCGGAGGCGTCACCCGCCGCCCACGAAGTGGACCAGCTCCAGTTGGTCGCCCTCGCTCAGACGCACCGCGGCGTAGCTGTCGCGGGCGAGAATCTCCCGGTTGCGTTCGACGACCACCATCCCCGGAACCAGGCCCAACTCGTCGAGGAGATCGGATACGGTGATGTCCGCGGCCACCTCCCGTTCCTTTCCGTTCAGCCGGATCGTCACCTTGCCGTCCATTCCGGTGGTTGTCACTCCTCGGCCCACGAGTCAAGAAAACGCCTCACGCCATCCCCGGGCGATGGCGCGTCCCACACGGCGCGGATCACCGCCACTCCGCGGGCCCCGGCCGAGAGCACCCGCGCCGTCCGTGCCGCGGTGATGCCACCGATGCCCACCACGGGTGCGCGGCTTGCGGCCGCGACGGCGCGCACCATGTCGATTCCGCCCGGCGCGACCCCGGCATGGGAGGGCGTCGCGAACACCGCTCCCGCAAAAAGATAATCGATCCGGCCGTGACCCCCACCCGCCTCGGCCGCCGAATGGACGGAGCGACCCACCCGGGCATCCGGTCCGAGAAGGCGGCGAGCGACCGCCGCCGGCATCGACCGGCCGCCCAGGTGAACTCGGTTGATGCCCAGCACCAGCGCCACGTCCACGCGATCGTTTACCACCAGCCGGGCGCCGGTTCGGCGCGCCGGGCGGATCAGGTCGGCGGCGGTCCGATACAGCGCTCGTCCCGAGGTGCGCGGCCCACGCACATGGAGGACGACCCGGGCGCCGCCCGCCTCCAGCACCTCGAGGGCCGCCGCACGAAAGTCCGTCCGCGCCAGGACGCGGTCGTCGGTAACGACGTGCAGTCGTGGAATCATCGCAACCGCTGCCCCGCCCGGGCCGCCCGACCCCGCAGCCAGTCGCGGGCGGGCATGCGCCGTTTGCCGGCCGGCTGCACCTCACCCACGTCCACCGATCCTTCCCCGGTCGCGACGCGGAATCCCTGCCCGGCGTCCGCCGCGATCACGGTGCCTGGCCTTGGCCCGCGGCTTTCCGCGGACGCATCGCCATCGACCACGCGCGGGCGGAAGAGCTTGAGGGGGCTGCCGTCCAGCTCGCTCCACGCTCCGGGCACCGCGTCCATGGCGCGCATCCAACGGGCCACCTCCCCGGCCGGCCGGGTCCACTCCACCCGCGCGACCCGGCGGGAAAGACGGGGCGCGAAGGTGGCCCGCGCATGGTCCTGGGGGTGCTCCTCGAGCGTGCCTTCCTCCATCATCTCCAAGGCTCGCACCAGCCCGCCGCCGCCCATCGACGCCAGCCGTTCGTAGAGTTCGCTCGCGGTTTCGTCCGGGGCGATGTCCGTCCTCTCCTGGTGCAGGATGGGGCCTGCGTCCATGGCCTTCACCATGCGCATGATCGTGACCCCGGTGACCGGGTGGCCGCGCGCGATGGCCCAGTGCACCGGGGCCGCGCCTCTGAGTTCGGGGAGCAGAGACGCGTGCACGTTGATCGACCCCAGGGCCGCAAGATCCAGCGCCTCGCGGCTCAGGAAATGGCCGTAGGCGGCGACCACGGAAAGGTCCGGCCGGAGGGCCCGCATGCGCGCCAGGAAGGCGGCGCGGCGCGGGCGGCCGGGGGTCAAGACCGGGTATTCCGCGGCGAGGGCGGCCTCCTTTACGGGAGTGGGCCGCGGGTGGCGTCCCCGGCCGGCGCGGCGGTCGGGTTGCGTCACCACGCCCGCGATCTCATGGCCCGCATCGGCCAGGCTTCGGAGGGAGGGAAGGGCGAACGTCGCCGTTCCCCAGAACAGAACCCTCACGGCTCCGCGGCTTCGGCCTGCAGCTTCCTCCACTTCTTGAGCAGCAACTGCCGCTTGAGGGGGCTCAGCCGGTCGACGAAAAGCACGCCGTCCAGGTGGTCGATCTCGTGCTGCAGGGCGCGTGCGAAGAGGCCCTCCGCCTCGATTCGCACGCTCCGTCCCTCCGGGTCGCTGCCGTCCACCACGACCGATGCCGGCCGTTGCACGATGGCTTCCACCCCGGGAATGCTCAGGCACCCCTCCGTCCGCTTGTCCTTCTTCGCCGTCCAGCTCGCCAGCCTGGGATTCACCAGCGCCACGCGGTTCGACTCGCCGGACTCCTCCTCCACGTCCAGCACGATGACCCGCCGGGATATGCCGACCTGCGGCGCGGCCAGCCCGATGCCCTTCGCGTCGTACATGGTCTCGAACATGTCGCGCACCAGCGCGCGCACCTCGCCATCGATGTCGTCGACCGGGTTTGCCGGACGCCGCAACGCCTCGCTGCCGTACAGCTCGATCCTGCGCAGTGCCATGCCGGGGTGGGGTCAGGAGTCCCGCGGGTTGGTGAGCGTCGCGATCTTGGAGCGCTCGATCACGAGGCGGGTGTTCTCCGCGGTCACGATGGTGAGGTGCTGCTCCTGGGCGTGGATCACCTTGCCCACGATGCCACCCGCGGTCACCACCCGGTCCCCCTTCTTGAGCGCCGCCACCATCGCGCGGTGACGCTGCTGCTCCTTGCGCTGAGGCCGAATCAGCAGGAAGTAGAAGATCGCGATGATCGCGATCAGCTGAACGAAGAAAACAATGCCCCCGCCTCCTCCCTGAGGTAGCCCCACCAGGGGCGACAGGCGGAGCGGCTGGGCCGATATCGCGATCCAGAGTGCCAAGATGCGTTCCTCCGATGATGCGCCGGCCCGGGGCCGGTGGTTGATGTTCTATTCCTTCGCTCGCGCACTACGATACCGTTGCAGCCATTCCGCGCGCCACATCGGGAAGGAGCCATCGATGATCCGGCGCCGTGCCTCGCTCGCGAGTTGCACCAGAAAACCCAGGTTGTGGATTGAGATCAGCCGCTGGGCCAGCCCCTCGCCCGCCACCAGCAGATGGCGCAGGTATGCACGGTCGAACCCCCGGCAAGTATAGCACGCGCACCCAGGGTCGAGAGGATCCGCGTCGGTGCGGAAACGCGCGCCCCTCACGTTCACCTGGCCTTCGCGGGAGGTCCAGGCGGTTCCATGGCGCGCGTTGCGGGTGGGCGCGACGCAGTCGAAGAGATCGCAGCCGCGCGCGATCGCTTCCAACATATCGTCGGGATAGCCAACTCCCATGAGGTAGCGGGGGCGGCTGCCCGGCAGTTCGCCGTCCAGCAGCTCCAGAATGCGCCACATGTCTTCCTTGTTCTCCCCGACGCTGAGCCCTCCGATCCCGAAGCCGTTCCAGTCCGCGATGCCGCGGGCGCCGGCCGCGCACGCACGCCGCAGATCATCGAAGACACCACCCTGCAGGACCGGGAAGAGAGCCTGAGCGGATGCCTGCTTCGCGGTGGTTGCCCGAAAGCGCCGCGCGCATCGCTCCAGCCAGGCGAGGGTGCGCCGGTTGGCCCGCGCCGCGAAGGCGTGATCGGCGTCGCCGGGCGGACATTCGTCGAACGCCATGATGACGTCCGCGCCCAGGGCCCGCTGGACGTCGATGACGCTCTCGGGCGTGAAGTGGTGGCGGGAGCCGTCGATGTGGCTCTGGAAGACGACGCCGTCGTCGTGGATGCGGTTGATGCGGCTCAGGGAGAACACCTGAAATCCGCCCGAGTCGGTCAGGATGGGACCCGGCCAGCGCATGAAGGCGTGGAGCCCCCCCAGCTCGCGCACCACCTCGGTCCCCGGACGCAGGTGGAGGTGGTAGGTGTTGGCCAGCACCATGCGCGCCCCGAGGTCCCGGAGTTCCTCCGGGGTCAGCATCTTCACGTTGGCGAGGGTGCCCACAGGCATGAACGCGGGCGTTTCGATGTTCCCGTGGGGCGTGGAGAACACTCCGGCGCGGGCGTGGTTGACGCGGCCCTCGACGGTGAAGGAGAAGTCCAAAGCCACGTCGTCGCTCACGAAATCACCATCGCGTCGCCGTAGGAGTAGAACCGATACCCTTGGTCGATGGCTTCGCGATACGCGTCCATGGTGCGTTCATGGCCGGCGAAGGCGGCGACCAGCATGAGCAGGGTCGAGTGGGGCAGATGGAAGTTGGTGATGAGGGCGTCGACCACCTGGAAGTCGAAGGGCGGGCGGATGAAGAGATCGGTCGTGCCGCCCCCCGCCCGCACTCCTCCCTCCCCGTCGGCCGCGCTCTCCAGCGTGCGCACCACCGTGGTGCCCACCGCCCACACCCGCCCCCCGCCCGCGCGCGCCGCGACGACCCGCCGGGCGGCCTCGCGGGGGACGCGGTAGCGCTCCTCCCCGGGATCGCGCGGGTCGCCGCCGCAAGGACCCGCCGGGCGGAAGGTCGCCACCCCCACATGCAGCGTGACGCGCGCGATCCGCACCCCGCCCGCCTCCAGCGCGTCCATAAGCTCGCGGGTGAAGTGAAGCCCCGCCGTGGGGGCGGCCACCGAGCCCGGCGCGCGCGCGTACACGGTCTGGTAGCGCGCGCGATCCACCGGCTCGTCCTGGCGGCGCAGGTAGGGGGGGAGGGGGACGCGGCCGTGGCGCCGGAGCGCCTCCTCGACCGGCAGCGGCGTCTCGACGCGCACGATGCGGCCGTGGTCGGGGGTCGAGTCGACGATGTGGACCACCAGGTCGGGGGCGACCTCCACGGTGCGCCCGGGCTTGAGCTTGCCGCCCGGCCGCACCAGCGCCTCCCACAGGCGGCTGTCGGCGGGACGCCCGTCCCCATCGTCCGCCTTCGCTTCGTCGTCGCGCGCCCCCTCCTCTCCCAACGGCCGCAGCAGGAGCACCTCCGCGCGCGCCCCCGTCGGCTTGGCTCCCAGGAGGCGCGCGGGGAGCACCCGCGACTCGTTCACCACCAAGACATCGCCGGCGCGCATCAGTCCCGGCAGGTCACGGAACACGCGGTGCGCGAAGGGGCCCCCCGACCGGGGCGCCACCAGCAGGCGGCTTTCGTCGCGCCGCGCCGCGGGGTAGCGCGCGATTCGGTCTTCGGGGAGGTGGTAGCCGAAATCCTGGACCGGATGGCGTCCGGCGCTCATCGCCGGAAGAGCGACGACTGGCCGGATCCGCCCGCTTCCGGATCCGAGCGCCCTTTCCGCCCGGCGGATGGAAGGCCGAACCGCTGGTGGGCGCGCTCCGTCGTCTTGCGACCACGCGGGGTGCGCTCGAGAAAGCCGTTCTGGATGAGAAACGGCTCGTAGACCTCTTCCAGGGTTCCCTCGTCCTCGCTCAGCGCCACCGCCAGGGAAGCCAGTCCCACGGGCCCCCCGCCGAACTTCTCGATGATGGTGCGCAGCACGCGCGCATCCATCTCGTCCATCCCGTACTCGTCCACCTCGAGCAGCCGGAGCCCCGCGCGCGCGACCTCGCCGCTGATCACGCTGTCGGCACGCACCTCGGCGTAATCGCGCAGCCGCCGCAGCAGCCGGTTGGCCACCCGGGGAGTGCCCCGCGCGCGGCGCGCCAGTTCGAAGGTGCCCTCTTCGGTCGTGTCCACCCCCAGGATTTCCGCGCTCCGCTGAACTACCCTGGTCAGCTCCTCGGGCCGGTAGAAGTCGAGCCGCTCCACCATCCCGAAGCGCGCGCGCATCGGTTCCGTCAGCAGCCCGAAGCGGGTCGTGGCGCCCACCAGGGTGAAATGCTCGATCCGCATGGTGACGGTGCGCGCCGCCGGTCCGTCGGAGAGCCGGATCTCCACCCGGAAATCCTCCATGGCGGGGTAGAGGAATTCCTCAACTATGGGTCGCAGGCGGTGGATCTCGTCGATGAAGAGGATGTCCCGGGGGTTGAGGTTGGTGAGGATGCTCACCAGGTCTCCCGGCTTCTCCAGCACCGGCCCGGACGTCATCTTGACCCCGACCCCCATCTCGGAGGCGAGCAGCAGCGCCAGCGTGGTTTTGCCGAGCCCCGGGGGACCGTGGAAGAGCAGGTGGTCGAGCGCGTCGCCGCGCTTGCGGGCGGCCGCGATCGCGATCGAGAGCGTCTCCCGGACCTTCGCCTGGCCGATGAACTCCGCCAGGCTGGCTGGGCGGAGGGACAGCTCCGCGGTACCCTCCCCGGAGAGCTCCCGGGGCGTGGTGACGTCGTAGCGATCCGTCATCGGCCGATGTGCTCCAGCGCCCTTCGGATCAGTTCCTCGGTCTTCATCTCCTCTCCCGCGTCGCCGCCGGCCGCCACGCCGCGCACCGCTTCGTCCGCCTGCGCGAAGGAGTACCCCAGAGCCATCAGGGCGTTGACCGCCTCCCGAGCCCCGTGAGGCGCCGCCACGCCGTCGGCCCGGGCCAGCGCCAGGTCGCGCACCTTGTCGCTCAGCCTGAGGATGAGCAGTTCGGCCGTCTTCCTTCCCACCCCGCTCACGCGCGTGAGCACGGCCGTTTCCCTGTTGGCCAACGCCTGCGCGAGACGCCGGGCGGAGTAGGTCGAGAGCATCTCGCGGGCCAGCTTGGTCCCGACCCCGGTCGTCCCCAGCAGACGCTGGAACATGTCGCGCTCGTGGGCCTCCAGAAAGCCGTACAGGGCGACCGAGTCGTCGCGTACGACCTGTACCGTCCGCAGCCGCACCGGCGAGCCGGCGGGCGGCAGGCGTCCCGCCACCGTGGCCGGCACGTGAACCTCGTACACGACGCCGCCCGCGGTCTCCACCTCGACCGAATCCAGATTCTGATCGAGCAGAACCCCGTGCAGCCGACTGATCACCTGGGCCGGTCCCCGGTCAGGCAGTGGCAGAGCGCGACCGCCACCCCGTCGGCCGCATCGTCGGGGGACGGCGCGGAGACCAGCCGCAGATGTGTCTTGACCATGAACCCCACTTGTTCCTTGGTGGCCCGGCCGGTGCCGACGACCGCGTTCTTGATCGCCGTCGGCGAATACTCGGCGATCCGGACGCCGGCAAGCGCACCCGCCAACAGTATGGCGCCGCGTGCGTGGCCGAGCGTCAGCGCGCTCTGCGGATTCTTCCCCTGGAACACCTTCTCCACAGAGAGCACGGAGGGCTCGAAGCGCTCGATGATGGACTTCATCGCCTCGAAGATGTGACGGATGCGGTCCGCAAGCGGGCGCCGGGGCCGGGTGCGCACCACGCCGCACTCGAGGAGCGACAGCCTGCGCTCCGTGCTCGCGACCACTCCATAGCCGGTGCGCGCCGTGCCCGGATCGACCCCGAGCACGATCAGCGTCCGGTCCGGCGTCTTCACCGCCTGCTTCGCGGCCAGCCGGCCCTCATTGCGACAGCCGGGCCAGGGTTTCCTCGTCGATGTTGCCGTTGGAGGAGATCTTCTGAACGTCGTCCGACCCGTCGAGCGCCTCCATCAGGCGGACCAGCCTCTCCGCGGTCCTGCCCGCCACGTCCACTTCGTTCTGCGGAACCATCGCCAGTTCCGCCTGCGCGATGCGGATTCCGGCCTGCCGCATGTCCTCTTGGACCTGGTGAAAGGAAGCCAGTTCGGTTGTGACGATGAAGTCGGCTCCCTCCTGCACGACATCCTCCGCTCCCGCTTCCAGCGCCGCCTCGAGCACCTCCTCCTCGGAGTGCTCGGCCGCCTCGATGTAGATCTGCCCCCTGCGGTCGAACTGCCACGCCACGGACCCGGCGGTTCCCAGGCTGCCTCCGTTCTTGGTAAGGAGGTGCCTCACCGCCGCCACGGTGCGCTTGGGGTTGTCGGTCAGGGTCTCGATGAAGAGCGCGACCCCGCCGGGGGCATAACCCTCGTAGACCACCTCCTCGTAGTTGACCCCGGCGAGTTCACCGGTCCCCTTCCTGATCGCCCGCTCGATGTTCTCCTGGGGCATGTTCCCGGCCTTGGCGGTGTCCACCGCCAGGCGCAGGCGCGGGTTGAAGTTCGGATCGCCTCCACCGTCGCGGGCAGCCACCGTCAGCTCGCGGATGAGCTTGGTGAACATCTGGCCGCGCTTCGCGTCGTTGACGGCCTTCTTGCGCTTGATCTGCGCCCACTTGCTGTGTCCCGCCACCGGCTGTCAGTCCTCCGCCTTGAGCGCCTCGATCACCTGCTGGGCCTCGTGCGCCGGCATCGGCTCGTAGCCGGCGAGCGTGCGCGTGTGGTGGGCGCGCCCCTGGGTCATGGAGCGCAGCGCGGTGGCGTACTTGTAGAGTTCGGCTTCCGGCACGAGTGCTTGGACGGTCATGCTTCCGTTGCCGGGCACCATGCCCTGGACCTTGCCGCGACGCTGCGTGATGTCGCCCATGATGTCGCCCATGTACTCGTCCGGCGTCGACACCTCCACCTCGATGATCGGTTCCAGCAGCACCGGACCCGCTCTGGCCGCGACTTCGCGGAAGGCCAGCGACCCGGCCACCTTGAACGCGATGTCGGAGGAGTCCACCGAGTGGTAGGAGCCGTCGTAGCATTCGGCTGCGAAGTCCACCAGTGCGAACCCGGCCAGGATGCCCTTTCCCGCCGCCTCCTGGATGCCCTTGTCCACCGACGGGACGTACTTCCCGGGGATGACGCCTCCCTTGATGTTGTCCACGAACTCGTAGCCATCGCCGCGCGGGCGTGGCGACAGACGCACCCAGCAATCGCCGAACTGACCCCGGCCGCCGGTCTGCTTCTTGAAGCGTCCACGCCCCTCCGCGGTGCGCGTGATGGTCTCCCGGTAGGCGATCCTGGGTTGCTCGGTCTCGACGCTGACGTTGTACTTGCGCTTCATGCGCTGCATCTGGACGTCCAGGTGCAGTTCCCCGAGTCCCCGCGCTATGGTCTGTCCCAGCTCGGGGTTGAACTCGGCATGGAAGGTCGGATCCTCGTCGTGCAGCTTCTGCAGGGCCTCGCCGATCTTGTCTTCGTCGGCGCGGGTCGCGCCCCTCATCGCTACGGACACGTCCGGCTTCGGGAAGTCGATCCCGTCGAGAACGAGAGGCCGGTCGGGCGATGACAGCGTGTCGTTGGTGCCGGTGTTCCTGAGCTTGGCCACCACCCCGATGTCTCCCGCGTGCAGCCGTGGAACCTCCAGTCGCTCCCGTCCCAGAGGTATGGAAACGTGGTTCAGCTTCTCGCTGGAGCCGCGACCCGCGTTGTGCGCGTCCATCCCGTTGACCGCGACGCCACTGAACACGCGGAAAAAGGAGAGTTCGCCCACATGCGGCTCGGTCGCGGTCTTGAAGACCAGCGCCGCGAACGACCCGTCGTCGGTCGCCTGGAGCTCCGCCTCCTGGTCCAGCCCCGGCCGGGACGCGGAGTGGCTGCCCGACTCGGACGGATCGGGGAAGAGCTCGACCATCTTGCGCAGCAGCGCCCGGATCCCGTAGACGCGCGTCGAGGACCCGCAGAAAACCGGGACCACCTCATCCCGTTCCATCGCGATGGCCATGGCCTCGAGGGCTTCCTCGCGCGTGATCTCCTCACCCTCCAGGTAGCGGTCCAGAAGCTCCTCGTCGGTGGTCGCGAGGGTTTCCTGCAGTTCGGTGGTCCACTCCTCGAAGATGTCCTCCAGCTCGGCGGGGACGTCGGCTTCGTCATACTCGCCCGTGGCGGAACCATCCCGATACATGTGCGTGCGCCCGCTGAACAGGTTGATGATCCCGCGGAAGCCGGGTCCCGCTCCCACCGGTATCTCCACCGGCAGCGCGCTGCCGGCGAGCTTCTCCTTGATGTTCTCGAATACCTTTCGGAAGTCGGCGTGCTCCTTGTCCATCATGGAGATGAAGAACATGCACGGGATGCCGCGCTCCTCGCAGTAGCGCCACACCCGTTCGGTCCCGACCTCGACGCCGGAGGTCGCACTCACCACGATGACGGCCGCGTCCGCCACCCGAACCGCCGCCAGGGCCTCCCCGGTGAAGTCCAGGTATCCGGGCGTGTCGATCAGGTTGATCTTGGTCCCCTTCCACTCGCTGAAGGCGGGGGTGA
Organism: Gemmatimonadota bacterium; assembly: GCA_012267435.1. GTDB lineage: Bacteria > Gemmatimonadota > Gemmatimonadetes > Longimicrobiales > Gaopeijiaceae > BD2-11. The sequence continues at coordinate 30,895 of JAAXGM010000030.1, forward strand.
GCTGCATCGAGATCCCGTGCTGGATCTCCTCGGGGGCGGTCATGGTGAGGGCGTGACCCTCCGCCACATTGCCCTTGCGCCGCGCGGTGCCCCCCACGAAGGCGAGGGCGTCCACCAGCATGGTCTTGCCGGAGCCGCCGTGACCGAGTACGGCCACGTTGCGAATGTCCTCCGTCAGGTATTCCTTCCCTTCCGCCATCTGACCTCCTGCAAGACGTGTGTTGGGTTGAGGCGACGCGGCGCGGCGTCGTGGTTCCGGCGGATACGGCCGGGAGCGGAAGCTAGGAAGAGCGGCGGCGGCGGGAAACCTCGTTGAGGAGCTCGAGCTCCTTCGGCGTTAGCGACTGCATCCCGCTGCGCGAGATCTTGTCGAGGATGGCGTCCACATCATCGAGCAGGGCTTCTTCGTCGGCCCGCCGCCAACCTCCCCGCGCACCGGAGGAGCTCTCCGGGCGGGTCGACCGCCGTCCGGGGGTCGTGCCGGAGCCGAATCCTCGGTCCGGGCGGGAGGAACCGGCCTTGCCGCGTCCCCGCAGCCACGCGGGGGCGCGCCAGTCGGTCCTGAGATAGACGAACCCCGTGACCAGCCCGCCCAGATGAGCGAAGTGGGCGATCCCGTCTCCCCCTCCCCCGAAGGCGCTCAGCGTGCTCACCACGAAGAGGAAGGCGGCCAGCCACTTCGCCTTGACCGGAAAGATCCCCCAGATGTAGATGGGCGCGTCCGGCCAGGTCATGGCGAAGGCGACCATGAGGCCGTACACCGCCGCCGACGCCCCGATGATCGAAGAGGACTGGAAGACGAAGCTGAGGGCCACTCCCCCGAGTCCGCACAGCAGGTAGTACTTGATGAACTCGCGCGAACCCCAGCGCCGCTCCAGCGGCAGGCCGAAGAAGAAGAGCATCAGCATGTTGATGAACACATGCCAGAAGCCCGCGTGCAGGAACATGTAGGTGAGCGCGCCCCACGGACGGGTGAGGATGCGGGACGGACGGAAGGCGAACCATTCCACGAAGAAGCCCGCGCTCCCGCTGACCCACATGAACAGGAAGATCGCGGCGTTGGCGATCAGCAGTCGCTTCACCCAAGGCGTGAGGACGGAGGCTCCGTAGCCCGGCTCGAAGGACGACCAGGTCATGCGCCTGGGCCGGCTTCGACGGGCGCGGCGCGTCCGGACAGCGCCAGGCTGGCGATGCGCTCGCACAGTTCGCCGAAGGACAGCCCGGCGGCGCGTCCGGCCCGCGGGAGCAGGCTGGCCGGGGTGAGGCCCGGAAGCGCGTTCGCCTCGAGGCACCAGGGAGTGCCCGCGGTGTCCAGGATGAAGTCGACCCGGCTGAAGCCCTCGAGCCGCAGGACGCGATGCACCGCGAGCGCCCGCCGGCGAAGTCCGCCGGCGATGTCCTCCGGGATGCGGGCCGGGAAGATCTCGCGCGCCATCCCCGGCTGATACTTGCACTCGTAGTCGAAGATCTCGTTTTCGGGGATGATTTCACCCGGAGGCAGGGCCTCCTCGCCCAGGATTCCCACCGTCAGCTCCCTTCCCCGGACGTAGCGCTCGAACATCACCTCTCCGCCGTATGCGAGCGCCTGCGCCTCGGCGGCGGGAATCTCGTCGGCGCGATGCACCAGCGCGAGCCCCAGCGTCGACCCGCCCCTCGGGGGCTTGACGATCAGGGGCAGCCGCAGTTCGGCCACGACGCGTTCGGTGGGCGCCTGTCCGGTGATCCACTCGGGTGTCGGGATGCCGGCGTCGCGCAGCAGCCGCTTGGTGAGGTCCTTGTCCATGGCCAGGGCGCAGCCGGTGTGCCCGCTCCCCGCGTAGGGAACCCCGATCAGGTCGAGCAGCGACTGGACGGTGCCGTCCTCGCCGGCGCCGCCATGGAGCGCCGGGAAGACCACGTCGGGCGCGCATGCCCGCACCGCCTCGGCGAGGAGGAGCAGAGGATCGCTGCCGCCCGGTCCCGTGGAGGGCGGCGCCTCCCGAGCCACCCCCGACTCGCGGAGTTCGCGTTCCCGTTCCCGGCTGAGCACCCCCGAGGCGGGATCGACCGCCACGACCTCATGGCCGCGGCCGCGCAGGGCGGCAGCGACCTCCGCGCCGGAGACGAGCGATACCGGACGCTCCTCGGAGGTGCCGCCCATGAGCACGGCGACCCTCATCACCGCCTCCCCCGCCGGGCGCCGCTCAACCGGCCGCTCCCGTGAGCGTTCGGACGATGTCGAAGCGGGTGAGGATGTCCTCCAGCTTGCCGTTGGTCCTCACCAGGACCGCGGGATTCTCCCGGGTCAGCAGCCGCGTCGCCTTATCGGCGTCGAGATGGCTGTCCACCACCGGGAAGGGTGAAGTCATGACGGTCTCGACCGGGTGGTCCAGCACTCCGGGGTCCTGGATGACCCGCGCCATGAGCCGCCCCTCGCTCAGCGAGCCCACGCAATCCCCGTCGCGAACCACCGGCAGCTGCGAGATTCCGTGGCTGTTCAGCGTGGACAACGCCATGCGCACCGGGGTGGAGGGCGTCACCGTCAGCAGCCGGAAGCCCAAGGGCTCCTTGGCGCGCACCAAGTCGTGTACGCTCCTGCGCGCGCGCTCCAGGAAGCCGTTTTCCCGCATCCACTCGTCGTCGTACATCTTGGTAAGATAGTGCTCTCCCCAGTCGCACAGAATCGCGACCACGAAAGCCTCCGAGTCGTCCAGCCGGCGCGCCAACTCCACGGCCGCGTGCGTGTTGAGCCCCGAGGAACCCCCCACGAAGAGCCCCTCCCGCGTCGTGAGCCGCCGGGCCATGCGGAAGGCCTCGCCGTCCCCTATGGTCACGTAGGCGTCCACCACGTCGAGGTTCAGCGCGCCGGGGATCTTGTCGTTGCCGAGCCCCTCCACCAGGTAGGGGTGGCTCTCCCCCATCTCGCCGGTGTTGAAGAACGAGGAGATCACCGACCCCACCGGATCCACGCCCACCACCTCGACCGCCGGATTCCTCTCCTTCAGGTATGCGCCGGCGCCGGAGATGGTGCCCCCGGTGCCCGCCCCGCCCACCAGGTGGGTGATGCGCCCTCCGCTCTGCTCCCAGAGTTCCGGCCCGGTCGTCGCGTAGTGGGCCCTGGGGTTCTCGAGGTTGTGGAACTGGTCGGCGAGCACGGCGCCGGGGGTCTCGCGGGTGATGCGGCGGGCGACCTGCTGGTAGTGGTCGGGGTGGTCCGGCCCGACGGCCGTGGGGGTGATCACCACCTCCGCCCCGAAGGCGCGCAGCAGCTTCACCTTCTCCTGGCTCATCTTGTCGGGCATGGTGAAGATGCAGCGATACCCGCGGGTCGCCGCAGCCATCGCGAGCGCCAGGCCGGTGTTGCCGCTGGTGGCTTCGACGATGACGCCTCCCGGTCGCAGCGTCCCGTCCCGCTCCGCGGCGCTCACCAGGGCGAGCCCGATGCGATCCTTCACCGAACCGCCGGGGCTCATGAACTCGCACTTGCCGTACACGGGGGTACGGCAGTCGGCGGCCACCTTGTGCAACCGCACCAGGGGGGTCCACCCCACCATCTCCATGACGTTGTCGTACGGCTGGCGATGGCGGACGCTCATGGCCGCGACCCCTCCGCTTGGCCGCGCATCACGATTCGGGGCTCGGCCGCCTGGAGAACCGCACCGGGATGCGTACCCATACCGGTACGTCCCGGCCGCCTTTTCGGCCGGGCTGGAAGCGCATCGCGCGCGCGCCCTCGGCGGCGGCCGAATCGAGCGGCTCGTGGCCACTGGTCTCGATCACCGCGACGGAATCCACATCCCCCAGCTCGTTGACGCGCACCTGGAGCACGGTCTCGCCCTCGATCCCCCGATCCCACATCTCCAGCGGGTATTCGATGGGAATCGCGTCGCCGAGGGGCGCGGGCTCCTCCACCTCGCTATCGCCAGCGCAGACTGCGAGAGCGGGGGCCCCGAGGACCGGGATCGCCAAGCGCCAAGTCCCGGCCCGGGAACGCCTGTGCCAGAGCGGCGCCGGCATCACTCCCGCGCCCCGCGCGCCAGGCGCTGCAGATCCGCGAGCAGCCTCATGGATTCCAACGGGGTCATGTTGTCGAGATCGACCTCCTGAAGGCGGGCGCACAGCTCGGCTTCCGCGGTGAAGAGGGAGAGCTGGCCGGGCTCCACGGCCGAAGGAGGCCGATGTTCACCCTCACGCCCGAGACACCCTCCGTCACGTGTACGTCTTCCCTCCAGTTCCGCCAGAAGTTCCTTCGCCCGCTCCACGATCACCGGCGGCATGCCCGCGAGGCGCGCCACCTGGATTCCGTAGGACCGGTCGGCGCCTCCCTCCTCCAAGCGGCGCAGGAACACGATGTCCTCGCCGGATTCGCGCACCGCCACGTTCAGGTTGCGCACCGCGGGCAGCAGCTCGCCCAGTTGGGTGAGCTCGTGGTAGTGGGTCGCGAAGATGGACTTGGCGCCCACCACCTCGTGCAGGTGCTCGGTGACCGCCCACGCGATGGAGACCCCGTCGTAGGTGGAGGTGCCGCGGCCGATCTCGTCCAGCAGCACCAGGCTGTCCGGGGTGGCGCCGTGGACGATCGCGGCGGTTTCATTCATTTCGACCATGAAGGTGGACTGGCCGCGGGCCAGGTTGTCGCTCGCCCCGACTCGTGTGAAGACCCGGTCGCAGACCGGCAGCCTTGCCTGGTCGGCGGGCACGAAGGATCCCATCTGGGCGAGGAGCTGGATGAGCCCCACCTGCCGCAGGATGGTGCTTTTGCCCGCCATGTTGGGGCCGGTCAGGACGATCACCCGGCCGTCTTCGTCCAGCACCAGGTCGTTGGGGACGAAGCTGCCCGCGGGCATCACCGCCTCCACCACCGGGTGCCGGCCGGCGCGCACCTCGACCGCGTAGCCGGAGTGGATCGCGGGCCGGACGTAGCCGCGGTGCTCCGCCACCTCCGCGAGTCCCGCCAGCGCATCGAGACGCCCGAGCGCGCGCCCGAGTTTCTGCAGCCGTCCCACCTGCTCGGCCACCTCGCCCCGCACCGTGGCGAACAGTTCCGCCTCCAAGGTGGCGATCCGGTCCTCCGCGTCCAGAATGCGGCCTTCCCACTCCTTCAGCTCGGGGGTGAAGAAGCGCTCCGCGTTCGCCAGCGTCTGCTTGCGCACGTAGTCGTCGGGGACCCGGCCCAGGTTCGCCCGGGTGACCTCCAGGTAGTACCCGAAGACCTTGTTGTAGGCGACCTTCAGCGAGCCGATGCCCGTGCGCTCCCGTTCGCGGGCCTGCAGCGTCGCGATCGATGTGCGCGCATCGGCACGGGTCTGGCGGAGCGCGTCCAGGCCCACGTCGTATCCGGGCCGGATCACGCCGCCTTCCTGCAGCGTCGCGGGCGCGTCCGGGGCGATGGCCCGCCCGAGCATCCCGCGCACGTCCTCCATGGCGTCGAGACCGGCGCCCCGCTCCCGCAGCCGGGGTAGTTCGGCCGTCGCCAGCGCCCGGCGTATCGGTGGGACCCGGTCGAGGGAGCGCGCCAGGGCGAGCAGGTCGCGCGGCATGACCCGCCGGAGCGAGATCTTCCCTGCCAGCCGCTCGAGATCGGCGACCTCGGAAAGCGCCCCGCGAACGTCGCGCCGCACCTCGAACCGTTCGAAGAACTCCCCCACCGCCTCCTGACGCCTACAGATCGCGCCTGCTTCCAGCAGCGGTGCCAGCAGCCAGTTCCGCAGTGTGCGCGCGCCCATGGCGGTGACGGTGTCGTCGAGCACCGAGATGAGGGTGGCGCCCTGGTCTCCCGGGCGCAGCGGCTCCGTCAACTCCAGGTTCCGGCGCGTCATTTCGTCGACCACCATGGTCGAGCCGGGACGGCGCACGACGGGGGGCTGCAGGTGCGCCACCCCGCCGGGGCGGATCTCCGCGACGTAGGCGAGCAGGGCACCCGCGGCGCGCACCGCGGGCGCATCGTCCGCCTCGATGCCGAAGCCCTGCAGGGAGAGCACGCCGTAGGCACGCCGCACCTCCTCGCGCGCCGCCTCTTCCCCGAAGATCCAGTCGTCGCGATGGGTGAGCAGCGTATCGGGCGGCGCGCCCGGCAGAACCCGCCCTTCCAGGGAAGCGGGCAGAAGCAGCTCCGCCGGCGCCAGCTCACCCATGCGGGCGGCGAGAGCCACCTCGCCCACCACCTCGAGCAACAGCTCGCCCGTGGACAGGTCGAGGGCCGCCAGACCGCGCGTCTCCGTGCCCGCGGGCGCGAGCGCGACTAGGAAGTTGTTGCGCCGAGCCTCAAGCAATTCGTCGTGGACCACCGTGCCCGGAGTGATGGTCTCCGCCACCTCGCGGCGCACGAGCCCCTTGGCCGCCCTGGCGTCTTCGACCTGGTCGCAGATCGTCACCCGGCAACCCAGCTTCACCAGCTTGCGCAGATAGTCGTCCAGCGCCTTGGCGGGCACGCCCGCGAGCGGCACCTGCCGCGCCGCTCCGTTGTTGCGCGTCGTCAGGGTCAGCCCGAGCAGGCGCGCACCCTTGCGCGCGTCCTCGTTGAAGAGCTCGAAGAAGTCGCCGACCCGGATGAACACCAGGGCATCGCGGTGGCGCGCCTTGACGGCCCGCCACTGGCGCATGAGGGGCGTGTCCTGA
>JAAXGM010000196.1:0-284 GCA_012267435.1 Gemmatimonadota bacterium
GCGCGTCCACGTCCGTGCCCGCGTTGATCGCCTTGCGAAGCTCCTGGACCTTGGGCACCGAGTCCGGGTCGACCCCGAGCCCGCGCGCGCCCCGCTCGGCCTCCGCCAACTGTTGCTCCAGCGTGGCTCGATCCGCCGAGCGATGCTGCTGGAACGCGTCTTTCACCTGAGGCAGGAGGTCGTCCTCCAAGAACCGTGTGACCTCCGCCCCCTTGGCGTGCATGATCCGGTAGAAGCCAAAGTCCAGATCGGGCTTGTCGAGCTGGAAGAGCTCCTTGAGGAGC
>JAAXGM010000196.1:428-4482 GCA_012267435.1 Gemmatimonadota bacterium
TCGTTCCACGCGACCGCACCGTGTGGAGCGACATGGACCCCTTCGAAGACTCCACTGCGGTCGCAAGCCCGGAACACACCCCGGCCGACGAGATCCGACAGGTCCACCTCGCCCGCGGACCCGTCGGAGAACCTGAACCAGATTCTCAGCTCCCTACGCGGCTTGACCTCCAACGCTCGAATCACTCCTCTCGCTCTCTGGCATTTCGCGGTTGGTCCCGGCCCCTTCACGGCAAGTATGACATGACCGCGAGGGGTGTCAAGCACTTCAGAGCGACACCACTCCCGCCTCACCCCTACACCCACCTCCCCCTCAAGCGCGGCCCCCGCGTCGGTCAGCTGGTTCGGCGCGCGCCGATTGGCCGGATTCGTCATGCGGACCAGCCCGGCCTCCCGGGCGCGGGTCAGGTCATCCGGCCACCGCCGCCCATCAAGCCCCCCAGACCGTGATCCGCGCGCCCTGCCGGTCCCTCTCCTCCCGGAAGACCCTCTCCGTCCAGCTCCTGCCCGGGCGCAGGTCGAAAACCACGAGATGGCCCTCGTCCGTGCCGCTGATGTCCATGTAGCGCCGGGTCTGTTCGATTCCCTCATCAACCGTGCGCGAGAGGGAGCGGCCGTCCTTGACGAGCTTGCACTCGACCACGATGCGGTCCTCCCGCCCCTCCTCCCGCGGCCAGACCATCAGCAGGTCCACGCGGCGGCTCCCCAGCGCGTACTCACGCTCGATCCGGCCGGTCGCGTTCACCACCCGGTGCAGAAAAGCCTGCAGCACCAGCTGCGGACCCGCCTCGGTGTACTGGGCCCGGCGGATCCAGTGCTCGGAGTTCTGCCGGAAGAAGTCCTGGAAGGCGGCGAGCAGGCGGTCCGTGGCCAGGCCGCCGTCGGGGCGGACGTACCAAGCGATCTCCTGGGGCTCGATCTCGTGTTGAAGCACCCATGTGAGTTCCCGCGGCAGCACCTCGCCGTAGATGGGATTGGCCACCCGCAGGGTGCGGCCCGGAGCCACCAGCCCCAGATCGCGCACGTACTCGAAGTCGCGCTCGCTGTGCCGGCCGTCCCCCCCACTCAGCAGCGGCTCGATCACCCGCCGCACGCGCGGCTCGCGCAGCTTGTCGGCGAGCTGGTCCAGGTGGGTCTCGCGGCGCAGGATCAGCGCCTCCCGCGCCTCGAAGACATCGCGCTCGGACAGGGGTTCTCCGGGCTCCTTCGGCATCCCCGACGAGAAGCACATCTCCAGCGCGAGCGCGTTGACCAGCCAAGGCTGCCCCCGCGTCTGCTCCCACACGGCCCGCACCGCCCCGGGCGCGAACGCCTGGCCGGTCTCGTCCGTGTGCTGCCCCAGCAGGGTCTCCACCTCGGTTCGGGTGAAGTCTCCCAGTCGCAGCGACCTGGCCTTGATGTTGAAGGCGCTGCCCCCCGTGATGACATCCTTCTCCGAACTCGCGTGGATGCGGTAGTCGCGCACGTCCCGAACCCCGCACAAGACCACGCTCTGGGGAAACCCCTCCGGACGGCGCACGTAGCCCGTCCGCAACTGCCGGAGCACCGACACCAGCGAGTCGCCCACCATCGCGTCGATCTCGTCGATCAGCAGCACCAGAGGAGCGTCGGCGGCCCGCGCCCAGGTCTCCAGAAGGGTCCCGAGCGCGTCGTCCGGACGCCGGTTGGTGTCAAGCTCCTCCGCCGCCTCCGCCGTGGCGTGGTCGTTCAGCGTGTATCTCGCCTCGCGGGCGATCTGGGACGCGACCGCGCCCATCGCCCGCCCAACGTCCTCCCGCGCGGTCTGCGCCGGTTCGACGTTGATGTAGGCGCAGCGGTAGTCGCCGACCGTTCCGCCGTTCAGCAGGCCGCGCAGCGCCAGCAGGGCCGACGTCTTTCCCGTCTGGCGGGGGGCGTGCAGGACGAAATAGCGCTCGTCGCGGATGAACTCGAGCACTTCCGGCAGATCGAAGCGGTCGAGCGGCGGGATGTGGTAGTCGCGCGCGGGCCTGATCGGACCCGCGGTGTTGAATTTCCTCATGGCGTGAACGTGGACGCGGCGCATCGCGCGGGCAAGCCGGGGCGGCGGCCGGAGAGAGTCATCCACTCCCCCTCAGCGCGACCCCCGCGTCGGTCAGCGCGTACTTCTGGTTCGGCGCGCGCGGACCTGTCGGGATTCGTCATGCGGACAAGCCCGGCCTCCAGCAGCGGCTTCAGGTGCTTCCGGCGAAACTCGCTTCGGGCCTCGTCGCTGTCCCCCGGGTTCCAGAACACCGTCCGGTCGCGAAGAAGCGGATGAAGGCCGTGCGCCCGCAGTCGCCGTAGTCCTGGTGGATCAGCTGGTTGACGAAAGCCTCCCGGAAGGACGCGTATCCGGGCGGATGGTCGTCGCGGCGCAGGGTCCGCATGTCGATGCTGAACGGGCGCTCCGCACGCCGCATATAGCGTTCGGCGACGATCAGCCAGGCCTGAAGCAGGTTGTCCTCGACGACGATGCGGTCCGTCCAGTGGCGTTCGGGCGGCCCCTCGTCGTAGGCGGCACCGATGAACTGGCAGTCGATGACCGGGCGGGGCCGGTGCCAGCGCACCGACGGGGGATGGAAGAATCGGTGCGCCTCCAGCTCCTCCAGGACCCCGCCGTCGTACCGGCCCGCGGCGCCGTCCTGCTGGAAGCGCTCCTCGCCGCGCTCGGCATCCGGCCACTCGTGCCGCTCGGTCCGGTCTCGAGCCTCCTCGCGATTCATGTCCCTCCGCTCCGTTGGCGTAACCCTTGCGTGAAACAGTGACCATGTAGCCGACGGGTCGCGCAACGGATTGGTCAGTGACCAAGTAAGCAGCCAAGAGTGAGGCGGGCGCGGAGAGGTCGGTTGAAGCCACGGAACACGTCCAGCGGCTTCTCCGCGCACCGGCGGCCCGGCCAGCATAGATTAACGAGTCCCTTCGAACACCGACTCGGGAATTGCCATGCATCCGCGTCTCGACGCCCTGCCGCCGCCCCAGCGCAGCCTGTGGCCCGAGTTGCGGGCGACTCCTCGTCGGTTCGTGCTGTATGGCGGGACGGCGATCGCGCTGCGGCTTGCCCACCGCGAGTCGGAGGATTTCGACTTCTTCTCCGTCGAACCTCTCGTCGGCGACGACCTGTTGGCCGGAATCCCGTACCTGAGCGAGGCAATGGTGGTTCACCGGGCCCGCAACACGCTGACCTGCGTGGTTGATCGCGGAGGACCCGTGCGGGTGTCCTTCTTCGGCGGGCTTTCGCTCAATCATGTCGATTCGCCGCAGACAGCCGAGGGCGCGGGCGTTCTGGTCGCTTCCCTACGCGATCTGGGCGGCACCAAGGCCCAGGTGGTGCAGAGCCGCGCACTGGCCAAGGATTACATCGATGTTGACGCGTTGATGCGGCTGGGCGGCGTTCCCCTCGCGGCGATGCTGGGTGCGGCCGCGGCGATCCACGGAAACCGATACAATGCCATGCTGACGCTCAAGGCCCTGACATATTTCGATGACGGGGACTTGGCGGAACTCCCCGCAGAGGTTCGGAAGCGTCTCTCCCAAACCGCAGCCGGGGTGGACCCCACGTCGGTCCCGCGCTACGAACCGCGTCCGGGACTGGGGGCACCCAGTCCTCGGCAGGAACCTCGTGTTCCATGACGCCCACGGCCCCCACAACGCCGCCCCGCACTCCAGACCTGTTGGCGGTCGCCAAGCGCATCGTGTGGTTCAAGCCACCGGCGGCGACGCTTGCCGACGATGTGTTCTTCCTGAACTTCCTCATGGTGTACGGCACTCCCGAGGATCTCACGGTGGCGAGGCGGCGGTACGACGACGACGACTTTCGCCGGGCGCTGCGAGACGCGCTGCCCGGGATCTTTGATGCCCGCTCGTGGGCCTACTGGCACGCGCGGTTGGGAATGGAGCCCGCTCCGCCACGTCCGGTGAGGAAGTTCATCCGCTGAACGACCGCTTGCCCGGAGGTGGAGCGCGTCAGGGGTGTCGAACGCCGGCCCGCGCGGCAGGCCCGCGGCGCCCTCGGCAGGACGCGATGTCCAGAAGCGGCTCGGGCGCGATCTCGTGCC
>JAAXGM010000197.1 GCA_012267435.1 Gemmatimonadota bacterium
GAGGCTGAAATAGAACAGACAAGTTGTTCCCTCGGGGGCCAAGCTGTTGGTAGAAGTCACCCGACCACGCACCCAAGCTCCTGAAATGATCATCTGACTCCGCTGCCTGGATCAGGAAATGAAGTGCATCGGCAAACTGTTGCGCCTCAGCCTGCCTTGCCGCTTCGGCTCGCTCCGAAGCCAGTCGATCCTCCTCGGCCCGCTCCGCCGCAAGAATCGAGTCCGCCACGGCCCGCTCCCCGGCCTGCCGCAAGACTCCGGCCGTCTCTCCCGTGAGGTATCCCGTCCCCTCAAGCCCACGGTCGGTTTGCCAAGCCCGCAGGGCCGCGCGTGTTCCCCCTCCGACCAACCCGTCTCCCTCACCCGGATCGTGCCCCAGCTCCAATAGCCCCCGCTGCACCAGCGCCCACCCCTCCACGCTGAGGCCCACCGCCTCCTCCGTCTCCATCGGGGCTGCAGCCGGATCCCCGCCTCCGCGCCCCAGCCCGACCGCTAGCGCCAACGTCCCGAGCAGCACTGCGGCCACCCCGCCGGTAACCAACGGCGAGACACGCCGCCGCCCCGTCTGCCCGAGGACGCCCGCCGAGCGGTCCGCCTCACCGCCCTCACCGCCCACGGCCGCGACATCCCCGCCTTCCCCCAGCATCGTCAGCCACTCGCCCACGCCCTGCGGCCTGCGCCGGTAGTCCGTCGTCAGCGCCGACATCACGGCCCCCGCAAGCTCCCCGCTCACCGGGCCCGACGCCACCGCCTCCACTGGCTCCAGGCGGTCCTCCAGCATCCGCTCCGTCGCATCGTCCGGCACCCGCCCGCTGAGCGCCGCGTACGCCAACGCACCCAGTGCGTAGATGTCCGTCCACGGACCCTGCCGGTCCCGCGCCGTCCCGTACTGCTCCACCGGCGCGTACCCCGGCGTCAGCACGCTCGTGATCGAACGCGACGTGCGTCCCATCAGCTCCCGCGCCGCTCCGAAGTCGATCAGAACCGGAGAGCCGTCCACACGCACCATCACGTTCGATGGCTTAATGTCCCGGTGCAGCATTTCCGCCCCGTGCACCACCGCCAGCCCGCCAGCCAGAGCGGCCACCACCTCCCGCACCCGCGCCTCGCCCAGAGCCCCCGACGCCTTGATCTCCTCCGTGAGGCTCCGCCCCTCCACGTACTCCATCGCGATGTAGGCCGTGCCCGCGCCCTCCACGATCCGGTAGACCTTCACGATGTTCGGATGCTCCAGACGCGCCAGAACCCGCGCCTCCTCCACGAAGCGCTCCAGGCCCCACGCGTACTCCGACTCCGACGACGAGGTCCGGGCACCCACCGTCCCGTCCGGCCGCCGCGAGCCCCAGTCGCCCGGGAAGTACTCCTTCACCGCGACCCGCCGCCCCAGCGACCGGTCCTCCGCCAGGTACGTGATCGCGAAACCGCCGGCCCCCAGCTCCCGCACGATCTCGAACTCGCCGATGCGCGTGCCCGCGCGAAGTCCCTCGCCGTGTTCGGTCATCTCAAAAACCCCATGTCAGATCTCCTCTCTCGCGCCACATTCAGTGGCCATTAGGGTTCCGGTTTCCGTGAGCGACCCTCTGGACTCCGAAGGAAGCCATTGGCGGCGCGCCCGGCTCGCCCTGTCGCCCTGGAACACTCCAGCGCTTCCCAAACGCCATGGCTCTCGCCCCATCATCCCCACCCCTTCTCGGAGATCTCCTAATCGCTCCTTGACCCCATTGGGCACTCACGCCCAAATGTCACGCAACGTCTCATCGTCCCCCATGGTTTCCCTACGATACTCTGCCCAACTCCAGGCACCTCTCGCAGAACTCAAGCAGGTCTTCCTTCTCCTTGACGTGCCTACCAATCACGTTCCCGATGCCGCTGTCTATCGTCTTTGCCGCTTGCATACCCATCACATTGTCGCTTCCGTCCTGACCCTTCGCCGCCCAATCAACCCTCAAGAGGT
>JAAXGM010000198.1 GCA_012267435.1 Gemmatimonadota bacterium
TCCATCCAGGGATCCATGATCGAGCAGGCCGACCAGGTCAGGATGCTCCGGGAGATGTGGGGCGACGATGCGTTCGCCGACTACGGCGTGGTCGCCCAGTTCATGATCGACGTGAGCGGCCTCGACCCGGTGGTGGACACCACCGACGCCTCGGGGGACGTGCTCGTGGCGGCGCCCGCCGGAGAGTACTGGGTGTACGCGCGCTGGGAGCGCTCCTTCGACGAGCTCTACTGGAACGTCCCGCTCACGGTGGAGGGCGAGCCGGTGACCTTCACGCTCGACGAGAGCAACGCACAAATTCGGCCCATCCTCTGACCGGACGGGACGGGCGCCCGCCCGGTCACCCGGGCCGGAACCCCGGTCTCGTGGGCCGTCCATCGAGGTTGCTGGGCGTAGTGCCGGCCTGCGGACTGTCCACCCGCATGGGAAGCGCCAAGGCGCTTCTCGATGCGGGTGGACAGTCCTTTTTGGTGCGTGTCGTTTCCGCTCTGGCGGCGGGCGGGTGCGGCCCGGTCGTGGTGGTGGCGAGGGAGGCGGCCGGCGCCGTGGCGCGGGAAGCGGAAGCGGCGGGCGCCGTGGCGGCGGCCAACCCCGACCCCGACGAAGGGCCCATTTCGTCCATCCGGCTGGCGCTGGCGGGGTGGGGCGGCGGGATGGACGGATGCGCCATCTGCCCGGTCGATCATCCGCTGGTGACGGGCGCCACGGTGCTGGCCCTGGCCGCGTGCCTCGAGGAGGAGTCGGCCGACATCATGATTCCGACCTGGCGCGGCCGCCGCGGCCACCCGGCACTCTTTCATCGCCGCGTGTTCCCCGAACTTCTCGACCCCGCTCTTCCCGAGGGAGCCCGCACGGTCGTGCGGCGGCGCCCCTCCCGCGTCCGCGAGTGTCCGGTGGAGGACGCGGGGGTTGTCGCCGACATCGACACGCCGTCCGAGTACCGCCGCCACTTCCGGGTGGCGTGACCATGGCCGGTCTGCCGGGACCCGACGCATCCGAACTGCACGAGTTCCGCGCGGCCGGGCCGCCCGGGTCGGACGCGGCCGATCTATCAGGGCCCGACGCGACCACCGCTGCCACCCGCATTCTCGAGTCGCTGCGGGGGTCGCGGGGCACGGTCGAGCTGCTGGTGGTCGCGGACAGCGAGGGGCGCGCGGCGGG
>JAAXGM010000199.1:0-4066 GCA_012267435.1 Gemmatimonadota bacterium
ACGAGATGGTGAAGCGCGGGAGCGCGGTCGGGCTCGCCACCATGTGCATCGGGGTCGGCCAGGGGATCGCCACCGTGGTCACCGCGGACTAACGCCCGTGGACCGCGAGCGCGGCATGGCCACCCGGATCGAGCGCGTCACCGTCCTGGGCGCCGGCGTCATGGGCCACGGCATCGCCCAAGTGGCGGCCATGGCCGGGCACCGGGTCACCCTCCACGACCCCGACCCGGCGGCGGCCGACCGCGGTCTCGCGCGCATCCGCGCGAACTTGGACAAGGGCGTGTCCCTGGGAAAGGTGAGCGAAGAGAGCCGGGCGGGAGCGCTCGACCGCATCGCCCTTGCGCCCTCCCTGGCAGACGCGTGCCGGCAGGCGGACCTGGTGGTGGAAGCCGTGCCCGAGCGCATGGAGCTGAAGCGGAGCCTCTTTCGCGACGTGGAGGCCGCCGCGCTCCCATCGGCGCTGCTTGCCACCAACACCTCCTCCCTCAGCATCGACGCGATCGCCGAGGTGCTGGCCGACCCGGGCCGCTTCCTGGGGCTGCACTTCTTCAACCCGGTGCACCTGATGGCGCTGGTGGAGGTCGTGCGCGGCAGCCGCACCGGCGACGCCACCCTGGATGCCGGCGTCGCATTCGCGCGCGGGCTGGACAAGGAGCCCATCGTGGTCCGCGACGCCCCCGGCTTCGCGTCCTCGCGGCTCGGGGTGGCCCTGGGGCTGGAAGCCATGCGCATGGTGGAGGAGGGCGTGGCCGAGCCCGCCGCCATCGACAAGGCCATGGAGCTGGGTTACCGCCACCCCATGGGCCCGCTCCGGCTCACCGACCTGGTGGGGCTCGACGTGCGCCTCGCCATCGCCGAGTACCTGCACACGAAACTGGGCGGCGAGCGCTACCGTCCTCCCGCCATCTTGCGACGCATGGTGGAAGAGGGGAAGCTCGGGAGGAAGACAGGAGAAGGCTTCTACCGCTGGGAGGAGAAACGGTGACGGCCAGGGGGACCGGCAACAGCCGGACGGACGCTGACGGCGAACGCGGGCCGGTAACGGCCTCGGCGGGTGGACCGAGCTACGAGACCATCGTGGTCGAGCGCGACGGCTCGGTCGCCACCGTGCGTATCAACCGGCCCGACAAGCTGAACGCCCTCAACGCGGTGGTGCGGCGCGAGATCGCGCAGGCGGTGAGCCGGCTCGCCGATGACGACGCGGTGCGGGTCGCCATCCTGTGCGGGACCGGCGAGAAAGCCTTCGCGGCGGGCGCCGACGTCTCCGAGTTCGCGGGGCGCACCGCCGGCGAGCAGCGGGAGGTCTACCGGCGCCGGCGCGTGTACGACGCCGTTGCCGCCTTCCCCAAGCCCCTCATCGCCGCCATCCACGGCTTCTGCCTGGGGGGCGGCGTCGAGCTGGCGCTCGCCTGCGACGTTCGCGTGGCCGACCCGAGCGCCCGCTTCGGGCAGTTCGAGATCCGCCTGGGCCTGATTCCGGGGGCTGGCGGCACCCAGCGACTGGCGCGGCTGGTGGGGCCTGGACAGGCGGCCCGCATCGCCCTGAGCGGCGACGTGGTGGACGCGGCCGAAGCCCACCGCATCGGCCTGGTGGAGATCCTCGCCGACGAGGGCGGGCACCTCGAGCGGGCCCGGGAGCTGGCGGGACGCATGGCGCGCTGGAGCCCGTTCGCGCTCGGGCTGGTCAAGGAGTCGCTCAGGGCCGCCGCCGAGACCCCGCTGGCCGAGGGACTGGCGCTCGAGAAGGAGCTCTTCCTCGCAGCGTTCGCGAGCGACGACGGCCGCGAGGGCGTGCGCGCCTTCGTCGAGAAGCGCCGCCCGGAGTTCCGCGGACGATGAAGCGGGTGAAGCTGGTGCGCGCCGCGGCCACGATCTACTTCGTGCTCTTCCTGATCTTCGTCACCTGGCCGGGTTTCGTGCCCTTCAACCGTCCCCTTCCCCTGGTGCTGGGCCTGCCCTTCAACATGGCCGTGATCGCGCTCTGGGTGGGGTTCGGGGCGGTGGTGCTATTCGTGCTGGACCGCTCGGAGGAACGAAACCGCGCCGGCGGGCCCGCGGGGGACGCCCGAAGCCGGTCAGGACGGGACTCCCGGAACGAAGGTGCCACTTGCCGGAACGGAGGCACCACTTAGATGGAGCGCTGGCACCTGATCGCGACGCTGATCCTGATCTATCTGGCGGTCACGCTGGGGATCGGGCTCATGGCGGGCCGGCGCGCCTCCCGGAGCGTGACCGGATACGTGGCCGGAGACCGCCGCTTCGGCCTGCTCGTGATGTATTTCGTAACCGGAGCGACCGTCTTCTCCGCCTTCGCCTTCCTGGGCGGGCCGGGCTGGGCCTACTCCCGCGGCGCCGCCGCCTTCTACATCCTTTCATACGGCGCCCTCGGAATCGCTCCCTGGTACTTCATCGGACCGCGCGCGGCCGCCCTCGGGAGGCGCTTCGGCTACGTCACCCAGGCGCAGCTGCTGGTCGGGCGCTTCCCTTCGCGCTTCCTGTCCGCGCTGATGGCGGCGCTCTCGGTGGCGGCATTCGTGCCCTATGTCACCCTGCAGATGCAGGGGGCGGGCATCGTCATCGAGGCTGTAACCGACGGCCACGTCCCGCTGGCCGCGGGGGCGGCGATCGCCTACGGCATCGTGGCCCTCTACGTGCTGACCAGCGGGGTGGCCGCGGTCGGATGGACCAACACCTTCCAAGGCATCTTCATGGTCGCGATCACCTGGTCGCTCGGCATCTACCTGCCCTTCCGGCTGTACGGGGGGGTGGGGGAGATGTTCGGGCGCATCCTCGCCGAGCGCCCGGAGATGCTTTCCGTCCCGGGCCTTACCGCCGCCGGCGATCCCTGGAGCTGGGGCGGCTACTCGAGCGCGATCCTGGTGAGCGCGATCGGGCTCATGATGTGGCCCCACCTCTTCATGAAGGCCTTCACCGCGCGCGACGACCGGACGCTGCGACGCACGGTGGTCCTCTTCCCCACCTTCCAGCTCTTCCTGATCCCGGTGTTCCTGATCGGCTTCGCCGGCGTGCTGCTGCCGGAGTCCCCTCCCAACGCCGACTTCATCCTCCCCTTCCTCATCCTGCGCTCCGAGCTGCCGGTGCTGGTCGTGGGCCTGTTCTGCGCGGGCGCCCTCTCGGCGTCCATGTCGACCGGGGACGCGCTCCTGCACGCCGCGGCATCCGTGACGGTGGAGGACGGCATCGGCCCCTTCCGCCGGCTGAGCGATGCCGCGCAGCGCCGCCTGATGCAGGTGCTGGTCCTGGTGGTGGGGGTGGTCGCTTACTGGTTCGCGCTGGACGAGGATTCGTCGCTGGTGGTGCTGCTGCTGACCGCGTACGGCATCATCTGCCAGTTCGCGCCTCCCATCTGCGCGGCGCTCTTCTGGCGGCGGGCCACCACCCAGGGTATCGTGGCCGGTCTGGTCGCGGGCTCTGCGACGGCGGTCTTCTTCTTCACCACCGGGTATCTGGGGATGGAGCTGCGCCCCCTCGACCTGCACGAGGGCGTACTGGGACTCATGGTGCACATTCCGGTGCTGGTGGGAGTGAGCCTCGCCACCCGCCCGCAGGACCGGAATCACACCGAAGCCTTCCTGAACCCGCGAGGCTCGCGGGCAACCGGGGAATCCAGCGGAGGCACCCCCGGCAGCGAGCGAATCGCACGGGAAACCCAACGAGGATGAACAGGATACCCGAGACCCGAGGCGGGGATGCCCGGCATGGATGACCCCACGGGAGCGTCGGGCCCGCCGGAGGAGCGGCTGGCTCGCATGCGGGAAGTGATGAGCGACGTGACCGATCGGCTCATCGAGCTGATGGGGGAACGCCGCAGCCTCGCGATCGAGATCGGGAGGGTGAAGGAGGAACTGGGCCTTCCGGTTCTCGACCCGGCGCGCGAAGCCCGGATGGTGCGCCAAGCCGCCGTGCGGGCGCGCGAGCTGGGGGTGGACCCGGAGATGGCGCGCGACATCCTCTGGCGCATCATCGCCTCCGCGCGCGAGGCTCAGGGAGGCCGCCGGCCGGGATGGCCGGACTCGCCGCCCAATCCGGCGCGCTAGTTCGGGCT
>JAAXGM010000199.1:4077-5631 GCA_012267435.1 Gemmatimonadota bacterium
ACCAGGGCGAACAGGGTATCGTCGCCTCCTCTCCCGACGTTCGTGCCGGGATGGAAGCGGGTGCCCCGCTGGCGCACGAGGATGCTGCCCGCGGTCACGGGCTGTCCGCCATAGCGCTTGACCCCCAGGAACTTCGGTTTCGAGTCGCGTCCGTTTCGGCTTGAGCCGACGCCTTTCTTGTGTGCCATCTCAGGTTTCTCCCCGGCTCAGCCTCTAGGTGACGATCTCGTCGATGCGCACTTCGGTGAACTTCTGGCGATGACCCTGCTTCCTGCGGTATCCCTTCCGGCGCTTGCGCTTGAAGATGATGAGCTTCCGGTCCTTGCCGTGCGCCAGCACCTCGGCCCGCACCGCCGCGCCCTCGACCGTGGGCGTCCCGACCTCCGGTTCGCCATCCCCTCCACCCGTCATCAGCACGCGGTCGAAGGTGACCGTCGAGCCCTCCTCGGCGGCAAGCGCGGGGATCCGCAGCCGGAGACCCGGCTCGGCCCTGAACTGCTTTCCGCCGCTCTCGAACACCGCGTACATGCCCGCCTCTTCATGTAGATGGAGATCCCGGACCCCGGGGACTGCGCCACAAGGCTCCGCAGCCCGAAAAGCTACAGAGTCGCCCGGCGAGGTCAAGGGCACGCGACATGCTGGAAAACCGCCGAAATCGTCCGATCCGCCTGGACGCGATCGCGCGCGGGCCCCGCCCGGGGCCGCACCTATACGGTCGCGTACTTGCCGGTCACGTCCACCTGGGCCCGGCCCGAGAGGAGGCGGAACTCGTCTTCGCCCAGCAGAGGATCGTCGCGCAGGCTGATCTCAAGGCCGGTGGCGCTCGTCACCCGGTTGCGAAAGTCCGGCTCCGAGTCGAGCACGTGCAGCGCCACCCCGGGATGGATGCGCACCGTGAGGCTGCGTTCGCTCTTCGCGGCGGCGGCGCGCTTGAGGCTGCGCTCCACCCGGCGCATCACGGTGTCGGGCGCGAAGACGCGGCCCAGTCCTCCGCAATGGGTGCACGCCTCCGTTATCGAGGTGAAGATCGAGGGCCGCACCCGCTGGCGAGTCATCTCGATCAGCCCGAGCTCGGAGACGGCGAACGCGCGTGTGCGGGCACGGTCGCGCCCCAGATGGGTGCGGAGTTCGTGCAACACCCTGTCGCGATCCTTCTGCGTGTCCATGTCGATGAAGTCCACGACCACGATTCCCCCGACGTCACGCAGCCGGAGTTGGCGGGCGATCTCGCGCGCCGCCTCCAGGTTGGTCTTCAGGATGAGGGACGCGGGATCGTTCCTCCTCCTGCCGGCGAAGCGCCCGGTGTTCACGTCGATCGACACCAGCGCCTCGGTGGGCTCGATCACCAGATGGCCGCCGGACTTGAGCCCCACCTTGCGCCGGAGCGAGCGGTGAATCTCCTCCTCGATGCCGTGGACGTCGAAGAGCGGCTCCTGGCCCCGGTACAGCTTCAGCCGGTCCAGCAGATCGGGAGCCACGCCCCGCACGTAGCCCTCGATTTCGTGAAAGATGACGGACGAATCCACCGTTAGCGAGTCGAACTTGTCGCTGAAC
>JAAXGM010000200.1 GCA_012267435.1 Gemmatimonadota bacterium
AGCGCCACCGTCGACGAGGAGAGCGGCGGCTTCGCGGGCGTGGCGCACCTCTGCGAAACCGGGATCATCTCGAGCGATCATACCCGGTACGCGATCATCCCGGAGCCGTTCGGGCCCACCCGCGTGTGCCTGGGGCACCGGGGCGTCTACTGGTTCGACGTCGTCGCGCATGGGCGCGTGGCCCACGGCAGCATGAGCCATCTCGGACGTAGCGCCATCGAGGACATGGGCGCCCTCCTGGAAGCCTTCCGCACGGGGCTCATCCCCGAGCTCGCTATCCGCATTTCCGCGCTGCCCATCGTGCCGGAGCCTTCCCGGCACCCCTCTCTGAACGTCAACGCGATCGCGGGCGGCCAGGCCGGCGGAGGGACCCAGTCGCCCTGCGTGGCCGACCGCTGCGTCGCCACATTCGACCGCCGGTTCATCCCCGAGGAGCCCTTGGACAAAGTCCGCGCCGAGATCGCGCGCCTGGTCGGTTCGGTGGAGGACGACGACCCCGGACGCCGTTTCACCATCGAGGAGCGCATGGTGGTCCACCCGACTTCCGCGCCTCAGGGGTCGCCCCTCGTGGCCGCCCTGTGCCAAGCGGTGGAAATGGTGCGCAACCGTCCCGCGGAGCTCGTGGCCAGTCCCGGCACCTACGACCAGAAGCACTTTGCCCGCATCGCCGGCATCGAGCACTGCGTGGCCTACGGTCCCGGATCCCTCGAGGAAGCCCACCAGCCCGATGAGTCCTGCTCGGTGGACGACCTCGTGGCGAGCACGCAGGTGCTGGCGCTCGCGGCGCTTGAGCTGGTGGGGCCCGCGTAGCGAACCGGGCTCCGGTCACGGCCCACACCCGGGAAAGCCCTCCAGCGACGTCAGGCGCCGCACCAAGAGATCCCCCGACGCGCGCGGGAACGAATCCGGGAGGCCCGAAGCCCTCCCCTCCGCTGGGCCTTGCGACGCACATCATGTCGCGGGCGGGTCCGCCGCCTTAGTATGCGGAGTGCGCACAACGGCGCGTCTGCCTCCGTGAACCGACGACGGGCCGTGCGAAGTCGAGATCGTGGACCATCACCGAGGGGCGCGACATGATCGCGACGATGATTCTCGACGGACAGCGAGGCGTGAGCGCCGACACGGCGTTGCGGCTGGCCAGGTATTTCGGGACGCCGCAGCAGCTTTGGCTGAATCTGCGGAAGACCTGGGAGCTTGGCCGAACGGAGATCGAGGCGGGTCGGCGAATCGCCGAACAAGTCACGCCTCGGCACGCCGTGGCGTAGAGGAGACGATCCATGCCCCCCGGAAGATCGGGTGGCGCCACGATGCTGTCGTCGTGGGGCGCGATCCTGGCGATGGCCGCGACGGCGACTGCCGGCTGCGAAGCGGCCCCCCTCTCCACGAACACGTCGCGCGACAGTCTCGGGGTAACGATCGTCGAGTCGATCGCGCCTTTGTGGGGCGCGCGCGACGCATGGCGGATCGAGGAGGAACCGATCCTCGACCTGGCCGAGACCGGTTCGGGCGAAATGCACGCCTTCTTTCGCGCAAGGGATGCGCTGCGCGCGGGATCCGGGCATCTGGCCGTTGCCGACGGGGCGTCCCAGCAGGTCCGGGTCTACGATGCAACGGGACGATTCGTCCGTGCGTTCGGCGGGCCGGGCGAGGGGCCGGGCGAGTTTCGCTCTCTCTGGACCGTCGTCCTGAGGCCCGACGGGCGACTCGTGGCGCTGGACCGCACGGCGGGCGGAAGCGGCGCGGAGTTCGACCTGGAATCGGGGCTGGTCTCTTCGTTTCGGATGCCGGAGGGGGTTTCGCCGGTTCGGCATCCGGTGCCTTCGGACGTCGTCTGGGGACTGAATCAGGCGTCCGCGACGGACGAGGAGAGGCGACGCGCGGGTCTCCGGCGCCCTCCGGTCACCATCGTTCGATTTTCGGAGGACCGGATGTCGAGCGACTCGGTCACGAGCCTTCCCGGATACGAGAACTTCATCGTTACCGAAGGAGACGACATCCCGATCATGGGCCGGTTGCCCCACGCGGTGCCGGACGGCGAAGGACGAATCGCAATGGGCACGGCCGACGGGCTGGAGTACTCGATCATCGACGGCCGGAGCGGAGAGCTGCGCCTGATCGCGCGGATTCCGGGAGTTCCGCTAACCGTGTCCAGTGCGGAAGTAGACCGTGAAAGGGAGGAATGGCTGGGACCCGACCCCAGTCCCTTCATCCGGGATTTCATGGCTCGCCTGCCCGAGCCCGTCGAGAAGCCGGGCTATCAGCGCATGATCGTGGATGCCGACGGGCATGTGTGGGTGGGCGAGTACCTTGGACTCGCCCGGCGCGACGAACCGCAGGAGTGGTACGTGCTGGACTCGTCGGGGGTGTGGCTCGGTGTCGTCGAAACACCGGCGCGCTTCGAACTGATGCGCGTGGGCGACGACGAGGCGTTCGGGGTGCGGCGCGACGCCGACGACGTCGAGCATCCCCAGGTTCTGAGGCTGGTGAAGCCCGGGTAGGCTTCGATGGGACGTTTCAGCTGAAACGCGAAGGAAGGTGCCGAACGCCGGGGCCTCCGGCTCCTAGCCCGGATTTCTCAAACGAG
>JAAXGM010000201.1:0-1027 GCA_012267435.1 Gemmatimonadota bacterium
CGATTCGGGCGGACGTGAGCCTGGAAGAGGATTGCGCCGGGTTGCTCGACGCCTGCACGGAGCATTTCGGGGACTGCGACATCCTCCTGAACAACGCCGGCATCATCGTCCCGGGGTCGATTCTGGACGGCGCCGTCGAGGACTTCGACCGAGTGCTCTCGGTGAACCTTCGGGGGACCTATCTGCTGTCCCGTCTGGTGGCCCGCCACATGGTGGAGCGGGGCGTCGGGGGGACGATCGTCAACATGTCGTCGACCAATGCCGTGGTGACCATCCCGAACCAGCTTGCGTACGCGGTCTCCAAGGGCGGCGTGGCGCAACTCACCAAGGTGATGGCGATGGCGCTCGCGCCGCACGACATACGGGTCAACGCCATCGGGCCGGGCTCCATCGCCACGAACATGCTGGACGAGGTGATGGCGGACGAGGAGGCCCGGCGGACGATTCTGTCGCGGACGCCGATGGGGCGGGTCGGGGAGCCCGCGGAGGTGGCGGGCGTGGCGGTCTTCCTGGCCAGCGACTACGCGTCCTACCTTACCGGTGAGACCATCTATCCGGACGGTGGCCGGCTG
Organism: Gemmatimonadota bacterium; assembly: GCA_012267435.1. Classification (GTDB taxonomy): domain Bacteria; phylum Gemmatimonadota; class Gemmatimonadetes; order Longimicrobiales; family Gaopeijiaceae; genus BD2-11. The sequence goes on from JAAXGM010000201.1 coordinate 573, forward strand.
GCGCTGAACTACACGGTTCCGCCGCGCGACGATGGCTGAAGGTTCCCGCGCGCGCATTGAGGCACCCGGGGCGCGCCTTGCGATCGACATCGGAGGCACCTTTACCGACGTGGCGCTGGAAGCCGGCGGACCGCCGGTCACCACCAAGATCCTCACCACGCCCGCGGCCCCCGAACAGGGAGTCCTGTCCGGAGTTCACAAGGTGCTGGAGATCGCGGGCTTGGCGCCTCCGGCGGTGCGGCTGGTCATCCACGGGACCACCCTGGCGACCAACGCGATCATCGAGCGCAGAGGGGCGCGCACGGCGCTGATCGTCTCATCGGGACATCGCGACGCCCTCGAGATGGCGCGCGAGAACCGCTTCGAGCAGTACGACATCGGCATCGACCGGCCCGAGCCCCTGGTGCCGCGCCGTCTGCGCCTGCCCGTGACCGAGCGCGTGGACCGGCGCGGCC
>JAAXGM010000201.1:1110-1480 GCA_012267435.1 Gemmatimonadota bacterium
TGTGCCCGGAGGTGCGCGAGTACGAACGGCTCTCGACCGCGTGCGCCAACGCCTATGTCCAGCCGCTGATGTCCCGCTACCTGAAGGGGCTGGCCGGGTCGCTCCTGGCCTCGGGGCTCGACTGTCCCTTCCTGCTCATGACCTCCGGGGGCGGGCTCACGACGCTCGAAACCGCCATGGCGGCGCCCGTTCGGCTGGTGGAGTCCGGTCCCGCTGGAGGTGCGATTCTGGCGAGCCACCTCGCGCGGCGGCTCGGGCTGGGCGACGTGCTCTCGTTCGACATGGGGGGCACGACCGCGAAGCTGTGCGTGATCGACGGAGGCCGGCCCCTGCAGTCGCGCGCCTTCGAGGTGGCCCGCAGCTACCGCTT
>JAAXGM010000202.1 GCA_012267435.1 Gemmatimonadota bacterium
CGTCTGGATGCCGTCGACGCACAGAAGCACCCCGCGCTCCCGGCACAGCCGCCCCAGCCCGGCCAGATCCGTGACCGCGCCGGTGGCGTACTGCGCCGAGCTGACCGCCAGCACGCGGGTGTCGGGACCGAGCACCCGTTCCGCGGCCTCCACCGTCACCGTCCCGTCTTCGTCCACGGGGATCACGTCGAGCGCCGCGATACCCCGCCGGTCGAGGTCCATCCAAGGGTATACGTTGGAGGGGTACTCCACCGCGGCCGCGGCCGCGATCCGGTCGCCCGGCCGCCAGTCCAGCCCCGACGCGAGCAGCGACAGCCCGTGCGAGGTGTTGCGCACGAACGCGACCTCGTCCGCCTCGCACCCGATCAGGCGCGCGAATCGCTCCCGGCAGTCCCGCGCCACCGACTCCCAGGCTTCGAAGTCGGGCCGGCCCTCGCGCGCGATCAAGTCCATGAAGCCGTGCACCGCCCGCACCACGCGCGTCGAGGTGGGCGCCACGCCCGCGTGATTCAGGAAGATGTGGGTCCGGGAGACGGGGAACTCGTCACGGAAGGACGCGAGTGATGTCATGGGCTCGATATCCGTTGCGGAGTTGGTGGAACCGGGTGTGCCGGCGGGTCGGCCGATCCTTCGCCTTCCGGTTGTGCGGATCCCACGCCCGCCAGGTGAGTGGTTTCGCCCTCTCGCCGGAGCGGGGCGGACGCCAGTCGCCTGCAATAGCGCTCGATCCAGCCATTCGAGAACCCCAGCACCATGGCCCGGCGCGTGATAGCCCTCACCTCGCGCCGCGTCATCTTGGTCTCCCGCCGGAGGACATCGGGATTGGCCCTGCTGATGGCCAGCGTGCGAACCGCGAAGAACAGTGGCAGCAGGCAGAACAGCCGCACCCGGTGGTAGCGCCGCGGGATCAGCCGGACGTAGGCCCGGGCCGCCGCCAAGTGTCCGTCGGCCTTGGTGACCAGGCGCGCGAGCACCGCCATGGCCGCGTCTAGGTTCTCCGGTTCGAAGAGTTCGCTCGTGCGGACGCGCCGATCGGGGACAAATGCCGCCGGCACATAGACCCACCCACGATCG
>JAAXGM010000203.1:0-2306 GCA_012267435.1 Gemmatimonadota bacterium
GTCGGGATCGAACACCACCACATCGGCGGCCGCCCCCACCCTGAGCACGCCCCGGTTCGCCAACCCGAGCTTCCTCGCGGGCAGCCCCGAGATCTTGTGCACGGCGGCCTCCAGCGCCATTGCCTTCCGGTCGCGGACGTAATGGCCCAGCAGCCGCGGGAAGCTCCCGTAGCCGCGCGGGTGCGGCGACGAACCGGAAAGGGCACCGTACGGCGCGTAGGCGCCCCCGTCGGAGCAAACCATCCCGAGCGGATGAGCCAGAATCCGCTCCGTGTTCTCCTCGGACATCCCGAAACCGATCATTCCGACGCTGCCGCCCGCGTCGCGCAGCAGCCGCACCGTTAGCTCGTAGGGGTCTTCGCCGCGTTCGGCCGCCAGCTCGCCGAGCCGCCGTCCCCTCGCATAGGCGTTCGCCCCGCCGATCCGCGTGATCTGGACCGCGTCCCATGAACCCAGCAACGCGATCTTGTCGCGGCAGGCGCGCTCCAGCGCCGGGGCGGTGTCCGGATCGGCGAGCCGCTCCAGGAAGCGCGCCGTGCCGCCCGCCCGCGCCGAGGCGGGGAAGAGATTCGAGAGGCCGGTCGCGTAGGCGACGTACGGATACCGGTCGAAGTGCGCGTCCACGCCGGTTGCGCGCGCTGCTTCGATTGCCGCGAGGGCTGCCTCGGCCTTCCAGTAGTTGCGCTGTCCCTGCGCCTTGAGGTGCGAGACCTGGACCGGGACGCCCGCCATCCGCCCCACGTGCAGCGCCTCTTCGAGGGCGGCGAGGAGGCGGTCGTCCTCGTTGCGCATGTGGGAAGCGTAGGGATACGGCGTCCCGCGCAGCTCGCTGGCCAGGGCGACCAGTTCGTCCAGGGTGGCGAAGCTGCCGGGTGTGTATTCGAGGCCGGTCGAGAGGCCCACCGCGCCGGCGGCGAGGGCTTCCCGAACCAGGGCGCGCATCCGGTCCAGTTCGGCGCCGGTGGCCGGGCGGTCCGCGCCGCCGATCACATGCCCGCGCACGGTTCCGTGGCCGACCATCGAGGCCACCGACACTGCGGGGCGCACCCGGTCGATGCGGTCGAGGAAGCCGCCGATGTCGCGGAAGTCGATCTCGACGTCGTAGCTGCGGCGGTAGCGGTCGCGCGTGGACTCGAAGGCGCCGTCGCTCCAGGGGCCGATCGAGCTGCCGTCCTGGCCGACCACCTCCAGCGTGACGCCCTGCCGCACGCGGCTCTCGGCGCGGGGATTCACCAGGAGCGAGAGGTCGGCGTGGGAGTGGATGTCGATGAAGCCGGGGGCGACGGCCATGTTCCGGGCGTCGATCTCGACGGGGGCGGTGGCGGGGACCTGGCCGATGGCGCTGATGCGGTCGCCGGTGATTGCGAGGTCGCCGGAGCGTGGGGGGGCTCCGGTGCCGTCGATCAGGGTGCCGTGGCGGATGACGAGGTCGGTGCGATGGCCGGGGCCGTGGTCGGGGGCCGTGCGGTGGCGGGTCGGGCGGCGTGCGGGGGCCGTTGCCGCGACCGAGGGCGTCGCGGGCCTCGCCCCGAGGCCCGTGAGCCCCGCAAGCCCGACGAGTGCGCTTTTCGTGCCGCGGGTGACGAAATCGCGCCGTTTCAAGAGCGCCGCCCTCCATCCCCCGAACCCCCGCCAAAGGGAGTCGTGGAACGCTGTAGACGGTTGGGTGTGATGCCGCCGCCGCGCAGGATCTTGGCCTGCTGGCGGGCCTGCTCGCGACCGACGAGTTCGGTGAGCGCGGACAGGTGCTCGTCCATCTCGGTGTAGTCGTCGCCGGGGTAGCTGTCGGCTTCGGACCGGTCGAGGAGTTCGCGCAGCCCGCGGACTTCGCGGCGGGCCTTTTCGATGGCGCGGCGGAGCCTGGCGAGGGCGCGGCGGGTTTCGGCTTCGGGGGTGGTCATGCCATGAAGGATGCACCCGGGTGCGGGGCGGAGCAACGGCGAAATGGGACGGGTTCGGTGTGCCGCACCGCATCGCAGTGGTCGCCGGCCCGCAAACGAAGGCGGCGCGGTATTCGCGGGAGGCTATTCGCCGGCCGAGGACCGGCGGCGGGCGCGCTGCCGACGGGTGCGGCTGTCGGGGTCCGTCGGCGTGGAGGGGTCGAGGACCGGAATACCTGTCGGCTCGAAGTGGCGGGTGTTGCGCGTGACGACGGTCAGGCCGTGTTCGAGGGCCGTTGCCGCGATGAGGAGGTTGGGATCTGCGGGACCGGCTTGCCGGGTGAGCTGCCCCCAACGCCGCGCCACCGGGAGGTCGACAGGGAGGATGCGGTTGCCGTAGTGGCGCAGCAGGGCGTCCAGCCAATC
>JAAXGM010000203.1:2352-2521 GCA_012267435.1 Gemmatimonadota bacterium
CTCCCCGATGGAGACGACGCTGAGGTAGAGGTCGATGGCCCGTTGGTCGGCAATCCACCGTGCTACCCCGGGATTCCGTTGGCGCTTCCGCAGAGCGGACAGCACGTCGGTGTCGATGAGGTACATGTGCGAGCGGGCCCTAGCGGTCCGTGGATAAAGCCGCCCGAGC
>JAAXGM010000204.1 GCA_012267435.1 Gemmatimonadota bacterium
GATCGCTGCGCATCCGAACAGCCAGCGGACGAGCGAGCCCGGACCCCGGAACGGCAGCAGGAGGAGGTGTGCGAACTCGGCCCGGGTGAAGCCCCAGGCTGGCGGCGCTGTTGGGGGTGAGGGAGCCGGGGAGGTGTTCATCGCGCGAGGCTACCTGGAAGCCGGCGAGTCCGTGCGAGAGCCCTCGGCCTCGTCGGGCCGGGACCGGTGCGATACTCGCCGCGCGTTGCGGTTCTTCAACACGGCGGGTCCGATGGACCCGGAGATCCACTACTGCGTGCCGCCGCTCGGGCGCCTTGACCTTGCGAACGTCCACGACCTGATCCGGACGCGGTCCTACTTCGTCCTTCACGCCCCGCGCCAGACCGGCAAGACCTCGGCGCTGCTCGCGCTGCGCGACCTGCTGAACCGCGATGGGGCCTGCCGGTGCGTCTACGCCAACCTGGAGGTCGCCCAGACCGCCAGACAGGACGTCGGCCGCGGCATGCGCGCGATCCTCACCCAGCTCGCACTGTCCGCTTCCCTCACGTTGGAGGACGACGCGGTCGGCGGGTACTGGCCCGAGACGCTGGAATACAGCGGCCCCGACGCCGTCCTCAGCGCTGTCCTCACGCGCTGGTCACGCTCCGAGTCAAGGCCGCTCGTTCTTCTGCTCGACGAGGTGGACGCCCTGATCGGCGACACGCTGATCTCGCTGCTTCGCCAGCTGCGCGCCGGATACCACCTGCGGCCCCGAGCCTTTCCGCAGAGCGTGGTGCTGTGCGGGGTGCGCGACGTGCGGGACTACCGGATCCACTCGGCGGCGGAGGACGAAGTGATCACCGGCGGGAGCGCCTTCAACATCAAGGCGGAGTCCTTGCGCCTCGGCGACTTCACCGAGGGTGACGTGCGGACACTCCTCGACCAGCACCGCGCGGAGACCGGGCAGTCCTTCACGCCCGAAGCTGTCGACGTGGTGTGGGACGCGACCCGCGGACAGCCGTGGCTCGTGAACGCGCTCGCCGAACAGGCGCGCCGCCGGGTGCCGGACCGCCGCGAGGAGATCAGCGCCCAGGACATTCTGGAGGCGCGCGAGGCGCTGATCCTTCGGCGGGACACCCACCTCGACCAGCTCACCGACAAACTCCAGGAACCCCGGGTTCGGCGGGTCATCGGTCCGCTGCTGAGCGACACCGACAGGCGTTCGGTGGTGCCGGAAGATGACCTGCTGTATGTACGGGACCTCGGACTGATCACCCGCAAGAGCCCGGTCCGCATCGCGAACCCCATCTATCGGGAGGTCATTCCGCGAACGTTGACCTGGACGACCCAGGAGCGCATGGAACAGGAGACCTCGTGGTACGTGACGGAGGACGGTGGGCTCGACCTGGAGGCGCTGCTGCGCGCGTTCCAGCAGTACTTCCGCGAGCATTCGGAGCACTGGATGGAGCGCTTCGCCTACCGGGAAGCGGGTCCGCAGCTCCTCCTGCAGGCGTTCCTGCAGCGGAT
>JAAXGM010000205.1 GCA_012267435.1 Gemmatimonadota bacterium
CGGCTTGCGACGGTCTACAACCAGAGAATCCCGGGGGAACTGGTTCGCGCCCCCGGCGGCGCCGGTATGGCAACCCAGGGCCAGTACGTGGACGGGCCCCGAACCAGCTTCTCGGGCGGTGCCGGCCTGCTCTCCACGGCCCGCGATTACGCCCGCTTTCTGCAGATGATGCTCGACGGCGGCACCCTCGGCGATGCGCGCATCCTCTCTCCCGCAAGCGTGGCGCTGATGACCAGCAACCATGTGGGCGACCTCTTCGCCCCCGGGATGGGGTTCGGCCTGGGCTTCAGCGTGCGCCTGGACCTAGGGGAGGCCGGTGAGCTGGGCTCGCTCGGGGACTACGGCTGGGGCGGCGCCTACCACACCACCTACTGGGTTGATCCGGCGGAGCGGCTGGTGGTGGTCTACTTCACCCAGGTGATTCCCGCGTCCGGCCTGGACGACCACCAGAAGCTGCGGGCGCTGGTGCACGGGGCGCTCGGTGGGAGTTGAGGCTGCGGGGGGTTTGCCCGACAACCGTTCGGGGAGGTACGGTCCGGAACGGTCCGGTCAGCGCCCGGCTTGCCGCCGGTAGTGCAGCATGCGCGCCGCGTGCGCGAAACCGTAGAAGTACTTCCGCAACCCCTCCCCGGATTCAGTCGGTACTTCGGGGTCGAAGAAGAGGCGGCAGAACTCCTCGCGCGCGCGAAGAACCTCTTGGCAGCGGTGACCGCGCCAGCGCGGGTCGCTGGCGGTCAGGTCGAAGAGCTCGAGAGCACGCTCGAAGGCGCCCTCGAACCGGCTCGTCCGTCCGGTGCCGTGGGCTCGGATGGCGCGCTCCACCTCGCTCCCCACGTTCCCGAGCTGCTCCACGAGTTCAAGGCGGCCCCAGGCGCCCGCGGCGGCCCGCCGGTGCAGTGTGCGGGTCATGTCCGACAGGTCACTCTGCGACGATCAAGGATTCGACGACGCTGCGGATACGCGCGCGTGTTCGTTCGTCGTCAACGCCACGGGAGCGGTTTCCGTCCCGTGGGCGGATGTTGATCATGGAATCGAACTCGATCCAATCCGCACCGTCATCTGCCGGATGGAGATTGATTCCCCAGAGGTCGCGCTGCAGGGAGCCGTCTGCCAGGAGAACGCCCTCATCGTCCGCATGCAGGTCGCCGCCGACGGCCATGATGCCGCGCGACACGTCGACAACGGCCTTGATCCAGTCGCCGAACTGCTCTTCGGCCCATTCCAGAAGCTTCCCGCGGGAGATGGGGGTCGAGACCACCCGTCCGGTAGTCATTCAACGATTCCTGGTTGCAGAGGTAGTCGGCGCCCGCCTTGGCGTCTCGGTCGCGGCGCAGCGTTGAACATAAGTCAATCGCCGGTGACCGCGCGCGGCGACGGTCCCGGCGGCCACGAACCCCCGCTAGACCCAGAGCAAGCGTGAT
>JAAXGM010000206.1 GCA_012267435.1 Gemmatimonadota bacterium
ATACAGGCCGACCGCCTCGGCGTAGGCGGCGGCGCCCCGGCCGCTCTCCCGGAGCGGCGCGCCGTCGTCCGGCAGCCCTGCTGCCGCCGCGTCCTCGCGGATCCGCTCCACCGCCTCGCCCACGAGATCCGAGAACGTCGTCAGAGCCACCAGCTGCCGCGGCGTGAAGTAGTCACCGAAAGTGCGAAACCCATAGCGCCGGCCCTGAGCGTTGCTTGCCCATGTACCGCGGCTCGGCAGGCCGGGCTTCCAGGTCGGTTCAGCGCTCCGAGCGACATGCTCCATCTCTTCCGTCGGCGAGAGATAGATCCGTTCGCGCACGCCAGCGGCGACGACGGCCATCAGCCGCGCCCCCATCCGGCCGGCGTTCGCTTCGTTGTCGATGGAGGCGTACTTCATCGGTGTTCCCGAAACCAGACACCTGAAGCTCCCGCGGCTCAGTTTCGTCCCCTTCCGCGCCACCTTGAGGTGGGGCGGGGTGCCGTTCCTGATGTCGAAGCGGTAGGTGTCGCCCTTGACGACCGGCTCCACGTAGGCCTCCTTGCCCTTCTTCGTGGACAGCATGAAGTTCGAGATCAGCGGAACCTGCACGTGCGAGAACGCCGGGTGCGGGCTCGGCACCGTCCGCGCCCAGAGCCAGGCGATCACCGTCAGCTCCCGCCCCGCATACCGCTTCAGGTCCGGACGCTCCCGGACCATCGCCTCCGTGATCTCCACATTCGGGTAGAGGTGGCCGATGCGGCGCTCCGCCTGGTCCCGCATCCACTTCCCGTAGAACCGCACGTCCTCGGCAAGACCCGAGGCCCCCTTCCAGACTCTCCCGCCCGATCCGCCGAGCCCCCCCTTCTCCCGTACCGCCGGGTTCACCGGCGCCTGCCCGGCAAACCGGGGCGGAATCTCGATCATCGCCTTGTTGATGAGCACCGCCACCGGGTTCAGATCACTGGCGTGCGCTTCCAGCCCGAGCCGCTGGGCCTCCAGCGGGATCGCCCCGCCTCCGGCGAAGGGATCGTTGAACGCCGGCAGTTTCTCCGGGTCGAAGAGCCGAGCCGCCTCCGGGTGATCCTCGTGATCCCGGCACGCCCGCTCCCACGACCTCCGGATCTCCGCCCGCGCCCGTTCCAGCAACCTCTCGTTCGTGGTGTTTTTCCACTGGACCAGTTCC
>JAAXGM010000207.1 GCA_012267435.1 Gemmatimonadota bacterium
TCGCTCTCGAGCTGCCGGCGGCCGGCGAGTGCCGCGACGGTCTGTGCAACGGCCCGGATGTCCGGCCGGAGGCGTGTGTAGGCCGTCCCCGCGTGTATCTCGGCTAATCCTCGTTGGGCAGCATGATCGTGGCCGGGCCTGGGCACGACGTGGATCTCGTACAGGAGCTGGTTCTGGCGCCTGCCGCGGAGGGAGCGGGCCTTGGCGGCCGCGAGGAACAGGACGTCCCAGAGGCGGCCGGCCTGGTCCTGGTAGGTCCGGCTCTGCCTGGCGTCTTCCTCGGTCCACTCGATGCATTCGTTGAAGACGGCGGCGGTGACCGCCGTCGGGACCTTGAATCCCGCCTCCTTGGCGGTGGCGGTGACGTCGACGAGGACGCCGTCGGCGAGGGCCTCGGCGCGGGTGTAGGTGTGGATGACGCGCCAGTCCTGGCTCGGCGGCGCCGTGTCGGTGCGGGTGTCGGGCATCGTGCTTCCCCTTGTCGTTGACGAGGTCGTTGTGTGGTTCATGGTGCGGCGCTGGCGGGAGGCGCCGGGTGGTCCGTGGGTTTCCCGGGCGGGGGGACCGTGAAGTGGACGGTCTGGAGGCCTTCGGCGAGCTCCGGGCGGATGTACGCCCACAGGGCGGTCCATTCGTCGAGCTCGCGGGTCTCCGGGCAGTGCTCGTGGAGGAAGGCGAGCATCCGGCTTTTTGGCTTCGCGTTCGTGCTCGAGCCACGCCTGGTAGCGCTCCCAGCCTGGTGGGAGATCGCACGACCAGGTGGCGTTCGCGAAGTCCTGGTACACGCGGCCGTTCGTTAGCCGAGTGCGGACGGTGCAGTCGTTCGGAAGGCAGTCGTCGAGCGGGACGAGTACGTCGTAGGCCGCGGCGATCCTGCCGTCGTCCCGGGGGTCCATGGCCATCAGCCAGCGTGGATCTCGATTCTCATCGGGGGTGCTCGCGCAGGTGCTTGACGGATCACCGTCACGCTGCGAGTGCGGACAGGGTGCGAGTCGTGCTACGACAGCCGGGGATGATTGCTCTTTGGATCAGGCTGTGCCTGGCCGGCGCGCAGGGGCGCTCTCTCTCGATTGCGGGGGTGCGACGCGGCGCGGCCCGCGTGGAATCGGGCCGTTGGGGAGTCCGATCGGCAGCGGAGGGATCGTGTCGGTGGGCGTGCGGTCGTCCGCCCGCGAGGGGAGGGCGAGCTTGGTAGGTCGTTTAGCTCTGAGTCCGCGGGTTCGGCGAGGCGCCGGGTCGCCAGGTAGCGTCCCAGGCCTTCGGCCGCGGGGTCTCCGGGTCAGCGCGTCTTCCGATCCTGGCCGCCCGATTCCTCGCGCCGGGCGGCCAACCGCACGTATTCGTGCCCGGAGGCTTCCTGTCTGGCCCGAATGTCCTTGAAGATCGCCTCAACGTCGTAGTCGAACCGCGCGGCGTACGCCTGCCGGATGGCCCGGACTTCAGCGATGATAGGGTCCGTCTGCCTCGTCGGCATGGTCGTGCTCCTCCATGAGTTCGTTGGGCGTGCAGATGACCGGCGGCTCGCAACCAGCTTTGCGGCACGCTCGTTCGATCCTCGACCGCACGGCGGCATTCGCGATGTGGCGAAGATTCCACGTCAGGAGATAGTCCACCCTGTTCGTGGCGGCAATGCCGACGTGCGCTGCGTCCGCCGCTGCCTCTCGCGGAAACGCCCCGAGTTCGAGCAACCTCCGAGTCAGGGTCGTAGCTTCCTCCGTGGTATCGAGGCGTGTGACCATCTCCAGCGCCTTCAGACGAGCGCGGGCGGCATCCGCGTCCCCTGCCGCGGCTTCCGTGAACACAAGCTCCGAAGCGACGAGAACAAACCGCGCCGGCGCGTTGCGCCACCATTCCCGCGTTATGGTCTGCTGCGCCGCGACGATGAGATCCCGAGACGGCCGCGCTGTCAGGTAGCTGACGATCGAGGTCTCAACATAGACGCTGGGCTTGGTCATGACGGCGTGCCGACAAAGGTCATTCCGGCGGCGTAGGAGGAGAGTGGCCGATCGAGACCGCACAGCGACCGATCCGGGGTTGCAGTCCCGGACGCTTGCACCGGTCGCGAGTCGGAGAAGTAGTCCGCGGTCGCAGCGATCAGCATCGTGGTCGTCCTGTCCATCGCCCCGTGTCACCTGACGCGGCAGATACCCATTGTCGCATCGGATTGCAATCGGCGGCTTGTGGTCAGGGAAGTGATGGCGAGATCGGAACGCCAGGATGTGTTCGTCCGGACGCTGACCAACGGCGAGGGCGGGCTGGGCACGAGATACCACGGAGGAGTCGTGTCCGGCGTTGTCCGCGGTGGCGGCGTTGCCGCCTCCCGCACAGATCGAGCGGTTCGGTTCGGCGCGGTGCCGGCCGGGCGGGACCGCCTAGCCGGTGACGCCGTCGGTGTTGGGCCTCCAGGTGAGGCGGGTGCCGCAGCGGCCGCACCGCACGCCGCGGCGGAGTCTCGCCGTCAGGCGGTGCCGGACCCACGTGCGGCTGCAGCTCACGCAGCGGGCGATCCACCGGCCGGCGCTGTGCGCGATCGTGGTGCAGCGCTCGGCCGAGCAGCCGATCTCGCGGGCCTTCGCCTTCCAGACGCGGTCGTGGTGGTGGGTCGGCCCCACGATGGCGTGGGCGATCTCGTGGAGGAGGGTGTCCCGAATGTCGCGCCGGTCGGCGCGCAGCGCGTAGCTGACGGCCATCGCGATGGTCTTCGTCCGGTGGCGGCAGACCCCGGCGCGGTTGGCCGTGGTCTCGAAATGGAAGCGCCACCCCGGGCCGAGGCCGCTGGTCAGCTCGTGGGTTCGCAGCAGGTCGGCCGCGAGCACCTCGATCTCGGCGAGGGTTGCGCCGCCCCGCGGGCCGGGGACGATCAGGCGCAGGGCCGTGTAGG
>JAAXGM010000031.1:0-1652 GCA_012267435.1 Gemmatimonadota bacterium
TCCATGTTAAAATGAGACCCCCGAAGCGGACGTTGCGCTTCGGGGGCCGCGTGATTGGAGTGCCGGAGTCAGCTTTCGCCGACGGGTACCAGCCGGGCGATCAGGATTTCCTCGTCGGTCGCGGCGAAGATGCGCAGATCTGGCTCTCCGTCAATGTACACCGTGCTGCCACTCATCCGGTCTGGCCCGCGTCCCGCAGGCACCAGAACCGGCGCGGCCTCCAAGGTGCCTGGGTTGAGCAGGTACCCGATCACCCGGCCCCAGGTGATGCGCACGAACAGCCGTCCGTCGGGGAGGGACTGGAGCTGTGACGCGGTCTGGACACTGAGTACCCGGCCGGGACCACCCAGGGCGTCAACAAGACCGTACTGCCGATCGATCTTCTCCCGCCGCATCGGGTCGGGCAGGAACGCGGCTTGCTCGAATGCCCCGGTCTCGGCGTAGCTCGCCAGCACCAGCCGCCGGCCGTCCAGGACGTGAACCGAGCCGTCCGGGGTGGCCGCCACAAGGTCCGTGCGCAGCCGGAACGCGCCCTCCGAATCGTCCGCAAGCCAAGTCGGGATCCCGGCGAACGCGGTCGGCTCTCCATCGGCGTAGCGGCTGAGGTAATGCGCCGGAGACGCGTCCTCCGCGACGAGCAGCCCGAGTCGCGGGTGAAGCGCGATGTCCGACGGGCTGGGGCGCACCCGTTGGCTCGACGTGAACTCGCCGGTCGGCGTCAGATACGACACGCGAGCCAAGTTCTTGTCCAGCACCGCGATCCGCCGACCGTCGCTCGCCAGCGCCGTGGGGAACCGGTACTCACCCGGCCCGCTGCCCTCGCGACCCAGCTCGCGCGCGAGCGCGAGATCATGGTCATAGAGCATGAGGCGGTCATTGCGCGAATCCGAGAGCACGTAGCCTTCGCCGGTTCGAGCGACGTCCCACGCTCCGAACAGCATCGCCGTCGTGTCCCGGTGCAGTACGCGCCCCACTTCGTAGGCGGAATCGCCGACGACGAAGGACGAAGTGCCCTGCGCTGTTTGATGCGATGGAGCGTGGGGTTCGTAGCAGCCGCCGAGGCACGGCACCAGGATGGCCGCGACCACCAATGCAGCCCGAGCTCGCGTGGAAACGCGCACTATCCGGCCAATTGCTCGTAGGTGTCGCACCGGACGGTTACTGTCGCGTCGGTCGCATGTACGGCGCGCAAGCCACCCGCGCTAACTCCAAACCGTGAAATGAAGGATGGCGCTGCCAACGACATACCCGCTGACAATGATCCACGGGAGAGCTCGCCGCCTCTTGGAGCCTTGCCGAAACCAAGGCAACGTAAACAGCAGGCAGACCAGCGATGTAATGATCGCCAGATACCAAATCGGCTCCGCGACATCCACCAGCATCGTTAGAAACTCGGTGCGGTCCATAACTCCACTCTGCTCCTACTTTATGAGTATGATCCCCAGCTCGGCGGCATCCGCCTTGGCGTCATCAAGCCGTTCCAGCGCACCGTCCAGCCTGCGCTGCAAGTCGATGGGTAGACCGCCGTCGCTGTTCGCCATACAGTCTCCGGCCATCGCCACCGTGGCGGCGGCAACCGCGCAGGCGGCGGCCGCCGCGTTGATTGCGAAGGACGCTACTATGGCGGCGCCGATGCCCGCCGTTGCCGCGCC
>JAAXGM010000031.1:1917-10151 GCA_012267435.1 Gemmatimonadota bacterium
AGGTGAGAGCAGGTAACGCATGAGTGCGCCTCCCGGCTTGAGGTGGATGCACGCCTAACCGGAAGACCCATGTCAACCGGAAGACCCATGTCAACCGGAAGACCCCGCAAGCAATAGCGACCGAGAGCCAGCCTGTCAACACGCTCGTTCACGCTCATGTCGGTCACCCTCATCATCCACCCTCATTCTCCGCCTCCCTCATCCTCCTCCGTCTCCTGTTCGTCCCGTTTCGAGGAGGTCCGGGACATGGGAACCCGTCCTTGCTCGCGGCCCCCGCGCGGCCTAGTATTCCTCCCCTTCCCGTCTGCCGCAGAGGCGGTCGGCGGGCCAGCCAACGGAATCGACGGGCTCGCCTAAACACCCTCCATGCTTCCACCTCCCACCGAAATCGAACGCCGTATCCTGGACTACATGGAGTCCTATCTGCGCCGGCACACCTATCAACCGTCGGTTCGCGAAATCGGGGCGAGATTCGGCATCAAGAGCACCAAGACCGTCTCCGAACACCTCAAGGCGCTCGCCGCAAAGGGATACCTGGAGCGCGACCCCTCCCGTTCGCGAGGCGCGCGCATCGTGGGCCTCGACCTGAACGCCGAAACGCTCTCGGTGCCCTGTTACACGCGAATTCCCCACCGGCGCGATGTCCGGGAGAAGGAGTCGGCGCAGTCCTATGCCATCGACCGCCGCCTGGCGGGCAGGGCGGGTTCGTTCTTCGTCAGGGTATCGGCCAGCGAGGCCGGCGCGCTGGGATACGAGGATGGCGATCTCCTTCTGGTGCAGCCCCTCCTCGCCCATGAAATCCGCGATGGCGACGTCCTGGCGGTTCATCTGGCCGACGGGGCGGGCTTTTACCGCTACGACGGCTCCGCCGATGTCCTGCACTCCGGTGCGGCTGACGCCCCCGCAATCCCCGTGGTCCGGCTTGAGGAGCTGGCCGTGGCCGGCAGGGTGACGGCGTTTCTGCGGCGGGTGGGGGAGGGACCCGGTCCGGAAACATCCGGCGACGCGTCCCCGGGCCGGCGTTGGCGGCGCGGTTCCCGACGGGTCGCCGATGCCCGCGAAGGACGCGGGAGGCGTGACCGCCAGCACCGTTAGCGGTTCCTGCGAGGAGGGCGCGGTCCGGCCTGGGGACCAGGGCTTCATGGCCCGCGCCCTGGAGATGGCGCGGCTCGCGGAAGCCCGCTCCGAAGTTCCGGTGGGAGCCGTCCTGGTGCTGGACGGTCGCGTCGTGGCCGAGGGGCACAACCGGACGCGCACCGATGCGGATCCCACGGCACACGCGGAAGTCGTGGTGTTGCGTGCCGCCGCCCGCAAGCTCGGGCTCCGGATCCTGCCGGGCGCCACCCTCTTCGTGACCCTCGAGCCCTGCGCCCAGTGCGCCGGCGCGATCGTCCTGGCGCGCGTTACGCGCTTGGTCTTCGGGGCCCCCGACCCCAAGGCGGGGATGGCGGGCAGCCTGGACAACCTGGTCCGGGATCCGCGTCTCAACCACTCGGTCGAGCTGACGGAGGGTGTGCTGGCGGAGCCCTCGGGGGAGCTGCTGCGGTCGTTCTTCAGGGCGCGCCGATAGCGCGGGGTCGCGCTCCGGCGGCTATCCCGTCGTCTCCGCTTCGACCGACCTTCCCCAGAAGCGCAGGACGCCCCACAACACGACCCCGCCGAGCAAGAGCGCAAGCAACGGGGGCAGACCGTACGCGGTGCCGATGTTGCCGAGTGCGATGCCCACGATACCCACCAGCAGCGCGTAGGGCAGCTGCGTGCGCACGTGGTCGATGTGGTCGCAGCCCGACGCGGTGGAGGAGAGGACGGTCGTGTCGGAGATCGGCGAGCAGTGGTCGCCGAAGATGGCTCCCGCCAGCACCGATCCGGTCGCGCACAGCAGTACCAGCTGGCCGGTGCCCCCGTCGAAGCCGACGCCGCCCCCGAGCGTGATGGTGAGGGGGATCACCAGGGGAATCAGGATGGCCATGGTGGCCCACGAGGTGCCGGTCGCGAAGGCCATCGCCGCGGCCGTGACGAACACCAGCGCCGGAATCAGCTGGAAGGGGATGGAGTCGCCCAGGATCCGCGCCAGGAAGGCGGCCGTCCCGATCTCGCCGGTGATCGCCCCCAGCGACCACGCCAGGATGAGCACCAGCATCGCGGTCATCATCGCCTTCATTCCCGCGACCAGCGCCGACAACGTCTCCTGAAGCGTGAGAATGCGCTGCGCGAGCGAAAGCGCCATGGCCACCAGGCACCCCGCCAGCGAGCCCCACAGCAGGGTTGCGTAGGGATCCGCCTGCCCCAGGACGTCCATCAGGGACGCGCCCGGACCCGTCACCGCGCTCCCCGGCAGGTACAGCCCGATCAGCACGGTGAGGACGACCGTGATCACGGGAAGAGCGGCGTTCCACCACCGCCGGGGAGCGCCCTCGACCGGTTGCAGCAGCGAGTCCGTGGTGTCGGTGACCGGCATCGAACCGGGGCGGGTCAATCCCCCGCCGCGCGCGGCGCGCCGCTCCGCCGTGGCCATCTCCCCCAGGTCGCGGTTGGTGTAGCTCACCAGCGCCACGAAGACCAGCGCCAGCAGGGGGTAGAAGAGATACGGGATGGTTGCGAGGAAGACGGTGAATGGGCTCGACGCCGCAAGCGACGCCGCCAGTTCCGGGTTGGAGGCCGCGTTCTGCTCGGCCGCGAGCCGCAGTCCCTGGTCGATGAGAGAGATCTCGTAGCCCACCCAGGTCGAGATCGGGACGATGGCCGCCACCGGCGCCGCCGTGGAGTCGACCAGGTACGCCAACTTCTCGCGGGAGATGCGCAGCCGGTCGGTGATGGGGCGCATGGTCGTGCCCACGATGAGGGTGTTGGCGTAGTCGTCGAAGAAGATGGTCAGCCCCGCGAGCCAAGTGGCGAGCTTGCCTCGGCGCGGGGTGGTGGCGACCGGCGACACCGCCTCCACGATGCCGAGCGTGCCCCCGTTGCGGGCGATGATGCCCACCATCCCCCCAAGCAGAAGAGAGAACACCACGATCTGCGTCTGCCCCGAGTCGTCGGCCAGCGCGGGCACGATGAAGGTGTCGACCGTGCGCCAAGTGGCGGCCAGGGGGTTGAAGCCCGCCACCGCCAGCGCGCCCAGCCAAACCCCCGCGAACAGCGCGGCCAGCACCTCGCGAAAGATGAGCGCGAGCAGGATCGCCACCAGCGGCGGCACGATGGAGTACCATGCGGGCGCGTAGTGGGGCGCGACGGTTTCGGTCGCCGCGCCGACCCGTACTTCCAGGGGCAGATCCGCCCGCGACTCCACGACCAGATCGGGCACCTCCAGCGACTGGTCGGCGCCGACGGCTCCGGAGCGAAGCAGGGTGCCGTCGGCGGAGCGGACCTCGAACCAGCTCGACTCGTCGGGCGCGCCCGCCAGCGTGAGCGCGAACGGCAGCCCGCCCATGACGACGGCCGGGTGCTCCTCGACCCCCTGGCCCGCGAGCGGGCCGGAGGCGGGGGTCAGCACGGACAGGACGAGCAGAGAAGCGAACGATGTGCGCCGCATCGGGAGGCCTCGGAAGGGGTTGGGTTGGGGGTGAACTGGCGCGGGTGCCCGGAGACCCTCGCGCAGCTGTCAGGAGCAGCCGCTGGCAAGGTATCGCGGCACGCGACGCGCGGCGACCGGGACGCCATGCGCGCGGGACGGCGGCCAGTCGCACCCCCGCGCCAGCCACCTGCGGTCGCGGTGTCGGGCTCCGGGGCGAAGAGCGTTGCAGGCGGCCAGCGGCTTCCGGTATCTTGGCCCCGCGACCCTCCGACGGAAGAGGACACCCACAGTGCGCAACATGACCACTCGACGCCACGGCCCGCGGCCCGTCCTTCCCCTCGTGGCGATCGGGCAATGGATCGACGCGGGCGCCCGCAAAAGCTGAACCATGCCCGATCGGTTCCGCATCCCGATCATGCGGGAAGACGCAGTCGGACGAGCGATCGCCCGCATGGCGCGCGAGATCCTGGAGCGCAACGAGGGAACGGAGCGCCTCGCGCTGATGGGAATCCACCGCCGGGGCGTCCAGATCGCGCGCCTGCTGCAGGACGAGATCGAGCGCGCGGCCGGAGTCCGCGTGCCCCGCGGCTCCATCGACATCACCCTCTACCGCGACGACCTCATGGCGATCGGGCCCAGGCCGGTGATCGGCGAGTCGAAGCTGCCTCCGGGAGGCATCGACAACCGCGCGGTGGTGGTCGTGGACGACGTCATCTTCACGGGGCGCACCGCCCGCGCGGCCATGAACGAGCTCATGGACTGGGGGCGCGCGTCCCGCATCTACTACTGCGCGCTGGTGGACCGCGCGGGCCGCGAACTCCCCATCCAGCCCGACATCGTGGGCCGGGCGGTGACGGTGCTGCCGCATCAGCGGGTCGATGTCCTGGTGCCCGACATCGACGGTGCGCTCGGCGTGGATGTCGTGACGACGTCGCCGGAGGCTGCGTGAGCCGTCCCCCCCCCGCCGCTCCCGGGCTGGGCAAGGACCTCGTCGGCATCGAACATCTGAGCGCCCGCCGGATCACCAGCATCCTCGACACCGCGGAGCCCTTCAAGGAGATCTCCGAGCGGCGCATCAAGAAAGTTCCCACGCTCCGCGGCATCACCATCGTCAACCTCTTCTTCGAGGCCTCCACGCGCACGCGCATTTCCTTCGAGTTCGCGGAGAAGCGCCTCGCGGCGGATACCGTCAACATCGGCGCGAGCCGCTCCTCGGTGGCCAAGGGGGAGACGCTGGTGGACACCGCACGCAACCTGGAGGCCATGAAGATCGACATGGTGGTGATGCGGCACTGGGCGTCGGGCGCGGCGCGCTTCCTCGCGGAACGCATCCCCTCCAACGTGATCAACGCGGGGGACGGCGCGCACGAGCACCCCACCCAGGCGCTGCTGGACATGCTCACGCTGCGCGACCACCTGGGCGGCATCGCCGGCCGGCGGGTGTGCATCGTGGGCGACGTGCGCCACTCGCGGGTGGCGCGCTCCAACATCTTCGGGTTGCTCACGCTGGGCGCCCAAGTGGGCGTGTGCGGCCCCCCGACGCTCATTCCGCCGCACATGCGCGAACTCGGAGTGCGCATCTTCCATCGCGTGGAGGAGGCGATCGAGTGGGCCCACGCCCTGAACGTGCTGCGCCTCCAGCTCGAGCGCATGGAAGCCGGTTTCGTGCCCAGCCTGCGCGAGTACAACCGCATCTGGGGGGTCTCGCGCGCGCGTTTGGCGGCTGCGCCCGAGCCGCTCCTCATCCTCCATCCGGGCCCCATGAACCGAGGGGTGGAGATCGACAGCGACGTGGCCGACGGGCCCCACTCGGTGATCCTCGAGCAGGTCACCAACGGGGTGGCGGTGCGCATGGCCGTGCTCTACCTGCTGGCGGGCGGGCGGCCGGAGAAGGCCGAGGCTGCCAAGGCGGAGGAGGTGGCGTGAGCCCGCGCCCGCTGTGGATTCGCGGAGGCAGGATCATCGACCCGGCCGCCGGTCTGGACGCCACCGGCGACCTGCTTTTGGTCGACGGCCTGGTGGCCGAGCGCGGGGGCAAGGTGGAGGGCCCGGATGACGCGGAAGTCGTGGAGGCGCGCGGGCTGGTGGTCGCCCCCGGCCTCATCGACGTGCACGTGCACCTGCGCGAGCCGGGCGGGGAGCACAAGGAGACCATCGCCACCGGCGCGCGCGCCGCGGCCGCGGGCGGCTTCACCTCCGTCTGCGCCATGCCCAACACCAGCCCGCCCATCGACGACCCGGCCTCGGTGGGCTTCGTGGTGGCGGAAGGGAGACGGGCGGGAGGCGCGCGCGTCTACCCGCTGGGGGCCATCTCCACCGGCCTGGCGGGGAAGAAGCTGGCCGAGATCGGGGAGATGGTGGCGGCGGGCGCGGTCGGCATCACCGACGACGGCCATCCGGTCATGGACTCCGGGCTGATGCGGCTGGCGCTCGAGTACGCCCTCCCGTTCGGCATTCCGGTCGCCGACCACCCCGAGGACCTGGGGCTCTCGCGTGAGGGCAGCATGAACGAGGGGCTCGTGTCCGCGCGCCTCGGCCTGGTGGGCAAGCCCAACGCCTCGGAGGACATCCACATCGTGCGCGACCTTCTGCTGGCCGAGCTCACGGGCGGCCGCATCCACCTCCAGCACGTTTCCACGGCGTGGGGGGTGGAAGCGATCCGGCAGGCGAAGGCGCGAGGGGTGCGCGCGACCGCGGAGGCGTCCCCGCACCACCTCATCCTCACCGAGGCGGCGGTCGAGGGGTACCGCACCGACGCCAAGATGAACCCGCCGCTCCGCACCGCCGCGGACGTGGCCGCCGTGCGCGCGGGCCTCGCCGACGGCACCCTGGACGTGATCGCGACGGACCACGCCCCGCACCATTACGACGAGAAGGAGTCCGCCTTCGACGACGCGCCGTTCGGCATCGTGGGGCTGGAGACCGCGGTGGGGCTTGTGCTCACCCATATGGTCGGCGAGGGCGTCATCGACCTGCCCACCGCGGTCGAGCGCATGAGCCCGTCACCCGCCCGAGCCTTCAACCTGCCGGGCGGAACCCTGGCGCCGGGGAGCGTGGCCGACGTGACCCTCATCGACCCCGTCCGCACCTGGGCCGTGGACCCGTCGCGCTTCCTCTCCAAGAGCCGCAACACGCCCTTCTCGGGGTTCGAACTCACCGGAAAGGCGGTGATGACGATCATCGGCGGGGAGACCGTGTGGCGGGAGGGGGAATAGAAGTGCCTCGACGATGAAGTGGTCTCAACTCCGCTCCGCCGCCGGGGAACGCGAGTTGACGCGGAGGTCGGGTGGCAGGGCGAGAAACATCGACCCGCCTCCCTCTACCTCCCTTCCCGCAGCGCGAACGCCGACAACCGCGGAAGGCTCCTCCCGCTCGCCTGCCCGGAGCCGACCACCACATACTGCCGCCCGCCCGCGGAGTAGGCCACGGGAGAGCCGGGGCGGCCGTCCAGTTCCGCTCCCCAGAGCTCCCGCCCGTTGCGTGCGTCGAGCGCGACCAGGCGCGATCCGGTGCCCCAGAACACCAGGCCGCCGGCGGTGGACAGCGTCCCGCCGTGTCCTCCCTCCGCGGGCACGCGCCAGACTTCCCGGTTCTCGGCGGGATCCCAGGCCAGAAGCAGGTTCGCGGGGCCCTTGAGCGGTGGCCGCTCGGGGCGGAGACCGGCGGCGGCGCCACGCACGGTGCCGGTGTTCCAGACGCCTGCGGTGTACTCGAAGCCCTCCTCCTTCTCGAAGAACGAGATGTTGTTCCTGGCGGGGATATAGACGAGGCCGGTCTCCGGATTCCACGACATGGGATGCCAGTTGTGCGCGCCGCCGGGGCTTGGCGACAACCACACCGCGCCGGTCTTCCCGTAGCGCGCCTCCGGCGTTTCCACCGGGCGGCCCGTGTCCGGATCCACATGGGTGGCCCAGGTGAGGTCGTCGGCGAAGGCTTCGGCGGAGATGAGCTCGCCGGTATGCCGGTCGATGACGTAGAAGAAGCCGTTCTTGGGCGCTTGGACGATGACCTCGCGCTCGCGCCCGTCGATGGTCAGGTCCAGCAGCATGAGCGGCTGCGTCGCCGTGTAGTCCCAGTCGTCGCCGGGGGTGGTCTGATAGTACCAGCGCAGGGCGCCGTCCGCGGGGTCGAGAGCGAGAATCGAGGAAAGGTAGAGGTTGTCGCCGCCGCCGGGACTGCGGTTGTCACGGCTCCAGGGCGATCCGTTTCCGGTGCCGATGTACAGGAGGCCGGCCTCGGGGTCGGCGGCCATCCCGTCCCACACGGTGCCGCCGCCTCCGACGATCCACCAGTCGCCCGTCCATGTCTCGGCCGCGGCGCGCATGGCGTCGCTCTCGAACCCGAGCGCCGGGTTGCCGGGAACGGTGTAGGTGCGCCACAACTGCTCCCCCGTGCCGGCGTCGTAGGCTGTGACGTAGCCGCGCACCCCGTATTCCGCGCCGGCGTTGCCGATGACCACGATGTCGCCCATGACCCGCGGCGCGCCCGTTACGGTATAGTCGGACCCGGGAGGGGTCGTCTGCGTCGCCCACGCGAGCGATCCGTCCGCCCGGTTGAGCGCGACCAGCCGCCCGTCCAGCAGCCCCGCGATGACCTTGTCGCCGTGCAGCGCCGCGCCCCGGTTGACGTCGCCGCAGCAGGTGCGCGGGCCGCCGCGGTCCTCGCTCGGAATCCCTGGGTCCCAGCGCCAGATCTCCGCGCCCGTGGCCGCATCGAGGGCGAA
>JAAXGM010000032.1 GCA_012267435.1 Gemmatimonadota bacterium
GCGCACGCCGCCATGCTGGAGGACCGGATCCGATTCTTCGAGGGGCGCCCGCAGCGCTACGGCACGCAGTTCGATTGGGACGCCGAAGGGAATCTGAGCCCAGCCGAGGTGGAAGATCCGCAGAAGCTTGCGGAGCGCCGACGTGCCGTCGGACTTCCGCCGCTGGAGGAACAGATCGACGACGTTCGGAGCCGGGCGGCCGCCGAAGGACAGCGACCTCCGGCAGATTATCAAGCGTACGCAGACGGCCGCGACAAGTGGGCGGCCAATGCCGGGTGGCGCGCCGACCAGCGTCCTGCCGCTCCAGGCGCGCGCGGTTCACCGTCGGATCGTTGACCGACGGCTCGCCCCGTTCGATGGTGTCCCCATGAACGACCCCCGGTCCCGTTCCTCCGTTTCGCCCAAGGCACGCATCGCGGCGCTGGCCCGTGATGACAAGTGGTTTCTGGGGGGGCTGGACGGCGTGGTGTGGGCGCCGCCGTTCCCGCGGTGGCTTCACCGGCCGGGGTTCTGGGACCCCGTCCATCTGCTGCAGCACGAGGTCGGTCCGGGATTCTCGGTGGCGCTGGTGCGTCCCGATGGGCTTGAGAACCCCCTGCGTGGAGCGACCCGGGGCGGGGGCGGTCGCGAGCTCACCCCACGGAGGTGGCGGCCCGGCCGGATGGACGCGACGTGGTCGGATGAGCGAGGCGTCATCGTCGAGGAACGCCGCCAGGTGCTGCCGGGCGGAATCCTGGAATCATCCTGGCGGGCCACCGGCGGGCTCGAGGGCCACCTGGTCGGCTTCACCGCGCAGCCGGCCGAGGCGACGGACGGAGCGGCGCCCGCGGAAGCCGGCGTGGCCTGGACGCGCGCCGTCTCGGACCGGCGCGGACGGGAACTGGTGCTGCGCATGGAGCTCGCGGGCTCGGTTTCGCCCGCGTGGAGGAGCATCGTGCCGTCCGAGGGGCGCGGCGAACCCGAATGGCGGCATTCGCCCTTTGCGGAGAACGGGGCTGGCGCCCCGGGGA
>JAAXGM010000002.1 GCA_012267435.1 Gemmatimonadota bacterium
AACGACGAGGAGGGCACGACCATCATCCTGGTCGAGCAGAACGCGCGCCTCGCCCTCTCCGTCGCGGACTACGGGTACGTCATGGAGTCGGGCCGCGTGGTGCTGGAGGGTTCCGCGGAGGAACTGGGTGAGAACGAGGACGTGCGCGAGTTCTACCCAGCTAGGACCAGCCAGCCGTGTACCGCCGGTCCCGCCGATTCGGGGGTAGGCTCCCACGATGCGACCTCCGAAGGAGCACCGAACGCTAACTGCTAACGCTTCCTCGGGGCGAGACCGGGGCGACGGAACGGTCCGAAATCGACCGGCCCCGCCAATAGCCGGCGGGCATCGTCTTGGATGGAGTTTAGGTCTTCCTCGTAGAAGCGGGTGCGCGTGCCGTCGGACAGGTAGGGGGACACGAGCGTCTCAGCGGCCGTGCGGTCGGCGGCAATCCGCTCGACGGTCCGCCGCAGCTCCGGGTCTCCGAGCACCACGGCGAGCCTGACGGCGTCTTGGGCCACCATGTAATCCTGCGTTCCGGAAAGGCGTTCGCGCGCGACCTCGCGGACCTGGTCCAACCGGCTGCGGTTGAGCGAACCGTCCTCGACCATGAACCGAAGCGTCAGCAACCCACCCGACACGTCCACCGCGTACGCCTCCGGATCCTTGACGACCGCCATGACGGCGGGGTAGGCGGCCGAACCGAGATCCGCGAGCGCGTTCGGAGCCATGGGGCCAATGCCCAGGGCCACGATCATGAACGGAATCGCGCGGACGTCCCGCAGTCTGGCCACGGCCCATGCGTAGTCGAAAATTGCTTCCGAGCCCTCGGGCCGGTTCGTCTCGCCTCGAAGTTCCGCCCACGCGGCCTCGATCACGGCGGCCTTCAGGTTGGCGCCGGCGTGCGCTCCGAGCTCCGTGGCGAGCTGGAGCGCCCGGTCCCGCTCCGGCGTGAGCCTGTTGTCCATGAGCGCGGCGGCGGCCGCCCGCTCGCTCATCGGCGGCTGTTCCTCGCGCGCCTGGCCGGAGACTCCGGTCGCAAACGCAAGGGGCGCGGCCGCGCACAGGACGGCGGTTCGGATTCTCACGGGTTACCTCCAGTCGATGTGGATGTAGGTCGAATAACACCACCCGCTCGGCGACGCGGCGCACTCCGGAGTGCCCGGATACAACGAATACGCACCGGCCCCGGCTTCCCTCGCCGCATCTCGGAACTTTCACCAGAGATAGAGATCGAAGTCCTTGGCGTCGAAGTCGCCCGCGATCCCCAGCACGTGCGGTTTCGTTTCCGACGTGCTACCCACGGCGTCGTTCCCGTCCGGACACCGCCAGTCGGAGTTGACCCACGCGCCCGGAACCGCCGACAGCACGGCGGCGCGCCCGGACAGGTAGTCCGGGGACAGGTAGCCGGTCTCGTGACCCGCGAGCCCATTGAACTTGTGCGTCCCATCGCCCGGCGTCACCGAGTGCGTGAATACCGTACAGGGCCAGTTGCCCGCGATTCCGTCCCGTTCGTACTCAGCGGCGGTCGCAATCTGGTCGTCCGTGCACGCGGGGGGTTCGGGCGGCGGGGGCGGTGGAGGAGACGCGCCGCCGGAGTTGCCGGGCCAGACGGGGGCCACCGGGTCGAACCCGGTGCGGACGCAGTTGCCCGAGGAGTACTCGAAGTCGAACCCCGCCGGGCACGTGACGTTGATGGGCGTGCCGGGCGCGACGACGCGGATCGGCTCGACGGACCACGCGGTGCATTCGTTGTGGCGATTGCGTTCCAGGCACTCCTGCGCGCTCAGCGGCCGGGGGCCCAGCCAGCCGAGTACCCCGCGCAGCCCCGCCCACGCGTAGCTGACGGCCCGCTCCAGCGGCGCGCTCGCGCTCGTCTCCGGCCGGCCGCGCAGCCCCCGCTCCCGGAGCACGGCCTCGAGTCGCGCCACCGTCTGGTCCCGTGCCTTCCCGGTGCCCGGGAGCACGCACACGGCCCGCACCCCCAGCACCGGGGGAAGCGTCTCGACGGTCCCGTCCTCCCGGGGCCTCGACACCGCGCCCATGACGTTGTAGGTGAGCACCCACGCGCGCCGCGCCCCGCGCCGGGCGGCCCGGCCGAACCTCATGCCGAACTCCCGGGGGACGTAGCCGCCCGCCGCCGTCCGGTAGTGAACCACGCACCCGAGCCCGTCGATGCCCGCGGCGACCGCCGCCGGTTCCGGGAGGCCGTCGGCCGCGTCGCCCGGGGGCGTGCTCGAGACCACCGCCGCCGGCTGCGAGCCCGCGAGCGCCGCCGATTCCGGGCCCGCGGGATTCCACGCGCGTTCGCCGCAACCGGCGAACGTCCCCGACGCCGCGAGCGCGACGAGAGGGAGGCGAAGTCCGGGGCGGGGCCAGGTCCGGCCGCGGAAGGGGTGTGGCGGGCGGGAACGCGCGCCGGAGTGCTGGACCATCGATCCTCCCGGGTCAAGAGACATTGCGCTGCCCGGGACTCGCTCCCGGGACTCGCTCCCGGGACTCGCTCCCGGGAAATCGTACAGGCCCGGAGGACTCTGTCAAGACCCGCCGCGGGGCCGCCCCCGCGCCCGGCGGCCGACATCCGGTCTGGCGGCGGCGGCCGCTCCCGGACCAGACGCGCGAATGCCGCTCGGGTCTGTCCAAACTGTAGCGTGGCGTGAGAAACTGTTCCATGCGCGGCCTTCCGCCCTCGCTGCGGGGCTACGGGAAGGTGGCCGGTCACCGTTGGCATCACGACAACAAGGGGGAGTCCAAGATGCGTTTGTGCCCATCCAGGCCAAGTCTTGCGGCCCTCTGCCTGGTCCTCGCCGCCTGCGGGGGCTCGGGAGAGCGGGCGGAGGACGAGATCCTCATCGGGGCCATCTTCGACCTCACGGGGCCGACGGCCGACGTGGGGCTCGACTACGCCGATGCGGTGCGGGGGCACGTCGAGTGGCTGAACGAGCGGGGCGGCATCCGGGGCCGGCCGGTTCGCCTCATCTATCAGGACTACGGCTACCAAGTCGACCGGGCCGAACAGCTTTACACGCAGTTCGTACAGGAGGGTGTCGTGATCTTCATGGGCTGGGGGACCGGCGACACGGAGGCCCTCCGCCTGCGCATCGCCGAGGACCGCATCCCCTTCTCCTCGGCCTCCCTCTCGCACGTGCTCGGAGACGCGCGCGAATCGCCCTACAACTTCCTCGCGGCGACGAGCTACAGCGACCAGTTCAGGATCGTGCTGCGCTGGATCGCGGAGGACCACCGGGCGAACGGCGGCGACGGGAACGCGCAGGTCGCCTTCATGCACAATGCGAGTCCCTTCGGCCTCTCTCCCTGGGTGCAGGGGGGCGAGGACTACGCGCGGGAGATCGGCGTGGACGTCACTCCCTACGAGATGCCGCGCGGCGCGACCGACTACACGGCCGAGTTCTCCCGCATCGGCCGGTCGGGCGCGACGTATGTGGTGTTCCAGAACACCTCCGCGCCGGCGGCCGTCGCCCTGCGGAACGCGCGCGGACTGGGGATCGACGCGACCTTCGTGTGCCTGAACTGGTGCGCCAACGCGCTCCTGTGGAGGCTGGCGGAGGACGCGGCCGAAGGGGTCGTCGGGGCGATCCCGTGGGCGCCGCTCACCGACGATGTGCCGGGGGTCCGGGACATCCGCGACTATCTCGAGTCGCGGGGCGATGACTACGGCGAGAAGACGAACGCGTACACGCAGGGGTGGTGGACGATGGCGGTGTTCGTCGAGGGGATCCGGCGAGTGCTCGATGCGGGACGGGAACTGACGGGCGAGAACATCAAACGGGCGCTGGAGATGATCGACGGGCTCGACACGGGCGGCGCCGGACCGCCGCTCACCTTCACGCCGAGCGACCACCGGGGTTCGAAGGGGCTCCGGCTCTTCCGCGCCGAAGATGGAACGTGGACCCCCCTGACGGAGGTCCTCACCGCGCCGTGAGCGCTCTGCTTGAACTCAACAGCGTCGAGGTCCTCTACGACGATGTGATCCTCGTCCTGCGCGGACTCTCCCTGGAGGTGCCGGAAGGGCACATCGTCGCCCTCCTTGGCTCGAACGGGGCCGGGAAGACGACGACCCTCAAGGCGATCTCGGGTCTGCTCAAGGTCGAGGACGGCGAGGTTACGGACGGATCAATCCGCCTTGATGGACACGAGATTCAAGGCCTTCCCGCCGATCGCATCGTGCGCCGGGGGATCTTTCAGGTCGTCGAGGGACGGCGCGTGTTCGAGCACCTCACCGTACACGAGAACCTTCTCGCCGGGGCGCACACGCGCCGGGACCGCGCGCGGGTGCCGGCGGACTTGGCGCGGGTTTACGGGTACTTTCCGCGTCTGGCCGAGCGCCGTCGCCAGTGGGCGGGATATCTGTCGGGAGGCGAGCAGCAGATGCTCGCCCTCGGCCGCGCGCTCATGGCCCGTCCGCGGCTCATGCTCCTCGACGAGCCGTCGCTGGGGCTCGCGCCGATTCTGGTGCGGGAGATCTTCGAGATCATCCGGAGGATCAACGACGAGGAGGGCACGACCATC
>JAAXGM010000208.1 GCA_012267435.1 Gemmatimonadota bacterium
CGCCAGACCTCGCCGGTGGCGGTGCGGTACTGCTCGGCCAGCATGTCGCGCATGGTCTCGAAGGCGTCGCGCCGGTCGCCGAGGTTTCGCGCCCGGTCCGTGGTCAGCTCCAGCTCGCGGGCCTTGACCTCGGACCCGTCCTGGGCACGTTCGAGGTCGCGCATCTCTGGGGCGAGCTTGTCGGTGCTGCGGTCGAGCCTGCGAACCTGGGCGTCGAAGGCGTTGACGAGGCCCCACAGCAGGTGCTCGCGCTCGTCGGCGATCTGGAAGCCGTCGGGGGCGGCGCCCTCGGCCACAATGCGGAAGGCTTCGCTCACCGCGCAGATTGCGTCGTCGCGGTCCCAGATTTCGCGGCTGTCGAACTCGCCGCGCTCGGGGGTTGCGCCGAACAGTGCGGCGTTGTCGCAGATCGTGGCGGTGACGGAGGTCTCGGCGAAGGTGTCGATATCGAGGGTCATGACGATGGCTCCCTTGAGCTTGGATTGAACGATGCGGGGCGTTGCCTCGCTGTGATGGATTGTTGGGGCACGCTCGCGCAGGGGAGCCACCGGGTCCGGAACGATTGGCCCGCCGTCGGCCGCGAGTGGTGCGGGCGCACAAGCGAGCGCAGCGAGCGCGGAGCCACGGTCGCGGCCGGCGGCGGGGCTAGGCGCGCGAGCGCCGTATCGTTGCGAGACCCGGCCGGAGCGCAGCGGAGGACCCGCGCAGCGGGTTGGCGGACCGAGCAAGCGTGGCACAATGATCCAGCACAGCGCGGTGCGTATTCTCTCCACCCGCTCCGGCCCCATTGGCGGTTCGGCGGGCACGGCGGCAGCAATCGATGCACCGCTCCCGTGGAGGCATTTGGGGGCGGCGGGCAGACTCGAAGCCGACAGCAAAAAGGGGGCGACCGCGGGTTGTGCGGCCGCCCGAGTGTGGGGACAGGATGCGGGAATCCCTAGAACGGAATGCGGTCCGCATCGTCTCCCTGCGGCGCGATGCCGTTCGCCGGGACGGTCCCGCCGTCCGCGGGCGCCTGCGCGCCGTTCCCGTTCGGCTTGTCCAAAAACTGAAGGCGGTGACCGGGGACGACCAGGATCTCGGTGGAGAAGCGGTCGGAGTCCTCGCC
>JAAXGM010000209.1 GCA_012267435.1 Gemmatimonadota bacterium
TACGCGGGCAGCGCGTGGCGGCTGCGTTCGAACTCGCGGGCCTCGTCGGCGTGGCACCCCTGGCAGGAGAGCGCCGTGGTCGCCGTGGCGATCGTGAAGCCGTTGTGTTCGAGCCTCTCCTGCCCCGGGTGGACCCGGTGGCAGTCGAGACAGGTGATGCCCGCCGCCGCGTGGGCGCTCGTCTCGAACTGGGCGACCACCGCCCCGGTCTCCTGGCGGTGGCAGTTGGCGCACTCACCGCTCGCCCGCACCTGCTCCGCGGATTTCCCGCGTATGCCCGGGCGGGCGCTGTGAAGCAGCACCGCGCCGGCCACGAGCACCCCCGCGACGCCAACGACGGCCACCAGGTCACGAAAACGGATGCCGGCAGAGGCCATGGTCTCTTGCTCCTGTGGCCGGGGACCCTACTCTGCCAGGATGCTTTCCAAGCCGCCCCCTTGCGAGCCCGGAGGCCCGCGTTCCAGGGCCCGGCTACCGGGACCGGCCGATGAGGAGAAGCTCGGTCTGGCGCGGGGCGAAGTAGTGGACATCACCCTCGGGGAGAAGCCGGGCGTTCTCCTCGATGCGGATCGGCAGCACCAGGCCATCCCACTCCGGAATCGGAGTGCTCACGTGAAGCTCGACGGAATACCAGGCGTCGGCCCGGAGGGGATAGCGCACCCGGTCCCCGTAGGCGAACGGCCAGTCCACCGCGACCCGCGCCCCGATGTCGTGGGTGGAGTTCCCGAGCGAGTGGGAGTAGACGCCCACTTCAGCCTGCCTCGGGTCAACTTCCTCGTTGCCCCCGGTCTTCGGCTGGCCGGCCACATAGCCCATCGCCCCCACGTCCTCCATCGTCGCCTCCCAGACCTCGTGGGCGATCGCCCCCGGCTGCCAGTGGCTGGTCAGGATGTCGGTGACCTCCATCGCCTTTTCCCAAGCGTTCTGGATGCTCTCCGGGGCTTCGGTCTCTCCCGGCCGCAGCACGTAGGCCGTCCGCTTGATGTCGGTGCGGTAGTCGAGGTAGCCGACCCCGGCGTCCACCGACAGGATGTCCCCGGGCATCACGACGTGGTCCGCGCTGTTGATCGGGAGGTTCTCCCCGTCGCGCGTGATCCGGACCCCCGGCAGGAACTCGTTGATGAGTCCGAGTTCCATCGTCCGCTGCCGCATCCACCAGTGGATGTCGGCGATGGTGGTCTCGCCCACCGTGATCACCGCGTCGGAGAACGCCTCCTCTTCCCAGGCGACGGTCCAGGCGCAAAGAGCGGCGAAGACCGGAATCTCCTCGGGAATGCGCATCTCGCGGAAGTCGCGGATCACCAGCTCCGCCGGGACCATGCGGGATGCGTAGGTCTCGCCGAGAGTCTCCTCGAGGAAGTTCCTGAGCGTCCAGGTAAGCCCGTCCGCCATCGGCAGCGTCGGGGAGACGTTGATTCCGATCCGCTGCGGGTCGCGTTCCTCGATGACGCGCCGAAGGTGCGGCCGGACGCCTTCCTCGGTATAGCCGTAGAAGATGAGGAGGTCGTAGGCGTCGCTGATGGTCGGGTCGCGGAGCGAGTGGGAGCCGACGAAGATCTTCTCCGGGGTGTCCCCGCCCCGGTCGAAGAAGATGTAGGCGTTCCGGACGCCTCCCCAACCGCCGCCGATCTCCGAGAGGATCGGGTCCACGTGGTGCTCGCGGCTGAAGGTGAGCCACATGTCGATGTCGTGCGCCCGCATCGCCGGAAGCACGACCGCATCCAGCCGCTTCGTGATGAGGTCCTTTCGGATGCCGGCGCGCTCCCGCGCGTCGGGGATTTCGAGGACTTCGGTGGGACGGGCGGCGCCGTCGTCGGCCGGACCGGCGCCCATCGGGCCGCAGCCGGCGGCGAGGACGGCGAGGACAGGGGCCCCACTCCACAGCAGACTCGTTCTCGTTTGCATCGTCACGTCACATCCTCCTCAGCCGCCGTCGTTCGGGGAACGACGGTTGGGATGGCGGCCGGATCTGGTGGAACCTCCCGGGGCCGTTCGTCGTCGCCGTTAGCGCCGCTTCGGAGGCGTTCCATAGGGGTAGAACTCGCCCAGATCCACGTTCTCGTAGGTCAGCGCGTCCAGGAAGGTCGTCCCCACGAACGGCTCGGGGGCCTCGATGATCTGAATCGTGCGCGCATAGCCGGTTTCGTCGAACCCGCGCCGGAAGTGGACCCGCGACTTGACCACGAAGACCTCGTAGTCGTCGGGGTTGATGGATCCGAAGCGGAAGGCTTCGGGGTAGAGCACCTGCTCGTAGGCAGGAACCAGGAAGACGATGTTGCCGTCGCCGAAGGAGACGGCGGCGATCCGGTCGTAGCCGAAGCCTTCATCGAAGTACTCGAGGGTGCCGGTGATCCGCGTGGGGGAACCGCCCGACGGCGTGAAGCCGCCGATCTCGTGGTCGAAGGGGTCGCCCGGTATCGCGTCGGTGGCCGCCAGGGTCTCCAGCGTGGCGGGCGAACTGATCGTGCCGTAGAGCGTTTTCCCGATACCCGCCTCGGTGAAGGCGTTCAGGATGTGGGTTGCGTCGCCGGGCCGATCGCTGTAGTCGCCGACCGCCACGGGTGTCTCCCCCGCGGCGATGGCCGCCGCCACGATCCGCGCGCCCTCCTCGGGGCCGGGGTAGGAGCCCAGGGCGAAGTCCTCGCGGACGCGCCAGATGTAGTCGTCCATGTCGTCAGCGATCCGGTCCGCGAGTTCCTGGTCGCCGTTGGTCATCACCTGGACGGTGGCGCCCACGTCGGGGACATCGGACCACGGATAGCCATAGAAGACGCTCACGTAGGCGTCGTGCTCGCGCGCCTCCCAGCGCCGCGCCCGCTCCATGATGTCCATCGCCGGGGATTGGCCGGTCCACTGCAGCACGGTCGCGGTGATGACCCCCGGCTTCCGGGTCGCCGTGGTCGGCACGTATTCGCCTCGCGCCGTGATCCGCAGCGCGCGCGCGGCCCGCTCCCCCTGGATGTAGGAGTCGTAGTGGGGAAAACGCTTGGTCACCATGGAGAAATCGGCATGCTCGAGGAACTCGCCGTCTTCGTTGCCGTGAAGGTCGAACGTGCCGGCGATGGGAACGTCGGGCCCGACGAGTTCGCGGAAGCGGCGGGCGATCTCGGCTTCGGGACGGGGAACGTCGCGGACCGCCATGGCGCCGTGCAGCGCGAGG